>DASWIQ010000116.1:0-6774 GCA_036397615.1 Steroidobacteraceae bacterium
GCTGTCGCAGCAAGATGTCGAGATGGCTCGAGAACAGGTTGTTTTCGCAGACGAAGAGGATCGGCAGACGCTGGGCCGCCGCCAGGTTGAGGGATTCGTGAAACACCCCCTCTTCCGCTGCGCCGTCTCCGAAGTAACTGACCGCGATGGCGCCCGCGCCGTCCATGCGCGCGGCGAGCGCGGCGCCGACCGCAATCGGGATCGTCGCGCCGACAAGCGGCACGCAGCCCTGGAATCCGACGGACGGCGCGTAGAGATGCATCGATCCGCCCATGCCGCGCGACACGCCGTTCGCCTTGCCGAGAATCTCCGCGATCAGTCCGAAGAGGTCTCCGCCGAGGGCGAGCAGGTGCGAATGCGAACGATGACCGCCGAAGACGCGATCGCCGCTCCGAACCCGGGCCGATACGCCGACCGCAATCGCCTCCTGGCCGATCGCGAGGTGACAGGGCGTTTTCGCCAGCCCCTCCTCGACGAGCCCGCCGATCGCCTCTTCCGCGAGCCGGATCGTCAGCATGTCCGCCAGGAATTTCCGGAGCGTCGCCGGATCGACGCCGGCGACATCGACCGGGCCCTGGTGCGACGACGGATCCGCGAGACCGCCGAGGTCCGACTTGAAATCAGTCATCGAATGACCGCGGATCGACAGACCATCCGACGCTCCCCGCCACTTCTTCGAGTTGATTCACGTTCTTGACGCCGACGACCGCCGACGTCACCGCGTCGCGCGAGAGCACCCAATTTACCGCAATCTGTGCCGCCGTTTTCGAATGATCGACGGCAAGCCGTTTCACGCGTTCGACGACTTCGAGGTTTTGCCTGAGCGCATCGCCCTGGAAATGCGGCAGGCGGCTTCGCCGGTCGCTCGCGTCGAACCGGCTTGCGGCCGAATACTTTCCTGCGAGCAGGCCCTCGGCGAGCGGCCCGTAGGTGAATATGCCGATGCCGCGCTCCCTGCACCAGGGAAACAATTCCGCTTCAGGGCCGCGTTCGATCAGGTTGTAGCGAAGCTCGACGACTGCGATCGCGGCGAGCGCATCCGCGCGCCGGATGTCGTTGAACGAGAAATTCGAAAGGCCGATGGCCCGAATCTTGCCCGCCTCCTTCAGCTTCACGACTGCTTCGAGCGATTCCTCGAGCGGCACGCGGTGATCCGGCGCATGCAGGAGATACAGCGGGATCGTGTCGATGTCGAGGCGGCGCAACGAGTCTTCGAGCGCCTGGCGCAGGTACGCGGGACTGAGATCGAAGGAGGTTCGAGCCCGCTTCTGGCCCGGCGGCAGCTCCCAGCGGACGCCGCCCTTCGTCACGATGAACATGTCGCGACGCCGCGGGCCGAGTGCACGCGATAGAAGCCTTTCCGATTCTCCAAGGCTGTAGACGTCCGCCGTGTCGAACGCATTGATCCCGAGATCCACTGCGCGCGCGACGGCGCGGATCGTCTCCTCGAGGTCGTAATCGCCCCAGTCCGTGCCGCCGAGTTGCTCGCAGCCGACGGCAATGCGCGACACGGACGCACCCGCCCGCGGAAGGGAAACGTACTGCACTAGCGCGAGATTCCGAAGAGCTTGGCGAGCGTGCTGCCGATGATCCTCATGTCCGTCAGGAAGCTCCTTTCCTTGACGTACTGGACGCGCAGGCGGTTCTTGACGGGCAGGACGCGGGTTTCGAAGGCGGCATCGACGTTCTCCGCGCCGATGTGCGAGGCGAGGTCGATGAACCGGATCGAGGACAGGTCGGTGATGCCGGGCCGCACGCTCAGGATCAACTTTTCTTCACCTTCGTAAAGGCTCGTGTACTGCGGGACCTCCGGCCTTGGCCCCACGATGCTCATCTGCCCGCACAGGACGCAGACGAGATTCGGCAGTTCATCGAGCTTGAATCGGCGGAGTAATGCGCCGAAGCGGGTGACGCGGGGATCGTCCTGGCCGGTCGACGGGCCGCCGACGTCCGCGGCGTCCACGACCATCGTGCGGAACTTCAGTATGCGGAACGGCCTTCCGTGGCGGCCGGTCCGGAGGCCGCGATAGAAGACCGGGCCCGTCGACGTGAGCTTCACGCCGGCGGCGATGATGAGCAGCAGGGGTGACAGGACGATCAACGCGATTGCGGATGACATGACGTCGAACAGCCGCTTCGCGGCGGCGTCAATGCGCCCGGGCCTGCGCGATGGATTCGACATGACGGACGTATTCATCGTAGATCCGGGCTGCCCGAAACTCCCGCTCGAACATCGAGGCCGAATTCTGCGCCATTTCGCGGCGCAGGCGCTCATCCGTCGCGAGCCGGGTCACGAGCGACACGAATGCCTCCCGGTCCTCCGGCGCATACGTCAGGCCCGCCCGATGTTTCGCCAGAATTTCCGCGGTCTCGCCCTCGAGCGAAGACAGGATCGGCAGGCCCGCCGCCGAGTACTCGAAGATCTTGTTGGGAACGCAGCCCGGCATCTGGCGAATGGGCGCGAGACCCACCTGCGAGCGGGACATCAGCCGATCTGCGTCGCTCGCGCTCAACCAGCCGGTGACCGTGACATTGCCGAGTGCCTTCGCCGCTTCCGCGACTTCGGCGTACTGCTCGCCGTCGCCCGCAAGGACGAAATGCGCCTCGCGCAAGCCCTGCTTTGCGAGGATCGCCGCGGCTTCAATGACCAGGCGGAGCCGGTATACATGGCCGAAAGAACCGACGAAACAGAACACGACCTTGCCGGCCAGTCGCTCCGCCAGTTCGTCGATCCGCTTTGACGCCGCGGACGGCTTTTCGGGCTGCGGCGAGCTGCCGATGTAGAAGACCCGATCGAGCGGCCGGCGGGCGCGGCCCGACTTCCGGAGCCCCCAGTCGAGAAAGCCTTGCGAGCAGGCGACGAGACTGTCCGCGCGCGTGAAGCTTGCCCTGGTCTTGCGTTCCAGGGCATGAAGCGCCACGCGTGCCGCGGCGCGAAACGGTTTCGGCGCCTGATCGACGATGCTGTCGGGCCAGGGGTCGCGAATGTCGACGATCGCCGGAATGCCGCGGGCCCGCGCGAACTCAACGGCCTCGAACGCGAGCTCGATCGTCGGAAATGCGCTGACGACGACGTCGGGCGCAGGCTGAGACGGGGCCAGGCGGCGGAATTTCGCTGCCAGGCGTGAATGATGCAGGAGCCGCGCGATCGACCTGTTGCCGCGGTACGAACCCGCGTGCAGGAGCTTCAGCCGGAATTGCGGGCCGAGATCGACGTCCCGGTCTTCAGCGAAATGGAGCGTCTTTCGCTGATGGGAATGCGTGCTCGCCCACCAGGTCACCCGATGCCCCTGCCCTGCGAGCGCCTCGGCGAGCATCCAGGTTCGCATCCTTCGGGCGTCGGGCTGCAGAGGAAGGTTTTCGCCGTCCTTGATCAGCCAGACATTCATCTGGGATGCGAATAGACCATGTACATCTGCCAGGCCATCAGCCGCAGTCCCGGGATCTTGAGCACGACCCGGTCGATCGCCTGGAGCAGCGAGAGCAGCCCGTCGAAGATGCGTGAGTTGCGGAAGGGAATCGCGAGAATCGTGAACAGGTGGAAAAACCGCACGTGGACCCGCGAGAAATGCTTGAGGCCCTTGCGGACCTCCTTCATCGTCAGAATGTGGTCCGTCTCCCAGGCCGTTCGCAGTTGCGGCGTGCGGCGACGATACCAGGAGATCGCGGGATTGTAGCCGAGCGCCTCGGCGCAGATGATCTCGCCCGTCGGCTTGAGGACGCGCGCGAGCTCCGGAAAGGCCTTGTCCACGTCGAGGTGGTGAAGCACGCCCGAGCAGACGATGACGTCGAAGTGATCGTCCGGAAAGTCCATCGCTTCGGCGTCCATGACGGCGAAATGCGTCCGCGAAGCGAATCCCGCTGCCGCTGCGGATTTTTTCGCCGTCTCGATTTCCTCGGCCGAAATGTCGATGCCGTACGCTTCCGCGCCCGCCTTCGCGAGCCGGAGCGCGATCTCGCCGTTGCCGCAGCAGTAATCGAGCGCGCGCCGGCCCGGGCAGCGCCCGGCGAGCCAGTCGAACAGATACTGCTTGCTCTCGCGGTCGATCGCGTAGAACGACTTGTTCGGGTACTTGCGGAGAAATTCTTCCGGCGTCAGGCGATGCCGGTCTGACTCTCGCTGATCGTGGAACCGGGCTTCTTCGCGCTTGCGATCGTCGACATTCGTCACGCCGGCATTGTAAGGAATCCGCGTCATGCGTCCAGTTTCCGCCCGCGGCCGGCGAGACGTTCGCAGATTTCTTCGAAGCGGCGCGACCAGCGCGCGTGGTCGAACATCGGGGCCCGCGACTGCGCGCCCGCTTTCAGCCTTCGCCAAAGCGCCGGGTCTTCGTGCAGGGCCGTGACCGCACGAACGAAGGCAGCCGTGTCCTGCGGCTCGATCAGCAGGCCGCAGGTCTCGTCCACGATCTCGGGTATCGCGAGCCAGCGCGTCGCGATTACCGGAAGCCCGTGAGCGAAGGCCTCCGCGATGACGCCCGGGTAGCCCTCGTTCGAGTGGAATGTCGGCAGGACGATGCTGTCGTACTCCCAGAGTTTCGCGTCGACTTCCTCGTGCGTGAGGATTCCGCGGTAGCGCACGCGTCCCTGCCCGCGCGTGTCGATGTCCGCGGGCGTGTATTCATCGGTCGGGCCGTAAATGTCGATGCTGCAATCGCCCGGAAGGCTTGCGGCAGCCTCGAGCATCGTTTCGATACCCTTGGTGCGCCAGAGGTGGCCGAGAAAGACGAAGCGCGTGCACCGCGCGGTGTCCGGAACGGCTGCGCCCGCCATCGCCGTGCGCGCCGGCGCCTTGATGTAGGTCGAGAACCAGACGAGCTCACCCGTGGCATGTCTCTCGAGTTGCGCGATCGCGCGGCGCGTCTGGAGGAGCACGGCGTCGGCCGACAGGATCAGCCGGCGGATGAGCGCGCGCTTCATCCGCCCCTGCGCAAGGTAGTGGTCGCCGAAGCCCCCGCCGAACGCACGCAGCACCACCGGTTTTCCGGCAAGACGGCACAGGGCCAGGATTGCCGGTCCCGCCCGCCACAGGCCCCGGTTGCTCGCGTGGTAGGACACGACGTCGGCGCGCCAGACGTGGATGAGCACGGCCCAGAGCGTCCGGAGTCCGACGAAAAGATTGCGGGAGCGCCGCGCATGCAGGTCGCCGCGCGACGTGTCGATGACGCGCAGGCTGAACTCCTCGTGCGCCTCGAGGTCTTCCACCAGCGTCTGGAAGTGGCGGGTGGTGCCGCCCATGGGCGGCGGCAGCGGCCCGATCAGGAGGACGCGGATACTCACCGGGTCGGCGCCGCGAGGACATAAGCGCCGCTCGTCGTCAGGTCGTCGTCCGAGAGATCCCGGAATCGCACCGCGAGCTGCCGTCTCTTCAGGACGGAAGCGGAGTGGACGGGCCGGTCGACCAGGAGTCCGAAGCCACGCTTACCGAGGATCGCGAGGTGGCGGGAATGCGGCGCGCGATTCAGCAGGTAGGCGCGGCGTCCGACGACCACCCTCCAGGCAAAGTCCGAATACGTCCAGTGGCCGTTCCAGGTGTCGGCCTTCCGGTGACACTGGAAGTCTATCTGGTGGGACATCAGGCCCGTCGGCGCGAGCCATCGGTGCATCGCGGCATAGACGCCGTCGAGATCGTCCACATGCTCGAGCACGGCCTGAGAAAAGATGAAATCGACCGCACCGGGCTGGATCACGGACGGATCGTTCCACGGCGCCTGGTAAACGATCATCGTGGGCGAATCGCCCGCGCGATCGATGGCCGCTCGGATCGCGGCAATGCGGGCCTGAGACAGCGCGGCGCGCATCGTCGTGTCATCGAGAATGTGGTGTGGAAATGCGTCGCTTTCGAGCGCGGGCTTCAGCGCCGGGAATTCGCCGCCGCCAGGCAGCGGTTCGCGATTGGCGAAAAGCCGCACCAGCTCATCGAACAATGCCAGAGACCGGCGGAGTTCCGAGTAGCGCACGAGGTCGAGTGCGTAATATTTCTCCGCACCTGACAGCAATGCCGCGACGCCGATGCCGATCGAATCGCCGGGGCCGAGCTCGGCCACGACCCGCGGAACGCCCCGCGGCAGGCGCCCGCTCGCCTGCGCGAGGATCAGGTGTCGGAGCCACACGGAATAGCAGTAGCGGGCGGAGCCGGTGCCGCCGGTCGTGCGGACGTGATCGTAGCCCGGAATCCAGGTCGCGAGACCCGCGAGCAAGGCTTTCGTCTTCAGGATCATGGCTCAGGCGGTCGGCTTCCGGCCCCGCGCCTCGATGCCGTTGCCGCCCCGCTCCACCCAGAGATCGACAGCGCCGAGCGCCGCAAGCGTGTTCCGGATCGACCTTCGTGATCGCAAGCGCTTGTACCAATCCGTCAGCGAATCGTGGGTGTCGAGTTCGGACCACTCGTACTGAAGTTCGTCGGAGAGTTCCGGCAGAACGTGGAAGTAAGTGAAGATCGGAGACACCCGCGACAGCATCATCTGGAGCGGCGTGTACCGGCGCACGGTGCGGTGCAGCGGAAAAAACCAGCGCGTGAGCGCTCTCGTGGCGGCGACGCCCTGCTGCGGCGGCAGGCGCTTCAGGATCGGGCGGATGAGTGCGGCCGTCACTTTCGTATAGGTGGAAAGCGCATGGCGGTAGTGATCGATCACGAGCCAGCCGCCCGGCCTCACCTGCTTGTACAGGTCGGCGATCGTCCGTTCCAGATCGCGCGTGTGCTGGATGACGCCGAGACACATGACGACGTCGAACTGGCCCGGCAGGAACGGCAGCTGATTGATGTCGCACTGC
>DASWIQ010000117.1:0-7400 GCA_036397615.1 Steroidobacteraceae bacterium
GAGATCGCGGGCGACGTCAAGTTCCGGATCATCACGGCGAAAGACCCGGAGGGTCTTGAGGTTCTGCGCCATTCGACGGCGCATCTGCTCGCCCAGGCCGTGCAGTCGATCTATCCGAAGGCGCAGGTGACGATCGGCCCGGTGATCGAAGATGGCTTTTATTATGACTTCGCGTTCGAGCGCCCCTTCACGCCGGAGGACCTGGCGAAGTTCGAGCAGAAGATGCGCGAACTCGTCAAGGCCGACCAGCCGGTGCACCGGCGCGTGCTTTCGCGCGACGCCGCTGTTGCGCATTTCAAGTCTATCGGCGAGCACTACAAGGCCGAGATCATCGCGGCGATTCCCGCGGGCGAGGAGATCTCGCTCTACGGCCAGGGCGATTGGGAAGACCTGTGCCGCGGGCCGCACGTGCCGTCCACCGGCAAGCTCGGCGCATTCAAGCTGACGAAGGTCGCGGGCGCGTACTGGCGCGGCGATTCGCGGAACGCGATGCTCCAGCGCATTTACGGCACGGCCTGGCCCGACGAAAAGCAGTTGAAGGACTACCTGCATCGCCTCGAGGAAGCAGAGAAGCGCGATCATCGCCGCATCGGCCGCGAGCTCGACCTGTTTCATTTCCAGGAAGAGGCGCCTGGCGCGGTGTTCTGGCACCCGCATGGCTGGACTATCTTCCAGCAATTGATCGCCTACATGCGGGAACGCCAGAACGATGCCGGCTACCAGGAAATCAGCAGTCCGGAGATCATGGACCGCGAGTTGTGGGTGCAGTCGGGGCACGTCGAGAAGTTCGGCGAGAACATGTTCCTGACGAAGACGCCCGACGAGCGCGTCTACGCCATCAAGCCGATGAACTGCCCGGGCCATGTGCAGGTATTCCGGCAGGGCCTGCACAGCTATAAGGAACTGCCGATCCGCTACGCGGAATTCGGCAAGTTGCATCGCTACGAGCCCTCGGGCTCATTGCACGGCCTGCTGCGCGTCCGCGCCTTCACCCAGGACGACGCGCATGTCTTCGTGACGGAAGACCAGATCACGGACGAAACGGTGCGCGGGATCGAACTCATAATGTCGATCTATCGCGACTTCGGGTTCGACGACGTGCGTGTGAAGTTTGCCGACCGTCCGCCGCGACGCGTCGGCGACGACGCCACCTGGACCCGCGCTGAGGAAGCGTTGAAGGCCGGCACGCGCGCGGCCGGCATCGAATACGAATTCAACCCTGGCGAGGGCGCTTTCTACGGACCGAAACTCGAGTTCGTGCTGAAGGACGCGCTCGGGCGCGACTGGCAATGCGGCACCTGGCAGGTCGACCTGAATCTGCCGGGACGGCTCGGCGCGCACTACATCGACGAGCACAGCCAGAAGCGCACGCCGGTCATGCTGCACCGGGCGATCTTCGGATCGCTCGAGCGCTTCTTCGGCATCCTGCTTGAGCACCACGCCGGCAAATTGCCCGCCTGGCTGTCGCCGCTGCACGCGGTCGTGCTGAATATCAGCGAAAAGCAGGCAAATTACGCGACCGAGGCCGCCGAATTCCTTAAAAATCAGGGGCTTCGCGTCGAAATCGACTTGCGGAACGAGAAGGTCGGCTATAAAATCCGCGAGCACACGCTGAAGCGTGTCCCGTATCTGCTGGTCGCAGGCGATCGGGAAATCGAGTTCAGGCAGTTGGCCGTGCGCACGCGCTCCGGGATGGATCTGGGTGCCATGCCACTGGAAGAGGTGGCCGCTCGGATCGCCCGGGATGTGGCGAGCCGCGGCCTTGGTCATTTGGAGGACTGAGTATTTCGACAACCAAACGCGTACGGCGCAATGAGGAGATCCTTTCGCCGCAATTACGCGTGATAGGCGCCGACGGCAGCCAGGTCGGCGTCCTGAGCCGCAGCGAGGCCCTCGCAAAGGCTGCCGCTGAGGAACTGGATCTCGTGGAGGTTTCGCCGACTGCTGAGCCGCCCGTCTGCCGGATCATGGACTTCGGGAAGTACCTGTTCGAGCAGAACAAGAAGGCTCACTCCGCGAAGCGTAAGCAGAAGCAGATCCAGCTCAAGGAAGTGAAATTCCGGCCGGGAACGGAGAAGGCGGATTACCAGGTCAAGCTGCGTAATCTGATCCGCTTCCTGACCGAGGGTGACAAAGCCAAGGTAACCATGCGGTTCCGCGGCCGGGAGATGGCCCACACGGAGATCGGGCGCAAGCTCCTCGACAGACTGGTGATCGACCTCGCCGATTACGGCGCGATCGAACAGCACGCTGCGATGGAAGGGCGCCAGATCACCATGGTGATCTCTCCCAAGAAGAAGTGACCGGCGGCTAGCCGCCGATACGCCTCCAGCCCGCGCGAGCGGTGTGAAGAGGTCATAACAGGAGACGACCGATGCCCAAGTTGAAAACCAACCGGGCTGCGGCGAAGCGTTTTCGCAAGACTGCGAAAGGCTTCAAACGCGGCCAGGCGAATCGCCGCCACATCCTCACCAAGATGACGAAGAAGCGTAAGCGTCAGCTGCGCGGCTCGACCATGGTCCACGAGTCCGACGTCGGCCGTCTCGTGCGGCTGCTGCCTCACGTTTGACCCACGCAACCAGGAGTGATGTGACATGGCAAGAGTAAAGCGTGGCGTCACTGCGGGACGCCGCCACAAGAAGGTCCTCAAGAAGGCGAAGGGCTATTACAACGCCCGGCGCAAGGTCTATCGCGTCGCGAAACAGGCAGTCATCAAGGCCGGCCAGTACGCGTATGTCGGCCGGCGCCTGAAGAAGCGCGACTATCGCGCGCTCTGGGTGCAGCGCATCAACGCCGCCGCCCGCGGTTGCGGACTGTCGTACAGCCGCCTGATCAACGGCCTGAAGACGGCGGGCATCGAGATCGATCGCAAGGCGCTCGCGGACATCGCGGTCCACGACATCGCCGCGTTCGGTGCGATTGCGGAGAAGGCGAAGGCCGCTTTGGCCGCAAAGTAGCGCAGGGGCAGGTCGGGTGAAGGACCTGAAGTCGCTGGTCGTGGGCACGCTCGCCGACATCGGATCGAGCGCGGATCTCCCCGCGCTCGATGCCGTCCGCGTTGCGGCGCTCGGCCGGAAAGGGGCGGTGACGGAGCTGCTCAAGGGGCTCGGCACGCTGCCTGCATCCGAGCGTCGAGCCGCCGGTGCCGCGATCAACGAAGCCAGGGACCGCATCGTCGCGGCGCTCGACGCAAGACGGGCCGAGCTCGAGGCGGTCTCGCTCGACCGTGATCTCAGGAGCACCGCGATCGACGTCACCTTGCCCGGCCGCGGGCAGTCCGTCGGAGGGCTGCATCCGGTCACGCGCACGCGCCTGCGGATCGAGGCGATATTCCGGCGCGCCGGATTCAGCGTCGCCGAAGGCCCCGAGGTCGAGGACGATTTCCACAACTTCGAGGCGCTCAACATCCCCGCCAATCATCCGGCGCGGGCGATGCACGACACGTTCTACTTCGGCGACGGACGTCTCCTGCGGACGCACACTTCGCCGGTCCAGATCCGGGCGATGAAACTCCAGGGAGTGCCGATCCGCCTGATCGCGCCGGGCCCGGCGTATCGCCGGGATTCCGATGTGACACATACGCCGATGTTTCATCAGGTCGAAGGTCTGGTCCTCGACGAGGACATCAGTCTTGCGAACCTGAAAGGCGTTCTTGCCGCCTTCGCCGAGCAGTTCTTCGAAAAGCCGCGCGGGCTCCGTTTCCGGCCGTCTTATTTTCCGTTCACCGAGCCGTCGGCCGAAGTCGATATCCAGTGCGTGCTGTGCGACGGCGCGGGTTGCCGCATCTGCAAGCAGACCGGCTGGCTGGAGATCCTGGGCTGCGGGATGGTTCATCCAAACGTGCTGACGGCCTGCGGGATCGATGCGACGCGTTGGCAGGGCTACGCCTTCGGCATGGGAATCGAGCGGCTCGCGATGCTGCGTTACGCGGTCAACGACCTGCGCATGTTCTTCGAAAACGACCTGCGCTTCCTCGCGCAGTTCAACCGGGGCTAGGATGCGCATCAGCCTGGCATGGCTCAGTGAATGGGTGGACGCCGGATGCGACGCGGCTACGCTGGCCTCGCGCCTGACGATGAGCGGCCTCGAGGTCGAGTCGATCGAACCGGCCGCCGGCGATTTCCAGGGCATCGTGGTGGGCGAGGTGCTGTCCGTCGAGCGCCACCCGGATGCCGACAAGCTGACCGTCTGCCAGGTCGCGGGCGGGGGCTCGGCGCTCCTGCAGATCGTCTGCGGCGCACCGAATGTCCGCGCCGGCATGAAGGCGCCGCTCGCGCTCGAAGGGGCGAAGCTCGCGGGCGGAGACATCATCCGCAAGGCCCGCCTTCGCGGCGTTGAATCGGCCGGCATGCTGTGCTCGGCGCGCGAGCTGGGACTGGCGGAGGAGCACGAAGGGATCCTGGAATTGCCGGATGAGCTCGTGACCGGCGTTCCGCTGCGCGAGGCTTTGCTCCTCGACGACACGATACTCACGCTCAACGTGACGCCGAATCGCGGCGACGTGCTCTCGGTACTGGGCGTGGCGCGGGAAGTGTCCGCCATCGCCGGACGAAAGCTCACGCCGCCGCCGATGGAGCCGGTGGCGCCGGCGACGCGGGTGAAATTCGCCGTGCGGCTCGAAGCGCCCGCATCCTGCCCGCGTTTCGCGGGTCGCGTGATACAGGGCGTCAATCCCGCGGCACGGACACCGCTCTGGATGCGGGAACGCCTGCGCCGGGCAGGGCTTCGCCCGATCCGGCCCATCGTCGACGTGACGAATTACGTGATGCTCGAGCTCGGCCAGCCCTTGCACGCCTACGATCTGCGGCGCTTGAACTCCCACATCGAGGTCCGCCATGCGCGGCCGGGCGAGCGCCTGAAGCTCCTCGACGGTCGGGAGATCGAGCCTGGCGCGGAGACGCTCTTGATTGCGGACGGCGCGGGCCCGATCGGCCTCGCAGGCGTCATGGGCGGCGAGAAGAGCGGCATCGCCGTCGATACGGCTGACGTCTTCCTCGAGGGCGCATTCTTCACGCCGGATGCGGTCGGAGGCATCGCCCGACGCTTCGGCCTCGTGACCGACGCGGCCCAGCGGTTCGAACGCGGCGTGGACCCGCGCGGCCAGGAGCGCGCCATCGAGCGCGCGACGCAACTGCTCGTCGAAATCGCGGGAGGCCGCCCGGGACCCGCGGTACTGACCCTGGACGAGGCTCATCAGCCGCGACGGCCCGGCGTCACGCTGCGGCCGGAGCGCGTCACGAGCCTGCTGGGCGTGCAGATTCCGCGGCCGGAGATCGAGGACATCCTGCGGCGTCTCGGCATGCAGGTAGCCGGGGCGGGCGACGTCCTCGGCGTGATTCCGCCGAGTCACCGATTCGACATCGCGATCGAACAGGATCTCATCGAGGAAATCGGGCGCATCTACGGCTACGACAATATTCCGCGGAGCGACGCCAGGATGCCGCAGCGGCCGCAGCCGGCGACAGAGCGGGCGGTAACACGCGAACGCCTGAGGCTCATGCTCGTTGATCGCGGCTATCAGGAAGCAATTACTTACAGCTTCGTGGATCCGCGCTTGCATCGACTCATGTTTCCGAAGCTCGCGGCGCTCGCAATCGAGAATCCAATCTCGGCGGAGTTGGGCGAAATGCGCGTTTCGCTCTGGCCGGGATTGATCGAAGCATTGCGTTTCAATCTGAGGCGCCAGCAGGAGCGCATCCGGATATTCGAAGTCGGGACACGCTTCGAGATCGAAGGCGGCCGACTCACGGAGAGCCAGGGCATCGCCGGCCTGATCACCGGCCCTGCATTTCCAGAGCAATGGGACGTCGGGAAACGCGGTGCCGATTTCTATGACCTGAAGTCGGACGTGGAAGCGCTTTTCGCATTGACGGGCCGGCAAAGCGCAATAAGTTATGTCGCCGAGCCGCACGACAGTCTGCATCCCGGAAAATGCGCGGCGATTTTCGATCGCAATGTGCGCGTCGGATGGATCGGTCAATTGCAGCCGGAGATCGCGCGGAAGCTCGAGCTGCGCGATCCACCGTGGATTTTCGAACTTTCAATCGACCCGAGCTTCCGCTCCGAAGTACCTGTATTTACGGATATTTCCAGGTTCCCCGCGATACGACGGGATCTGGGCGTCGTTGTCGACGAGTCGGTGACGCTGGACGAACTGCGCCAAAGTGTTAATTTGGCTGCGAAAGGCCTGTTGCGCGAACTGAACGTATTCGATGTGTACCGGGGGAAAGGGGTAGAACCCGGTCGAAAAAGTATCGCTTTAGGCTTGATTTTACAGGAAACTTCTCGCACCCTTACCGACGGGGAAGCCGATGCCGTAGTCGCTGCGGTCATCGAGCGCGTCAAGGGTGACCTGAAGGCGGGGATCCGGGAATAGTCCGAATGGCACTCACGAAGGCGGAAATCGCCGAAGCGCTGTTCAACCAGCTCGGCTTGAACAAGCGCGAAGCGCGGGAGCTCGTCGATCTCTTTTTCGAGGAGATCCGTGCGGCGCTTGCCACCGGCGAACAGGTGAAGTTGTCGGGCTTCGGCAATTTCGACCTGCGCGACAAGAACCAGCGTCCGGGAAGGAATCCCAAGACCGGCGAGGAAATTCCGATTTCCGCTCGCCGTGTCGTGACGTTCCGTCCTGGCCAAAAGCTGAAAGCGCGTGTCGAAGCCTATGCTGGAAGCAAGTAACAACAAGGATCTGCCGGCGATCCCGGCCAAGCGCTACTTCACGATCGGTGAGGTGAGCGACCTGTGCGGTGTCAAGCCGCACGTGCTCCGCTACTGGGAACAGGAGTTCCCGCAGCTCAAGCCGGTGAAGCGCCGAGGCAACCGGCGCTACTACCAGCGCCAGGACGTGATCACCATCCGCCAGATCCGGAGCCTCCTCTACGACGAGGGCTTCACGATCGGTGGCGCGCGCAACCGCCTCGAGGGCGATGAGGCGCGCGAAGACAATACGCAGAGCCGGCAAGTGATCCGTCAGGTGCGTGCCGAACTCGAGGAACTGCTGCGCATCCTGCGCCGCTGACTCCGGTGTCCGCCGGATCGGCTATCATTCAATCGTCGGAGCGTGGCGCAGCCTGGTAGCGCACTTGCATGGGGTGCAAGGGGTCCCGAGTTCAAATCTCGGCGCTCCGACCAATTTCAGTTTCCCCGATTCGATGTCTCCTCCGGCGGCTTCACATGCCGGAAATTCCACAGCAGCGCCAGGTCGTACGCGATCTTCAGTACGCCACAGATGATGAACGGCCAGGCGGAATAACCCGCGGCGAACAGCGCGCCGGCCAGGGCCGGGCTCGCGGCCGAGGCGAGTCCCCTTGGAACCGAGGTGACGCTCGCGGCCGCGGCGCGCTCCGATGGCGTCACCACCGCCATCACATAGGACGAGCGCGTCGGCACATCCATCTGCG
>DASWIQ010000118.1:0-173657 GCA_036397615.1 Steroidobacteraceae bacterium
CCCGCCCGCCCGTCACGGCCAAAGCGCCGAACCCTCAGTGCTTCCCGCGCTTCTCGGCCGGCATTTCAGGCCCGTGCAGGTCGACCGGCCGGCCACGACGCCGCATCCGGATGTTGACCATCTCGACGCCGACCGAAAACGCCATCGCGAAGTACAGGTAGCCCTTCGGGATCGCGAAGTCGAAGGACTCCCCGACCAGCGCGACGCCGATCAGTATCAGGAATGACAGCGCCAGGATCTTGATCGTCGGATGGCGGTCGATGAACTCGTTGATCGGCCGAGCCAGGAACATCATGACGAAAACCGCGACCACGATCGCGACGACCATGATCTCGACGTGCTGCGCAAGTCCCACGGCGGTGAATACGGAATCGAGCGAAAACACGATGTCGATCAGGCCGATCTGGATGACGACGCCCAGGACTTTCGAGCGCAGTTTGACGTTTCGCGAGCTGCCGTCCTCAACGCCCTCGAGCGCCCCGTGGATCTCGTTCACACTCTTGACGAGCAGGAACAGGCCGCCGGCGAACAGGATCAGGTCGCGGCCCGAAATTTCCTCCGTGAACAGCGTGAAGAGCGGCGCCGTGAGCCGGATCAGCCAGGTGATCGAGAACAGCAGCCCGATGCGCGTGACCATCGCGAACGCGAGGCCGAGGACGCGCCCGCGCTGCTGCAGCTCGGGCGGCAGTTTCGAGACGAGGATCGACAGGAAGATGATGTTGTCGATGCCGAGAACGATCTCGAGCAGGGACAGCGTCAGGAAGGAGATCCAGACCGCCGGATCGGACAGAAATTCGATCACCTGCCCTCCAGGACGCGCGGCTCAGGGAAGCTCGTCGACGTCACCGCGCTTCTCCGGCGGCATGAAGTCCCGCCCCGAGGCGCCGAGATCGAGCGCGATCGCGCCAGCGACGTAGACCGACGAGTAGGTGCCGATCACGATTCCGATCGCGAGCGCCACTGCGAAACCACGGAGTGTCTCGCCGCCAAGCACTGCGAGAAAGATGACCGAGGAGAGCGCGCAGCCGGCGACGATAATGGTCCTGCCGAGCATCTCATTGATCGCGCGGTCGATCACTTCCGCGGGTTCGGCCTTCCGCATCGACTTGAACCGCTCACGGATGCGGTCGAAGATCACGACGGTGTCGTTTACGGAGTACCCGAGGATGGTCAGGACCGCCGCGACGACGTTGAGATCGAACGGGATTCCGAGCACGGCGATCGCGCCGACCGCGACGATCGGATCGTGCAGCGACGCCACCAGAGAGCCGACGCCGAATCGCCAGCGGAACCTGAGCGCGATGTAGATCAGCACGAGCAACAGGGTCATCAATATGGCGAGAGCCGCCTGTTCGCCCAGTTGCTGGCTGACCTGGGGCCCCACGGACTCCGTCCGTTTGAGCTCGACCGCCGGATCAAGCGGCCGCAGCGCGGAGACCACGCGCTCGCCCTCGGTGCCGGCCATGCCCGATTCCGCGGGCGGAAGCCGCACTTCGAGTTCGCTCGCGGTGCCGTAGGTCCGCACCTGGAAGTCCTCGATTCCGCCGGCATTCAGGGCCGCGCGAACACGCTCGAGATCGACCGGCCGCGAAAAACCGAGCTCGAACACGAGACCGCCCGTGAAGTCCACGGTCAGATTGAGCCCGCGCACCAGCACGAGCGCGATCGACGCGGCGACGACGGCAGCCGACAGGACGTACCAGTAGCGGCGGAGCGCCATGAACCGGATCGAGGGGACCTGCTTCAGGAATTCCATCGCGCCCTCAGATCGCCAGCCGTTCGATTCGGCGGCGGCGGCCATAGAACAGGTAGATCAATGCGCGGCTGCCGATCAGGGCCGTGAACATCGAGGTCACGATTCCGATGCAGAGCGTCACCGCGAATCCGCGCACGGGTCCCGAGCCGAACAGGAACAGCACGCCGCCGGAAATCAGCATCGTGACGTTCGAATCGGCGATCGCCGAAAACGCCTTGTCGAAGCCCGAATTGATCGCCGCCCAGGGCGACGCCCCGACGGCTACTTCCTCGCGGATGCGCTCATAGATCAGGATGTTCGCATCGATCGCCGTGCCGACGGTCAACACGATGCCGGCGATGCCCGGGAGCGTGAGCGCGGCATCGAAGAGCCCGAGCACGGCGATGATGAATATCACATTCGTTAAAAGCACGATGTCCGCGATCACGCCGAACACCCTGTAGTACATGATCATGAACGCGAACAGGACGATCGCCGCGATCGTGAATGCGCGAATTCCCGCCTTGATGTTGTCCTCGCCGACGCTCGGCCCGATCACGCGCTGCTCGACGATGATGATCGGCGCCGCGAGCGCGCCGGCGCGCAGCAGCTTCGCGAGTTCGGTCCCCTCCGCCGCCGACAGGCCCGTGATCTGGAAATTGTTGGAGAAGACGCCGCGGATCGTCGCGACGCTGATGACCTCCTCCTTGGAACGGTCGATGGCCACGTCGCGCCCGTCCCGTTCGACCATCTCACGTTCTTTCTCGATGAAGACGACCGCCATCGGCCGATTCAGGTTCTCGCGCGTCGTCCGGAGCATCTCGTCGCCGCCGCGGCTGTCGAGCTTGACGCTCACCGCAGGCTCACCCTGCGACGGTGCGAAAGAGGCGTCGATCAGCTGCTCGCCGGTCGCGATCACGTCGCGCTTCAGGAGCACGGGCGTGCCGTCCCGCTGCTTGTAGAGCTTCGTTCCGAGCGGCGCGCGGCCCGTACGCTCCGCTTCGAGCGGGCTGTTGACGGGATCCACGAGCCTGAATTCGAGGGTGGCGACCTTGCCGAGCAACCGGACGACCTCGGAGGCGTCCTGGACGCCTGGCACCTGCACCGCGATGCGATTCTGGCCCTGCCGCTGCACGACCGTTTCGGCGACGCCAAGCGCGTTGACCCGGTTCTCGAGCGCCGTGACGTTCTGCTGGATCGCGAAGGACTGCCGGTCCTTGACTGTCGTCTCGCTCAAGATGGCGGTCAGCGTGCCGGGCAGGTCATCGACCGAAAGCGCTAGCTGGGGGTCGTAGGCCAGGAGCGCTTTTCGGGCCGCATCGGTCTGGCTCGCGTCGCGCAGGCTCGCGCGAACGGACATGCCGGACACGGCGACTTCCTCGTAGGGGATGCGCGCATCGCGGAGCACCTTGCGGAAATCGCGCTCCATGCGTTGCAGCAATTGCGCGACGGCGCCTTCGGTGTCGACTTCGTAGACGAGCAGCATCCCGCCGCGGAGATCGAGGCCGAGACTCATCGGCTCGAGGCCGAGCGCAATCAGCCAGTCGGGCGCGCGCGAGGCGTTCGTCAGCGCGATGGCGTACTGCCCTTCGAACCGGCGCTGGATCTGGTCGCGCGCCTCGAGCTGGTCGTCGACCCTGGCGAAGCGTGCCCAGAGCCGGCCGTCGCTGTCGATGTAGATTTCCTCCTGGGGAATTCCGGCTTCCTTCAGCACGCCGCCGATCTCGGCGACCGAAGAAGCATCGAAGGCGCCGCGATCACGCCGCGACAATTGCAGCGCCGGGGACTCGCCGTAATAGTTCGGCAGGGCGAACAGGATCCCTCCCAGCAGCAAAGCCGCCAGCAAGGCTCCCTTCCACAGGGGATAACGCTGCACGCCAACTGCCTTCGCGGGCGCTCAGGCGCCCTTGAAAGTGCCTTTGGGCACCAACTGGGCGATCTGGATCTTCTGCACCCGTATCGCGACGCCGGTTGCGACGTCGAGCGTGATGAAATGCTCGCCGACTTCGCTGATGCGGCCGAGGATGCCGCCATTGGTCACGACTTCGTCCCCGGCTGCAAGTTTGCCGACCATCTCGCGATGCTCCTTTGCGCGCTTGGTCTGCGGCCGGATCAGCAGGAAGTAGAAAACGACGAAGATGAGCACCAGCGGCAGGATGGTGCCGAGCGTGCCGGCGGTCGTTCCTGCGGCCTGGGCCCAGGCGGGCGTGATGAAAAAGTCCATGTCCTTCCTCTGCGAGGGCCGGCCGACCGGCCCGGTTAGGGCGCGCGATTATATGACACGGGGCCAAAAGGCGACCGTTGGGCGGCGAAACGGCGGTTGCGCAATCCGCTTCCCCACTCGCTCGAGCCGACGAAGCCAACTGGTAACCGCGTCACTATTTCCCTGTCCCGGAATGTGATTATGTTAATACACAATGTGGTAACTTTCGCGCCGTATACTCTTGCGGAACAAAGGGCGGCGGGACTTTGGCACCGCACGGCCTGTCACGAAGAACGATTGAGGGGATGATCAGTGCGCGCAAGCGCGGTTCGGTGCATTTGTAAGGTCTTTGCCGCTCTCTCGCTCTCTGCCGCCCTTCTGGCGACCACCGTTCCTGCCGCCGCAAACAACACAGTCGGAGCCTGGTCGACGGTAAGATCGTGGCCGCTCATCGCCGTGCACGCGGTGCTGATGCCCGATGGCCGGGTTCTCTCCTACGGCACGACGGCGAGCGGCCAGCAGACCGCCATCTTCATATACGACGTGTGGGATCCGTCCGCCGGCCTCGATGCGGGCCACCTGACGCTGCCTAACACGTCTGGCACGGATATTTTCTGCAGCTCGCAGGTGGTCGTGCCGCAGGGCAACCAGGTTTTCATCGCTGGCGGCGACAACTGGACCGGCGCCTCGACAACAAACACGGGAAATAACAACAGCAATACGTTCAACTACAACAGCAACACGCTGACGCGCAATAACAACATGAACCGGCCGCGCTGGTATTCGTCGTCCATCGCGCTTCCGAATGGCGAGATCTACATTCAGGGCGGCGCCGGCGGCACCGACTTTCCGGAAATCCGCGATGTCAATGGCGCCTTTCGTCTCCTGACGGGCGCCAGTACGAGCGCCTATGACTTCATGTTCCCGCGCAATTTCGTTGCGCCCGATGGACGGGTTTTCGGCTTCGACAGCGCGGGACGGATGTACTACGTCAACACCAGCGGCTCGGGCGCTGTGACCGCAAGCGGGCAGTTCACCGCGCCCACGGGATCCGATTCGAGCGCGGCGATGTTCCGGCCGGGACGAATCCTTCAGTTCGGCGGCAATTCGAATACCGCGCGTGTCATCGACATCACCGGCGGGACACCGGTCGTCACGAACACGCAGTCTCTTTCATCCAGACGCCGGTTGGTGACGGCCACCGTTCTTGCCGATGGCAGGGTGCTCGCGACCGGTGGCAGCGACGTCTGGAACGAGATGACCGGCGTCAACTACAACGCCGAAATCTGGAATCCGACCACCGGGCAGTGGCTTCTCGGCCCGCCCGAGAGCCGCGCCCGCCTCTATCACTCGACGGCGGTGCTTCTGCCTGATGCGAGCGTCCTGGTCGCGGGCGGCGGAGCGCCGGGACCACAGAACAACACGAACATGGAGATCTACTATCCGCCTTATCTCTACAACGCAGCCGGCGGATTCGCGTCGCGCCCGGTGATCGAGAGCGCGCCGACGACCATCGATATCGGCGAGACGTTCGGCGTTGGCATGGGCGGAACGTCGGGCATCAGCCGCGTGGCGCTGATCAAGACGGCCTCCGTTTCGCATAGCTGGAACACGGAACAACGCTTCATCGAGCTGACGTTTCAGCAGAACGGAGACCAATTGGTCGTCCAGGCCCCGACGCGGGCTGCCGACGCGCCGCCTGGCTTCTACCTGTTGTTCGCACTCAATGCGGCAGGCACGCCGTCCGTCGCCAAGATCGCGAAGATCGGCGTCGCTGCCAACCCGAATCCGGCCATCACACCGACTCTCGCGAATCCGGGCAACCAGTCGGGCCAGGCGGGCACGCCGACCAGCCTGCAGCTCGCCGCCTCGGATCCCAATGGCGATACGCTGACGTTCGGCGCCAGCGGTCTGCCGCCTGGACTTTTCATCGACGCCGTCACCGGTGTGATCTCGGGCACGCCGTCGGCTGCGGGCACGTTCAACGTCGTCGTGACCGCAAGCGATGGCGTCAACAGCGACAGCGAGAATTTCGTCTGGACCATCGCCCAGGGACCGCCCTTCGTTTTGAACACGCCGCCGCCACCCGCCCCGGCGACGGTGGGCTCGACGGTGACGTTCGAGGCGAGCGTCACCGGCGGGAGCGGCATTCAGTACAGCTGGGACTTCGACGACGGCACGCCCGTAACGCCCTATTCGTCCTCGTCGACGATCACGCATCAGTTCTCGCAGCCCGGCATCTACTACGTCACGGTCACCGTGCGCGACTCGTCGGGAAACATACAGACCACGACTGTCGTTCAGACAGTCCACTATCCGGCGACAGCCAACCGTCCATCCGTATCGGGCAATCTTGCGCTGGAAGACCGTGCCACGGGCGCGGACCGCCTGTGGGTCGTGAACCAGGACAATAACTCGGTCACCGTCTTCAATACGAACACCGGCGGACGCATCAAGCAGATCAATGTCGGCACGGCACCGCGGTCGATCGCCATCGCGCCGGGCGGCGAAGTCTGGGTGACGAACAAGCGAGGCCCCAGTATCAGTGTCGTCAGCCCTTCGACCCACACGGTAACCCGCACGATCGCCCTGCCGGTGGGCTCGCAGCCATTTGGCATCGCGGCGTCGCCGAGCGGCGGTTTCATGTACGTCGTGCTGGAAGGGTCGGGCCGCCTCCTCAAGTTCAGTGCAAGCACCTATGCGATCGCCGCGAGCCTGGATGTCGGGCCGAACCCGCGCCACGTCTCCGTGACCGGCGACGGTAATCGTGTCTATGTCGCGCGATTCGTCACGCCCCCGCTCCCGGGCGAAGGCACGGCGAACGTGGAGACTCAGGTCGGCGGACAGCCTGTCGGCGCCGAGATCACGGTCGTCGATGGACCAGCGATGACTGTGCAGCAGACGATCGTGCTGCGTCACAACGACAAGCCGGATTTCGAGAACCAGGGCCGCGGCATTCCGAACTATCTCGGCGCGGTCGCCATCGCTCCCGACGGCCGTTCGGCCTGGGTGCCGTCCAAGCAGGACAACGTGAAGCGCGGCGCGCGCCGGGACGGGCTTGGCCTCACGTTCCAGAACACGGTCCGCGCCATCAGTTCACGCATCGACCTGGTCGCCGATACCGAGGATTACGCGGAGCGCATGGACCACGACAACGCCGGCGTCGCGAGCGCCGCGCTTCACGACCGGCGCGGCATTTACATGTTCGTGGCCCTCGAAACCAGCCGCGAAATCGCGGTGATCGACGCTTATGGGGGACAGGAGATCTTCCGCCTCGGCGTCGGGCGTGCGCCGCAGGGCCTCGCGCTTTCGGCCGATGGAACCCGCCTGTTCGTCAGCAATTTCATGGACCGTACCGTCAGCGTGTTCGACATTTCGACGCTGCTGACCGAAGGCATCGCCGACGTGCCGCTGCTCGCGAACTGGTCGGCGATCGGGACGGAGAAACTGACCGCGCAGGTGTTGCAGGGCAAGCAATTCTTCTACGACGCGAAGGACACGCGGCTCGCGCGGGACGCTTACATCAGCTGCGCCTCGTGCCACAACGACGGTGGCCACGACGGCCGCGTGTGGGACCTCACCGGCTTCGGCGAGGGCTTGCGCAACACGGTGAGCCTGCGCGGCCGCGCCGGCGCACAGGGCTTCCTCCACTGGAGCAACAACTTCGACGAGGTGCAGGATTTCGAGGGACAGATCCGCAATCTTTCGGGTGGATCGGGTCTGATGACGAATGCCCAGTTCAACGCCGGCACGCGCAGCCAGCCGCTCGGCGACGCGAAAGCAGGCGTGAGCAGCGACCTCGATGCGCTCGCCGCCTACGTGGCCTCGCTCAATTCCTTCTTCTCCAGTCCGCTGCGGAACGCCGATAACACGCTGACCGCCGCCGCTGTCACGGGCCGCCAGCTGTTCCTTTCCAAGAACTGCTCGAGCTGTCACGGCGGCACGGCTTTCACGAACAGCGCCAATAACAATCCGCAGGACGTCGGCACGATCACCGCCGACAGCGGCAACCGCCTCGGCGGACCACTCACGGGCATCGACATTCCAACGCTTCGCGACGTCTGGGCGACGGCTCCTTACCTGCACACGGGTTCGGCCGCGACACTCGGCGATGCGATCCGCGCGCATGAGGGCGTGAGCGCGACCGACGCCGAAGTCACGAATCTGGCGGCTTTTGTATCGCAAATCGGCGATCAGGAGGTTTCGGCGCCGGGCAGCCCGGGCAGCAATCCGAACACGGGCACCGGACTCACGGGCCGGTACTATAACAACACGATTTTCTCCGGAGCCGCCGTGCTGCAACGAGTCGAGGCCGTGAATTTCGGCTGGTCGACGGGCTCGCCGGGTCCCGGCGTGAACAGCGACCAGTTCTCGGTGCGCTGGACAGGCTTCGTTGAAGCAACGGCCACGGGTACATTCCAGTTCCAGACGCGTGCCAGCGACGGCGTGCGCCTCTGGGTGAACGGTAACCTCGTGATCGACGACTGGGCGAATCATGCGTCGGCCGTGGACTCGACGAGCGGCAACATCACGCTCACCCGCAATCAGCGTTACACCGTCACGCTGGAGTATTACGACAACACCGGCCAGGCCGTCGCCAGGCTGAAATGGAAGCGGCCGGGCCAGACGACCTTCGGCACGGTGCCGATCACGCGCCTGTATGCGAATTAGCGCCGCGATCGCGGCACTCGCATGTCTCTGCATCGCGATCGCTGCGGCAGCCAGCGGGCCGGTCACTCTGCCGGCATTCGAGCGGGTCTATGTCAATCCGTCGCCCGCGCCGATCGCCGATTTCACGCTGACCGATCACAATGGGAAACAACGGAATTTTTCCGGTCTTCGTGGCGAGCCGGTCCTCGTTTTCTTCGGATTCGCTCACTGCCCGAATGTCTGCCCGGAGACGCTCACACGCCTGAAGGCATTGCACGCAGCCCGGGAGGGCGCGCTGAAGTCCGCGCGGGTCGTGCTGATCAGCGTCGACGGCGAACGCGATACGCCGGCGGCGCTCAAAGCTTTTCTCGCGCCCCTGTCGTCCGACTTCGTCGGCCTGACGGGCGACCCGAAAACGACGACGAAGATCGCCGCCCAATTCTCCGCCGTATTCTTCAAGGAGCCGCCCGGCAAGGACGGCAATTACAACGTCATGCACTCCTCGCAGGTCTTCGTCGTGGACAAGGCGGGGCGGCTGCGCGCTTCTTTCGTCAATGCCTCGCTCGAAGACATGGCGACGATCACTTCGCTTCTGATCCAGGAACCCGGCTGAGCCGCAGACGGCGCAGGCCCTATCCTTTCTCGGCTTGCGTTTCGCCCTGCGCGGCATGAAAAGCGGCGCGGAAGGCGCCGAATTTCCCTTCCTCGATCGCCCCGCGCATGCGCGACATCAGGGTCAGGTAATACTGCAGGTTGTGCAATGTCGCGAGGCGCGGGCCCAGCATTTCACCGCAACGGTCGAGATGCCGCAGATAGGCCCGGCTGTAATGGCGGCAGGTATAGCAGCCGCAATCCGGATCGATGGGACCCGTGTCGGCGGCATGTCGCGCATTACGGATGTTCAGGACGCCCCAGGGAACGAACAGATGCCCGTTGCGCGCGTGCCGTGTGGGCATCACGCAGTCGAACAGGTCGATACCCTTCGCCACCGCGTCGACGAGATCCTCCGGGCGGCCGACACCCATCAGGTATCGCGGCTTCGCGCCGGGTAATGAAGGCAAGAGCGTATTCAGCACGCGCTCGCGTTCGCCGACGGGCTCGCCGACCGACAGGCCGCCGATCGCGAGCCCATCGAAGCCGATCCTCTCGAGACCCTCGAGCGACGCCCGCCGCAGCGCCTCATGCATGCCGCCCTGGATGATGCCGAACAGCACGCCGTCCCCCGGCTCCGCGTCCCAGGCGCGACGGCTCCGCTCCGACCAGCGCAACGAGAGTTCCATCGATTCGCGCGCCTGGCTCTCCCGCGCCGGATACGGCGTGCACTCGTCGAACACCATTGCCACGTCGGACGCCAGCGCCCGCTGGACCTGCATCGCGCGCTCGGGATCGAGGAAGACTTCTGCGCCGTCGACCGGAGAGCGAAATCTCACACCCTCTTCCGAAAGCTTCCGCATCGAGGCCAGGCTGAACACCTGGTAACCGCCGGAGTCTGTCAGTATCGGCCGCTCCCAGTGCATCATGCCGTGGAGCCCGCCGTGTGCGCGCACGATCTCCGGACCCGGGCGCAACATCAGGTGAAACGTGTTCGCAAGGACGATCTCCGCGCCGCAGGCAAGCAGTTCTTCGGGCGTGACGCCCTTGACGGTGCCATAGGTGCCGACCGGCATGAAGGCGGGGGTATCCACGGCCCCGCGCGCGAATTCGAGGCGCCCACGCCGCGCCGCGCCGTCCAACGCAAGAACGCTGAACTTCAAGTGCGCGTACCGCCTGCGACGAGCACGGCCGGATCCGGAGTGACGAACATGCAGTCCCCGTAGCTGAAGAACCGGTAGCGTCCGGCGATCGCATGATGATAAGCGGCGAGCACGCGTTCCCGCCCGGCGAACGCGGCGACGAGGACGAGCAGGGTCGACTCCGGCAGGTGAAAGTTCGTCAGGAGCGCGTCGACGACCCGGAAGCGGTAACCCGGGCGGATGAAGATGTCGGTCTCGCCCTCACGGGCCTCGAGTTGCGCGCCGGCGGCCGCAGTCTCGAGCGCCCGCACGACTGTCGTGCCGACGGCGATCACGCGTCCGCCACGCCGTTTCACCGCTTCGATCGCCGCGACGGTCGCGGGCGGCACACGAAAGCGTTCCGCGTGCATGTGGTGGGATTCGATGTCGTCGGCGCGGAGCGGCTGAAACGTGCCTGCGCCGACGTGCAGGGTCAGGCGCTCGATGCAAACTCCGCATGCGGCAATCTCAGCCAGCGCGTCCCGATCAAAATGCAATCCCGCGGTCGGCGCCGCGACGGCGCCCGGCTCGTCCGCGTAAACGGTCTGGTAGCGCTCGCGATCGAGGGCTTCCGCGGCACGCTCGATGTAAGGCGGCAGGGGCACGCTGCCCTCGGTCTCGAAGTAAGGGAGTGCGCTTCGGTCGAGTTCGAGTTCGTAGAGTTCGCCGTGCCGCGCGAGGACCCGCGCAACGGCGCCTGCAGGCAGATCGACCGTCGTGCCCGGGCGCAGGCCCTTGCTCGCGCGCGCCTGCGCAAGAATGCGCCGGTCGTCAAGGACGCGTTCGAGCAGGAGCTCGCAGGCGCCGCCGCTCGCCTTGCGGCCGGGGAGCCGGGCCGGCAGCACGCGAGTGTCATTCAATACGAGAAGGTCGCCGGGCCGCAGCAGGGACGGGAGATCCGAAAACTGCAGATCGAGAAGGGCGCCCGTTCCGCCGTCGAGTGAGAGCAGCCGGCTCGCCGTGCGCCGCGGCAATGGCCGGACTGCGATCAATTCCTGCGGCAATGGATAGCAGAAGTCTGCGCGGCGCATGGGCCGCGCAGACTAGCACAGCGATCCGGGCGCTCAGGACGGGGCGGATTCCTCGGACCCAGCGGACGGCGGCGGTGGCAACGGAGGCCTGGGCGGAGGTACGTGGCGTCCAGGATGAACCTGCGCCCCGCGATCCGGGATCCTGGCGTTCAGTGTCTGCGCGCGGCGATCGCGGAGGATATTCAGCTCAACCGCCTCACCCGACTGGTACGAACGGAGAATTCGCATCGCGTGCCGGCCGTTCTGCGGCTCGCGTCCGCCGATCGCGACGATCACGTCGCCGTCTTTCAGCCCGAGCGCCAGGTCCTCCGGCGCACGTGCGACGAGCACGCCCTTTTCGGCGCCAAAGTACCGACCAAGACCCGGCGTCAGCGTGACGAATTCGGCATCCCCCCATTCGTCCAGCAACCAATGCGTCTGGCCTTCGAATGGCGTTCCGGGGACCGGCGGCACGGCCGGCAGCGTGCGCATCGAGAGCAGCGGGCCCGGGCCCGCAAGGAAAATCCGGTCGAGCGGCCGCGCCTCGACCGCGAGTTTCACGGGTTTGCCTTCGCGCCGCAGGCCGAGCTCGACCTTCTGACCTGGCTCGATGGCCTCCATGGCCTTCACGAGCTCGCGGCCCGTCGTCACGGGCTTCGCTTCGATCGCGACGATGACATCACCCGCCTTGACTCCGGCCTCCGCCGCGGGACCGCCGGGGCTCACGGCTTCCACGCGCACGCCTCCGCCATCCGGCTCCGTGCCGCCGAGATTCACGCCGAGCATCGCGCGACGCGGATTCGGGAGGAAATGTTCGAACTGCCGGAACGCGCCGGGGCCCGCGGCCTCGCCGCTCAATTCCGCGACTTCGCGCGCCGCGTCCTCGAGCCTTCGCTGCGCATCGGCCAGGCGCTTTTCCAACGCCGCTTCACCCTCGGCCGCCGTCGCCGGAGCTGCGGCCGCCGCGAGCACCGCCGCCGCGAGCATCGTGAGCATCAAGCGTTTCATGTGTCCTCCGTCGAATCAGAAATTGCCGACCGCGTCCGCGTAACGGACCCGGACCAGCGAATGCATCACCTCGACACGCTCGCGCCACAGGCGTTCCGCGCGCTCAGGCGCGTTCGGCTCGAGCGAAACGACGCTCAAGCGATCATCCAGCAGGGCGAGGCGATCCTCGAGCTCGGCAACCGTATAGGCGGTGCTGCCGCGCATTGCGCGCCGCTCGGGCAATGTCGCAAGCAGCCATTCGAGCCGGTCGTTTGCGGCGCGCATCTCGGCCGCGACCGGCACGCCGACGTGTTCCGCGGCATCGGAGACAGTCGCGAGCGCGCGCTGTGCCGACTGCAGCCACCATCCGAGGCCCGCCGCCGCGGCGAGCACTGCCACCGCAAGCATCATCGGCCAGCGCAGGTTCTGCCGCGCATCGCGCTGATCGCGCGCCGCCGCCACGGCCTTCCATCCTGCAGCTGGCGGTTCGAATCCGGCGAGCGCGCCGAGGCGCTCGCTCCAGTCGTTCATGTCGGCGTGCATGGCGCGCCCTCCGCGACGCTGTCTTCGCTCGCAAGCAGATCGCGCAACCGCCGGTGCGCCCGCGAAAGCTGTGATTTCGAGAAACTGGGCGTCCGTCCGAGCGCGAATCCGATGTCCACGTGGGTGAAACCTTCGACGTCGTGGAGCCAGACGACCGCGCGCGTCAGAGCCGGGAGAGTCATCAGTGCGCGCTCGAGACCCTTGTCGAAAGGTTCCGTCGAGCCCGGCTGCGTTGCAGGCAACCGGTCCACCCCACCCGGGTCCTTGTCCAGCCATTCGAGCCCGCGATGCCACGGCGATCGCAGATACATGAGCGCGCGATTGACCGCGATCGAACGGATCCACGCCGGCAGCGGGCAGCGTCCCTCGAACGCGCCGATGTGCTCGAGCACGTCGACGAAGGTCTCCTGCAGCAGTTCTTCGGCGATGGCCGGCCGCCGCACCAGCCGGCGAAGGATCGTATAGATCGGTTCGGCGGTCGCTACATAGACGGCTTCGAGAGCCGTCGCGTCGCCGGATTGCGCCGCGGCGACCAGGGCGTCCGGAATCCGGATATCGGAAATGCGGGACATCGGACGCTTAGATGCCCCTGCCCGGCAAAAGGTCGCAGGAGAAGCGGAAAAACCTGGGTTGGTGCCGGGAGCGAGACTCGAACTCGCACGATGTCGCCACCGGTGGATTTTGAGTCCACTGCGTCTGCCAATTCCGCCATCCCGGCCGATGCCGCCCGCGAGTATACAATCGAACCGATGAACTTCTGCCCGAGTTGCGCCGCTCCCGTCCTGCGGCGCGTTCCCGAAGGCGATCACCTGCCGCGTTTCGTCTGCACGGCTTGCGGCGCGATTCACTACCGCAATCCAAAGCTCATTGCGGGCTGCGTCCCCGAGTTCGAGGGGCGAATCCTGATCTGCCGCCGCGCCATCGAGCCGCGCCGCGGATATTGGACCATTCCCGCGGGATTCATGGAGGTCGGCGAGACCCTGCAGGAGGCCGCGGCGCGCGAATGCCACGAAGAGGCGCTCGCGCGCGTCGAGATCGGCGGTCCCTGCGCAATCGTGCACGTGCTGCACGCCGAACAGGTTCACGTGATGTTCCGGGCCACCCTCGCCGATCCTGCATTTGGCGTGGGTGTCGAAAGCCTGGAAGTCGCACTGTGCGACGAGCGCGAGCTGCCCTGGGCGGAACTCGCGTTCAAGAGCGTCGAATTCACGCTTCGCCGCTATTTCGAGGATCGCGCCTCGGGCCTGAACAGGCTGCATTTCCACAGGATCGAATGACCGCCGCGCGGCGGCCCTGTGGCACAATGCGCGGCTGAAAATTCGGGCCCGGAGCTCAACTGATGACGTTCGTCGTCACCGAAACCTGCATCAAGTGCAAGTACATGGACTGCGTCGAGGTCTGTCCGGTGGACTGCTTCCACGAGGGACCGAATTTTCTCGTGATCGACCCGGAGGAGTGCATCGACTGCACGCTCTGCGAGCCTGAATGCCCGGTGGAGGCGATCTATTCCGAAGAGGAAGTCCCGGCCGGCCAGGAGGCGTTCCTCGCCCTCAACGCCGAGCTCGCCAAGGAATGGCCGGTGATCACGCAGCGCGGCGAGCCGCCCGCGGATGCGGACGCCTGGAAGGATATTCCCGACAAGCTGCCGCTGCTCGAGCGCTGACGACTCAGTTTTTCGCGGCGACCGTCGGTTCCGAAAGGTATTCGGCCATGCTCGCCGGCGGCAGGTAGCCCGCCAGGTATTCGCCCGTGTCGGTGAAGATGCCGGGCGTGCCGTGGATTCCGAGCTTGCGGCCGAGTTCGTACTGCGCGGCAACCGGCGTTTCACAGCGCGCGGCTTTCAGGATTTCGCCGCGCTTGGCGCGCGTCAGCGCGTCCCTCCGGTCGGGGCTGCACCAGACCGCCTCGGCCTTGCGCCAGGCGTCGCTATCCGGGCCGTTCCGGGGATACATCAGGTAGCGCACGCGGAATCCGAGACGGTTGAACTCGGCGATCTGCTGGTGCATTCGGCGGCAGTACGTACAGTCGACGTCGGTGAAGACGGTCAGCGTGTGCCGGACCGGGCCAGCGGGCGAGAACACGATCGCATCGTCGTCCTTGACCTCAGCAAGGAGCGCGAGACGGCCGACCTTGCGGCGATCTTCGGTGAGATTGTGCTTTGACGTCATCTCGAAGACGTCGCCGTCGACATAGAAGCGGCCGTCCTCGGAGACGTAACCGACCTCCGGCCCGGACTGGACCTCATAGAGGCCGGCGATCGGCGACGGACGGACGTCCTCGGGCTTGATGTCGAGCCGGCGCGCGATTTCGGAGCGGATGTCAGGTTTCGCTGCCGGAGGCGCGGCCAGGGCCGCGCCCGCGAGCGCGAGCATCGCGGCGGTCGTGAGGAGTCGGTTGCGGGTCGGATTCACGCGGGCCTCAGGGCTCGGATTGACGCCATTTCGACCACGGCCCGGGGCCGCGGTTCCGGTTCGGGCCGCCAGTCTATCAGCCGCGAGGGTGGTGCTGCGCGTGCAGCTCTTTCATGCGCTCGCGCGCCACGTGGGTGTAGATCTGCGTGGTGGAAAGATCGCTGTGGCCGAGCAGCATCTGCACGACCCGGAGGTCCGCGCCGTGATTCAGGAGATGGGTCGCGAAGGCGTGACGCAGCGTATGCGGCGAGAGTTCCTTCTCGACGCCGCCTTTCTTCGCGTAACGCTTGATGATGTGCCAGAAGGCCTGGCGCGTCATGCGGTCGCCGCGGCGCGTCGG
The DNA here is from genome assembly GCA_036397615.1 of Steroidobacteraceae bacterium. Classification (GTDB taxonomy): domain Bacteria; phylum Pseudomonadota; class Gammaproteobacteria; order Steroidobacterales; family Steroidobacteraceae; genus SCUD01. The sequence continues at coordinate 15,652 of DASWIQ010000118.1, forward strand.
AAACAGGTGATCGGTCTGGCGGTCGAGCAGGATCTCGCCGCGGGCGCCGCGCACGAAATCGTTGAGCCAGCGCATGGCTTCTTCCCCGAGCGGGATCAGCCTCTCGCGATTGCCCTTGCCGACGATTCGCAACACGCCCTGGTTCAGGTTGACCTGGCTGTGCCTCAGGCTCACGAGCTCCGATACGCGGAGTCCCGTTGCGTACAGCACTTCGAGCATCGTGCGGTCGCGATGACCGAGCGGGTCCGTGGTCTGGGGCGCGGCGAGCAGCGCGTCAACCTGGGCCTCGGTGAGGGATCGCGGCAGGGAGCGGCCGATCTTCGGCATCGCAATCTGGGCGGTCGGGTCTTCCTTGATCACGCCCTCGCGCACAAGGTAACGGAAGAAGCGGCGGAAACTCGACAGCTGGCGCGCGGTCGAGCGCGGACGCGCCCCCGTTTCGACCCGCCAGGCGATGAATGCCAGGAGGTCGTTTCGAGTCGTGCGGTCGAGCGCCGTACCGCGCTGGCGCAGCCAGCGCGAAAGCGCCGTCAGGTCGGCGCGGTAAGCGGCGAGCGTGTTCGGCGAAAGCCCGCGCTCCATCCAGACCGCGTCGAGAAAACGCACGATCATCGGCTCGACGGCCTCGTCTGCCGAACCGGCAGTCGCGAGTGTCGCCGCCCGCACCGAGGTCGAAGATTTCATTGCTGCGCTCATGGACCTGTCCTGCTTCCCGCCGCTGACAGCATCGCCGGCGCGGAATCGCGCACGGCGGGCTGGTGCGACAGAATGCAGACGCAGTATGGTTTGCCTTCGACGGAGTCGAACGTGACCCGTCTCACAGACCCCCATGACCATTAACATAACCGGAACCAGTTCACAGTACCCGCGGCCTCCGGAACGCCGCTGGCAATGACCTGGAATCCGTTCCGCCTGATCTGGGGACTCTGGGTCTGGCTGCTGACGATTCCGCTGCTCTTCTTCGCCGCCCTGCCCATCCTCGCATTCCCGGAGCTCGCGACTCGCCGAGCCGTCGCGGGTCTGGTCTGCCGCTTGTATTTCCGGCTGTGCGGCCTGCCTGTCCGCACCCTCGGACTTTCGCGGCTGCCGCCGGCTGCCTGCATCATCGTGGCGAACCACGCGAGCTACATCGACGGTCCGCTGCTCTTTGCCTGCCTGCCCCCGCGCTTCGGATTCGTGATCAAGAAGGAGGCCTCGCGGCTGCCGCTGGCCGGATTCCTGTTGCGCCGGCTCGGCCATCATTTTGTCGAGCGCCGGAACCGTCATGAAGGCGGCGGCGACGCGCGACGCATCCTGCGCTCCGTCGAGCAGGGTCAGGCGATCGCGTTCTTCCCTGAAGGCACGTTCAGCCCCGAACCGGGAATTGCGCGGTTCCACGGCGGCGCTTTCGCCGCCGCGGCGCGCGCCGGCGTTCCGGTCGCTCCGGTCGCGATCCGCGGCACGCGGCGAGTGCTCGGCGCGCGAAGTTTCATCCCGCGCTGGGGCCGCATCGAAGTCGAAGTCCTCGTGCCGCTTCCCGCAATGACGGGCGCCGGCGACGCCGCGGCGATGCTTCGCGACGCCGCACGGGAGCGAATCGGCGCCGCGCTGGACGAACCGCTGCTCTGAAACCCGGAGGGGACGTTCACTTTCAGCGGCTGAAGGTGAACGTCCCCTTTTACGAACGTCCCCTTCTACATGTTGCGGCGGTACTGGCCGCCGACGCCATAGAGAGCGCGCGAAATCCGGCCGAGCGACGCGGTTTTCACGGTTTCCATCAGTTCCGCGAACACGTTTCCGCCTGAGGCGGCCGCGCCCCGGAGCCTCTGCAACGCGGCGTCCTGCGCCGCCGCATGCACGTCGTTGTAGGCTCGAACTGCGGCGACCTGGGCCTGCTTCTCCTCCTCGGTCGAGCGGATCAGCTCGGCATTCCGGTTGTCGTCGCTGCCGCCGTGCTCCGGCAGGAACGTGTTGACCCCGACGATCGGCAGCGAGCCGTCGTGCTTCTTGTGCTCGTAGTACAGCGATTCTTCCTGGATCTTGCCGCGCTGGTACATCGTCTCCATCGCGCCCAGGACGCCGCCGCGCTCCGAGAGGCTCTCGAATTCGGCGTAAACGGCCTCCTCGACCATTTCCGTGAGGTGCTCGATCGCGAACGATCCTTGCCATGGGTTCTGGTTCTGGTTGAGTCCGAGCTCGCGCGCGATGATGAGCTGGATCGCGACCGCCCTTCGCACGCTCTCTTCCGTCGGCGTCGTGATCGCTTCATCGTAGGCGTTCGTATGCAGGCTGTTGCAGCTGTCGAACAGCGCGTACATCGCCTGCAGCGTCGTCCGGATGTCGTTGAACTGGATCTCGCGTGCGTGCAGGGACCGGCCCGAGGTCTGCACGTGGTATTTGAGCATCTGGCTCCGCGGCGAAGCGCCGTAACGCTCGCGCATTGCGCGCGCCCAGATCCGGCGGGCAACGCGGCCGATCACCGCGTACTCGGGATCCATGCCGTTCGAGAAGAAAAAGGACAGGTTCGGGGCGAAATCGTCGACCTTCATGCCGCGCGACAGGTAGTACTCGACAATCGTGAATCCATTCGCGAGCGTGAAAGCGAGCTGCGAGACGGGATTCGCGCCCGCCTCGGCGATGTGATAGCCCGAGATCGAGACCGAATAGAAGTTCCTCACGCGGTTCTCGCTGAAGAACTGCTGGACGTCGCCCATCATGCGCAGCGCGAATTCCGTCGAGAAGATGCAGGTGTTCTGGGCCTGGTCCTCTTTCAGGATGTCGGCCTGGACGGTGCCGCGCACGCGCGCGAGCGCGCCGGCGCGGATCTTCGCGTAGGTTTCGGCGTCCACGACCTGGTCGCCGCTGACGCCCAGGAGGCCAAGACCGCTGCCGTCGTGACCGGGCGGCAGCTCGCCGCGATAGCGCGGACGCTCGCCGCCCATGAACAGTTTCGCGATCTTCGCTTCCGCCTCCGCCCAGCCGCCGTTTTCGCGCAGGTGGCGCTCGACCTGCTGATCGACGGCCGTGTTCATGAACATCGCGAGGATCATCGGCGCGGGCCCGTTGATCGTCATCGACACCGAGGTCGACGGGGAGCAGAGATCAAAGCCGGAGTAGAGCCGCTTCATGTCGTCGAGCGACGCAATCGAGACGCCGGAATTGCCGATGCGGCCATAGATGTCCGGCCGCTCGTCCGGGTCCTCGCCGTAAAGCGTCGTCGAATCGAACGCGGTCGACAGGCGGGTCGCCTGGTGGCCGCGCGCAAGATAGTGGAACCGCCGGTTGGTGCGCTCGGGCATGCCCTCCCCCGCAAACATGCGCGTCGGATCCTCATCCTCGCGCCGGTACGGGTAGATGCCGCCGGTAAACGGATACGCTCCCGGAAGGTTCTCGGTCAGCAGGAAGGCGAGCTGCGCTCCCCAGTCGTCGAAGCGCGGTGTGGCGATCTTGGGCAACCGGAGATGCGAGAGTGACTCGCTGTAGTTCGGGCCGCGCACTTCGCGTTCGCGAACGCGATAACTGAAATCATCCGCGGCCGCGGCCGCCTGACGCGCCGGCCACTCCTTGAGGAGCGCGATTCCCTCCGCGCCGATCGCGTCGAGCGCGCCGTTGTACTCGCGCCGCAGCCGCTCCACCGACGGATCGCCGCCCGCGATCTGGTCGTCGCCATAGCGATCGAGCGGCGCGGGAAGCAGGGCGTCGCCGAGCGCGGCCAGTGCGCGATGCAGGCCGTGGGCGCGGCCCGCAGCCCTGGCGGCGGCATGAGCCGCACGCTGCGCCGCGCGCCCGCCCGCGGCGATCTCGGCCAGATAGCGGACCCTCGAACCCGGAATGATCGCCTGGCGTTTCGGCGGCCCGAGCGGCGTCAGGCCCCCTGGCCGCCACGGACGCAAACGTCCCCACTGTTCATGCAATCGATCGCAGAGCGCGCCGAAAAGCGCATTGACGCCCGCATCGTTGAACTGGCTCGCGATCGTCGGATAGACCGGCAATTCCTCCGGCGGCGTCTTGAAGAGCTTGCGATTGCGCGCGACCTGCTTGCGCACGTCGCGCAAGGCGTCCTCCGCGCCCCGCTTCTCGAACTTGTTCAGCGCGATGAAATCGGCGAAGTCCAGCATGTCGATCTTCTCGAGCTGGCTCGCGGCGCCGTAGTCGGCGGTCATGACGTACATCGACAGGTCGACGAGGTCGACGATCTCCGTGTCGCTCTGGCCGATGCCGGCAGTCTCGACAACGATCAGGTCGAATCCCGCCGATTTCAGCAGCTGGACCGTGTCCGCGAGTACGGCGCTCGTCGCGAGATGCTGGCGGCGGGTCGCGAGCGAGCGCATGAAGAGATGCTCGTTCGCGAGCGAGTTCATGCGGATCCGGTCGCCCAGCAGCGCGCCGCCCGAGCGGCGCCGGGTCGGGTCCATCGCGACGACGGCTACGCGCCGATCCGGAAAAAACCTGACGATGCGATTCAGGATCTCGTCGGTGAGCGAAGACTTTCCAGCGCCGCCGGTTCCGGTGATGCCGAGGACCGGCGGCCGGTTGAGGGTCTTTGCGGCCAGGCTCCGCACGCGCGCAACTGCGCCTGCGTCGCCGCCCTGTTCAAGGAGCGTGATCGCACGCGCGAGGTTCACCGGGTCGTCGGCGGAAACGGGGCCACCGTCGAATGCGGGGCGTGGCGTGGCGCGGACGCGGCGGAACACGTCTTCGATCATGCCGTCGAGGCCGAGCCTCAGACCGTCGTCGGGCGTATAGATCTTTGCGACCCCGTAGGCCTCGAGTTCCTCGACCTCGTGCGGCGCGATCGTGCCGCCGCCGCCAACCACGATTCGTACGTGGCCGGCGCCCTCCCGGCGGAGCATGTCCACCATGTAGCGGAAATACTCGTTGTGCCCGCCCTGATAGCTGCTGACCGCGACTCCGTCGGCGTCCTCCTGGATCGCCGCGCGCACGATGTCGGCGACGCTCCGGTTGTGCCCGAGGTGCACGACTTCCGCCCCGTGGGACTGAAGGATTCGGCGGATGATGTTGATCGCGGCGTCGTGGCCGTCGAAGAGCGAAGCGGCGCTCACAAAGCGCAGGGGGCCGCGAGCGGCTTCCGCGGCATTGTCGATGCGTTCGGCCGGGCTGCTCATCGGGATTCTCCAGCGCGCCGGAACGACAGTTTAGCGTTGCAATCCGGGACCTGCGATGCTGTCATTCCAGCCGCCGGGAACCGCAACGGGAGAGCCACTTGGTCGAGACCGGGCAGGAAGTCTGTTCGACGCGGGAAGCAGCCGACCGTCTTGGCGTCTCGCTGCGCACGGTCCAGCTCTGGTCCGAAGCAGGCCTGCTGCGAGCCTGGAAGACACCGGGCGGTCACCGCCGCATCCTGACGGCTTCGGTCGAAGAATTGCTTCGGCGCCGCGCCGGCGACAGTTGGCGGCGAGCGCCGGGCGGCAATTACCAGGTGCTGATCGTCGAGGACGAGCCGGATTTCCGCCATCTGTTCGAATTGCATCTGCGCTCCTGGGGCCTTCCGATTGAACTGCAAAGCGTGCCGAGCGGATTCGACGCCCTGCTTCAGATCGGCGCATCGCGGCCGGATCTCCTGATCACGGACCTGCGCATGCCGGGCATCGACGGCTTCGAGATGCTCCGGGCGCTCCGCGCTTCCGGCACGATCAGCGAACTCGAGATCATCGTCGTGACGGCGCTGACCGAGCACACGATCAACGAGCGCGGTGGACTGCCGCCCGGCGTCACCGTGCTCTACAAGCCCCTGCGCTTCGCGGAACTCAGGCTGCGGCTCGGACAGCTGCTCGAACATTGGCAGCGTGCCGCCGCAGGCTGAGCCGTTGCGGCCCACGACGCGACAGCCACCCTTTTGCAGGGCAAAATAGCCCCCATTCAGTCGTTCAGGACCCATCCCATGGCCAGCGATCCCGTCGTCATTCTCGGTGCCCGCCGTACGCCCATCGGAGCGATGCTCGGCGTGTTTGCAAGCGTGCCCGGTCACGCGCTTGGAGCGGTGTCGATCCGCGCGGCGCTGCAAAGCGCCGGCGCCGACTCCGGAATCGCGAGCGAAGTCGTCATGGGTTGCGTGCTGCCCGCGGGCCAGGGTCAGGCGCCCGCGCGACAGGCCGCGCTCGCGGCCGGTGTGCCGCAAACGGTTCCTGCAACCACGGTCAACAAGATGTGCGGTTCCGGCATGCGTGCCGTCATGTACGGCGCCGACCAGATCTCCGCAGGCAGCGCCGATTTCGTGATCGCCGGCGGGTTCGAGTCGATGACAAACGCACCCTACCTGCTGCCCAAGGCCCGCGCCGGCTATCGAATGGGACACGGCGAGATCATCGATCACATGTTCTACGACGGCTTGCAGAGTCCCTGGGACGGCAAGCTGATGGGGTGCTTCGCCGATGCGACTGCGGCCAAATACGCTTTCACCCGTGCCGATCAGGACGCCTTTGCCGCGGAATCGGTGCGCCGCGCCGTGGCCGCCGTCGAGTCGGGCGCTTTCGAGGCCGAGATCGCGCCGGTCACAATCAGCGACCGCAAGGGCGAGCGCGTGGTCGACCGCGACGAAACGCCGTTCACCGTGTCCCTCGACAAAATTCCGAATCTCAAGCCCGCGTTCGGCAAGGACGGCACGGTTACCGCCGCGAGTTCCTCGTCGATCGCAGACGGCGCCTCCGCCCTGCTGCTCGCCCGCGCAAGCGCGGCGGCCAAGGCCGGACTCGCGCCGCTCGCGACGATCGTCGCGCACGCGAGCCACGCTCACGCGCCGGAGTGGTTCACGACGGCCCCGGGCGGGGCGATCAAGACGGTCTTGAGGCGCGCCGGCTGGCAGGCCGGGGACGTCGACCTGTACGAGATCAACGAGGCTTTCGCCGTCGTCACGATGGCCGCCATGAAGGACATCGGCATCGCGCATGACCGCGTGAACATTCACGGCGGCGCCTGCGCGCTCGGCCATCCGATCGGGGCGACTGGTGCGCGTATCCTGACGACCCTCATCCATGCGCTGAAGCGCCACGGCAAGAATCGCGGGCTGGCCGCGCTCTGCATCGGCGGCGGCGAGGCGACGGCGATCGCGATCGAGCTCAGCTGAATCCGGGCACGGCGGCATCGAGTTCCTCGCCGACCTCGGTCGAGAGCGGAATTCCGGCGACTTCGTAGCCGCGCCGGAAGTCGCGCACGTGCCGGGTCATCCACTCGGCCGCCGTCCTGGCATCACGCGCCCTGACCGCGGCGACGATCTGCTTCTGCGCCGACTCGATCCGCGAGCGGGCTTGCGGAACGCGGTCGATGATCACGGCAAGGCTCGGCTTCAGGAGCCTGAGCAGCGGTTCGTTCAACAGCGTGAAAACCGGGTTGGCGCCCGCTTCCCCGAGCGCATCGAAGAAACCGGCGACGTCGCCGACGGCGAGTTCGCGCTCGCCTTTCCGCGCCGCAAATCGCTCCACTGTCGCTTCGAGCAGCTCGAGCGCCGCGGACGAACGCCGCTCGGCGGCCGCCGCCGCAATGCCCGGCTGCACGGCCTGCAGGGCTTCCCAGACATCGACGACACGCGCGCGATGCAGCGCAAACGCCTGCGACAGGCCCCCACCCACCGACTCGCGCGTCGGGCGGGTCACGAAGAGCCGCTTGCCCCCACGACGCCGACCCAACAGCCCGTTGCTTTCGAGCTTCCGGAGCGCTTCTCGCACGGTCGAACGATTCACCTCGAACTGGCGCGCAAGCTCGGTCTCCGTGGGGAGCGCCTGGCCTTCGAGGAGCTCGCGGCTCAGGATTCGGGCCCGGATTGCCTCGGAAACCCTGAGATAGGCCGGCGCATACCGGAGTGCTTCAAACATGGGTCGCGTTTACTCGTGACGGACTTGCTTGTCGGATTGTCGGACAATAAGATACCCTTGGCAAGTCTGGGTCGCCGCTGCGGAGGCATCGATGTTCCCGATCGATTTCGATTTCGAGCTGGGTCCGCGGGTCGACGAGCTACGGCAGGCCGTGCGCGATTTCGCGCTGCGCCGCATCGCCCCCCAGGCCGACGAGATCGACCGCAGTAACCGTTTTCCGCGCGAACTGTGGCCAGAGATGGGCGCCATGGGCCTGCTCGGCATGACAGTGCCCGAGGAGTACGGCGGGCTCGGCTTCGGCTACCTCGAACACGTCGTCGCGATGGAGGAGATCAGCCGCGCCTCGGGTTCGATCGGCCTCTCCTACGGCGCGCATTCGAACCTCTGCGTGAACCAGCTGCGCCGCTTCGGCACCGACGAACAGAAACGGCGCCTGCTGCCGCGGCTCGTGAGCGGCGAGGACATCGGCGCGCTCGCCATGAGCGAGCCGGGTTCGGGTTCGGACGTCGTTTCGATGCGCACGCGGGCCGAGCGCAAGTCGGGCGGATTTGTCCTGAATGGCAGCAAGATGTGGATCACGAACGGGCCGGAAGCGGACACGGCCGTGATCTATGCGACGACGGAACCGGGTAGCGGCGCGCGTGGCATCACCGCATTCATCGTCGAGCGCGGGATGAAGGGCTTTCGCGCGGCGCAAAAACTCGACAAGCTCAGCATGCGCGGCTCCGACACCTGCGAGCTCGTCCTCGAGGACTGTTTCGTACCGGATGGCAATCTGCTCGGACAGGTCGGTGGAGGCGCCGAAATCCTGATGTCCGGCCTCGACTACGAGCGTCTCGTGCTGACGGGCGGCCCGCTCGGCCTGATGCGTGCCGCCCTCGACCTGATCGTTCCCTACCTCCACGACCGCGAGCAGTTCGGGCGGCCGATCGGCAGTTTCCAGCTGATGCAGGCGAAGCTCGCGGACCTGTATGCCGCCTGCAATGCCTCGCGCGCGTACGCCTATTCGGTCGCTCGCGCCTGCGACGCGGGACGCACGACGCGCTATGACGCGGCCGCCTGCCTTCTCTCCGCATCGGAGCATGCGACGCGCGCGGGGCTCGAGGCGATCCAGGTGCTCGGCGGCAATGGCTACATCAACGAGTATCCCGCCGGCCGCATTCTGCGCGACGCCAAGCTCTATGAGATCGGCGCCGGAACAAACGAGATCCGCCGCATGCTGATCGGCCGCGAACTGCTTCGGGCCACTGCTCCATGACGCGCATCGCATCCCGGGTCGACGCCGGCAGCGCCGAGTACCGCGACAACGCCGCGCACATGGAAACGCTCGTCGCCGAGTTGCGCCGCCGGCAGTCAGAGACTGCCGCGGGCGGCGGCGATGAAGCGCGCGCGAAGCATCTCGCGCGCGGGAAGCTCCTGCCGCGCGACCGAATCGAGGCCCTGCTCGACCCGGGCAGCCCATTCCTCGAGATCGCCCCGCTTGCCGCGGGCGGCATGTACGGGGGCGATGCGCCGGCCGCGGGCCTCGTCGCCGGGATCGGCCGCATTCACGGCAATGAGCTGCTTGTCGTCGCAAACGACGCAACCGTGAAGGGTGGAACCTACTACCCGGTCACCGTCAAGAAGCACCTGCGCGCGCAGGAGATCGCGCTCGAGAACCGGCTGCCCTGCGTGTATCTCGTCGATTCGGGCGGCGCGTTCCTCCCGCTGCAGGACGAAGTATTTCCCGACCGCGAGCATTTCGGCCGGATTTTCTTCAACCAGGCGCGCCTCTCCGCCGCGGGCATCCCGCAGGTGGCGGTCGTCATGGGATCCTGCACCGCGGGCGGCGCCTACGTGCCCGCGATGTGCGACGAATCGATCATCGTGCGAAACCAGGGCACGATTTTTCTCGGCGGGCCGCCACTCGTGAAGGCCGCGACCGGCGAGATCGTCGATGCGGAGACGCTCGGCGGCGGCGACGTTCATGCGCGCACGTCCGGTGTCGTCGATCACCTCGCCGACAACGACGCGCATGCGCTTGCAATGGCGCGCGAGATCGTGGGAAGCCTCAATCACCGACCCGCCGCATGGCTCGGGCGCCGCGAGGCGGTCGATCCCGCGTTCGCCAACCTGCAGCTCTACGGCATCGTGCCACGCGACCTGCGCCAGCCCTACGACGTCCGGGAAGTGATCGCGCGCCTCGTGGACGGATCGGAGTTCCACGAATTCAAGGCGCTCTACGGGAAGACGCTCGTCTGCGGCTTTGCTCACCTCTGGGGTTATCCGGTCGCGATCCTCGCCAACAACGGAATCCTGTTCTCCGAATCGGCGCTGAAAGGGGCGCATTTCGTTCAGCTCGCCAACCGCAGGCGGGTGCCGCTCCTTTTCCTTCAGAACATCACCGGATTCATGGTGGGCAGGCGCTACGAGAGCGGCGGGATCGCGCGCGACGGCGCGAAGATGGTCACGGCCGTCGCCTGCTCCACCGTGCCGAAGCTCACGGTCGTGATTGGCGGGTCCTTCGGCGCCGGCAACTACGCGATGTGCGGGCGTGCCTACGGCGGACGTTTCCTCTGGACCTGGCCGAATGCGCGCATTTCGGTCATGGGCGGCGAGCAGGCTGCGAGCGTGCTGGCGACCGTGCGCCGCGACGGCGTCGAGGCCAAAGGCGGAACCTGGCCTGAAGCCGAACAGAGGGAATTCATGACGGGGATCAGCGACCAGTACGAGCGCCAGGGCAATCCCTACTACGCGACAGCGCGGCTGTGGGACGACGGCGTCATCGATCCGCTGGACACCCGTCGCGTGCTCGGGCTCGCGCTCGAGGTCGTGGCGCGGGGACCGGCGCCACTGCCGGAATCCTATGGCGTGTTCCGGATGTAATGCCGATGCTTCGCATCGAACGTGATCCCCGCGGCGTCGCGACGCTGACGCTCGATCGCGAGGAGTCGCGAAACGCGCTCTCGGCGGAAATGGTCCTGCGTCTCACCGAGGCGCTCACCTCGCTCGCCGGCGATTCCACGGTGCGTGTCGTGCAGCTGACCGGCGCGGGAAGCGTGTTCTGCGCAGGCGCCGACATCGCCGAAATGCGCGCGGCGGGCGCCGCGCCGACCGGGCAGAACGAAGCGGATTCCCGCCGGTTTGCGCTGATGCTCGAAAGCCTCGAACGCCTGCCGCAACCGACCGTCGCGGTCGTGAATGGCGCGGCCTACGGCGGCGCGGTCGGGCTCATCGCGGCCTGCGACATCGCGATTGCGGGCGGCAGCGCCCGGTTCGCGCTCTCCGAGGTCCGCCTCGGGCTGATCCCGGCGATGATTTCACCCTATGTGATCCGCGCGATCGGGCCGCGCCAGGCGCATCGCTGGTTCCTGACCGGTGAGGCGATGGACGCGGCCACCGCCACGCGGATCGGCCTCGTGCACGAGGCAGTGGACGATTCATCGCTTCCCGATGCGACAAATGCAATCGTGAACGCGCTGCTCGCCGGTGGCCCGAAGGCGCAGGCCGAGATCAAGCTGCTGTTGCGCCGCGCGACGGGCCGCAACTCCGCCGGTGATGAATCCATGATCATCGATACGACGCGCTGGATCGCGCGGGTTCGCGCGGGCGAGGAAGCCCGCGAAGGCCTCACGGCTTTCCTGGAACGGCGCAAGCCCGGCTGGACTCGCGACGCATGAAGATCGGGCGGCTGCTGATCGCGAACCGCGGCGAGATCGCCTGCCGCGTGATCCGGACCTGCCGCCGGCTCGGCATCCATACGATCGCCGTGCATTCGGACGCCGACCGCGGGGCGATGCATGTTCGTCTCTCCGACGAGTCGCATCGCATCGGCCCTGCCCCCGCGCGCGATTCGTACCTGAGTGCGTCGGCAGTGCTCGAAGCCGCACGGCGGTCGCGCGCGGACGCGATTCATCCCGGCTACGGTTTCCTGTCCGAGAACGCCGCATTTGCCGAAGCCTGCGGCGAGGCGGGTCTCGTCTTCGTCGGGCCTCCAGCCGCGGCCATTCGCGCAATGGGAATGAAGCACGAGGCCAAAGCCATCGTGTCCGCGGCGGGCGTGCCCATCGTGCCGGGCTACATGGGCGAGGACCAGACTCCCGCGCGGCTCGCGAGCGAAGCGGCCCGCATCGGATTCCCGCTGCTCGTCAAGGCGGTCGCGGGCGGCGGCGGCAAGGGCATGCGCGTGGTGCCGGATGCGGCTGCCCTCGACGAGGCGATCCGCGGCGCGCGCGGCGAGGCGGAAAACGCCTTCGGCGACGGCCGCCTGATGCTCGAGCGATTTCTCCTGCGGCCGCGGCATATCGAAGTGCAGGTCTTCGGCGACATTCACGGCGAGTGCCTGCACCTGTTCGAGCGCGAGTGCTCGGTGCAGCGCCGCTACCAGAAAATCATCGAAGAATCGCCCTCGCCCTTCATCGACGACACGAAGCGGACGGCGATGACGGCCGCGGCGGTCCGCGCCGCAAAGGCCGTCGGCTATTTCAATGCCGGCACGGTCGAGTTCATTGTCGACGCCGACGGCGGTTACTACTTCATGGAGATGAACACGCGGCTCCAGGTCGAGCACCCGGTGACCGAGGCCGTGACGGGTCTCGACCTGGTCGAGTGGCAGCTCCGCGTGGCGTCGGGCGAACGCCTTCCGCTTTCGCAGCCGGAAATCCCCCGGCATGGCCACGCAATCGAGGCGCGGTTCTACAGCGAGGATCCGCGGCGCGGTTTCCTGCCGTCGATCGGGCGCATCGAGCGTTTCGCCCATCCGGCCGAAGACGGCGAATGGCGCGTGGACAGCGGCATCGCGAACGGCGATACGATCACGGTTCATTACGATCCGATGATTGCGAAGGTCATCGCCACCGGCATCGACCGCGCTCATGCCCTGGCAAATCTGCGGCGGCGGCTCGATCGCACCGCAATTTTCGGCGTGGCGAACAACCTGCAGCTGCTGCGCACGATCGCCGCGCATCCGGAGTTTGCAGCCGGCAGTGTCGACACGGGCTTCGTCGACCGGGAATACGCCGCACTGATTGAGACGCCCGCGCCCACATCCGAGGCGCTCCTGCTCTCCGCCGCACTTGCACTCGATGAGCGCGCCACGGTTGCCGGCCGGGGCGCATCGCCGTGGGCAAGTGGCGATGGCTGGCGCGCGGGCGGACCGGCCGCCCAGGCATTCGGCCTGCGGATTCCCGCTTTCGTGCGTGTCCGCGCGAGCCGGCAAGGGGCTTCCATCGAGCTCGACGACGGCCAGACGAAAGTTCGTGGCATCGTCGCGGCCCGCGCGCCGGATCGCTTCGCGGTCGACGCGGGCGACGGACCGCACGAGCTCGAATTGATCCGCGAAAACGGGCGGCTGCAAGTCATCGGAGAGCGCGCAATGGAGATCGCGCTCGCTCCCGCCTGGCCGTTTGAGCTGAGCGTGGACGACGCGGATGCGCACCCCGCTTCTCCGCTGCCCGGCCGCGTCGTGGAACTGCGCGTCAAGAGCGGCGACACGGTCGCTCGTGGCGACGTGCTCGCGGTCGTCGAAGGCATGAAGATGCAGCACGCGATTCGCGCCGGACGCGCCGGACGCGTGACCCAGGTACTCGCGCGTGCCGGCGAGCTGGTCGATGCCGAGGCGGTGTTGTTTGACATAGCGCCCGCCTGACGGTTGTGTTGCGTCGCAATAATCGCTAAGGTCCTGAACCAATAAAAGTTTCTGCACTTTAAATCGCAGTGCAGTAAAGGGACCAATGCAGCTTTCCAAGAAGGTCGTGGCCATCACCGGCGCGGGCCGTGGCATCGGGCGTGCAATCGCCCTTGCCTTTGCCGAGCGCGGCGCCGATATCGCGGCGCTCGATCTCGACTCCGCGGGAGCCGAAGAAACCTGTGCCCAATGCGAAGCCAAGGGCGTGCGCGCCCGGGCCTATGCGACGGATGTGGTCTCCGAAATCAAGGTCGTGCGAAGTCTCGACGCGGTCGTCGCAGATTTGCGCCGCCTGGACGTGCTGGTCAACAACGCCGGCATCACTCGGGATGCGTTGCTCGTCAAGGCGCAGGACGGTGCGATCCATTCCAAGATGTCGCTGACCCAGTGGCAGGCGGTTCTCGACGTCAACCTGACGGGCGTGTTCCTCTGCGGGCGCGAAGGCGCGGAACGCATGATCCAGCTCGGGAACGGCGGCGTGATCATCAACATCTCCTCGATCTCGCGCGAGGGAAATCCCGGGCAGACCAACTATTCGGCCGCCAAAGCGGGCGTCGCCGCAATGACGGTCGTGTGGGCCAAGGAGCTCGCGCGCTACGGAATACGGAGCGCCGCGATCGCGCCGGGATTCTGCGCGACCGAGATACTGGCGGCGATGAAGCCGGAGATGCTTGCGCGGGTCAAGGCCGCCATTCCGCTCCGCCGGCTCGGCGATCCCTCGGAAATCGCCGCAACGGCAGTATTCATTGCCGAGAACGACTTTGTCACGGGCCGTGTGCTCGAGGTGGATGGCGGGCTGAGGCTGTAGCAGGTCTGAGGCTGTAGACTGTCGCCCGGAGGAACTCATGAATCTCGATCGGGTGCGGGCAGTCATCAGCGGCGGCGCATCGGGCCTCGGTCATGCGACGGCCGCGCGCCTCGTCGCAGGCGGCGGCCAGGTCGCATTGCTCGACGTTCAGGATGAGGCGGGCCGCAAGGCTGCCGCCGCCCTCGGCGCGGCGGCGAGCTACCACCGCTGCGACGTCACGAGCGAAGCCGAAGTCGACTCGGCGGTCCAGGCGGCGGCGGCCCGGATGGGCGGCCTCAATGTCGCGGTCGCCTGCGCCGGCGTCGCAACGCCGGGCAAACTGCTCGGCCGCGACGGCCCGCTGGCGGCCGCGGCATTCCAGCGCGTGCTCAACATCAATACGCTCGGCACCTTTCTCCTGGACCGTGCGGCCGCGGCGATCATGCAGAACAACGCGCCCGATGCCGACGGCGAACGCGGACTGCTCATTCATACGGCCTCGGTCGCGGCCTTCGAAGGTCAGGTCGGCCAGGTCGCCTATGCCACGTCGAAGGCGGCGGTCGCCGGAATGGTCCTTCCGCTCGCGCGCGAGCTGGCGCGCTTCGGCATTCGCGTGATGGGCATCGCTCCGGGAATTTTCGGCACGCCGATGATGGCGGGCCTGCCACAGGAAGCGCAGGACTCGCTCGGCAAGCAGGTGCCCTTCCCGCCCCGGCTCGGCCGGCCGGAGGAGTACGCGGAACTCGTTGCCGCGATCTGCACGAACCTCATGCTCAATGGAGAGACGATAAGAATTGACGGCGCCATCAGGATGGCACCGCGATGAGACAAAATGTGGCGCGCCGTTGGTGCGGGCTGTTCATTGCCGCGGCAATGGCCGGATGCGCCACGCAGCCGCCCAACGACGCTGCCGGCGTTCCAGCAGGAGTTCGAAACGCGATCAACATCCCGATCGAGTATTACAAGCTCGATAACGGACTGAAAGTGGTGTTGTCGCGCGACACGACGGCGCCGACGGTCACGGCCGGCGTCTATTACCGCATCGGCTTTCGCATCGAGCCGCGCGGGCGCACGGGCTTCGCGCACCTGTTCGAGCACCTGATGTTCCAGGGATCCGGGAATCTCGGGAAGATGGAGTTCATCCGGCTCGTCGAAGGCAATGGCGGCGTCGTGAATGGGTCGACGACCTTTGACTACACCAACTACTACCAGATCGTGCCGGCTCACACGCTCGAGTCCGTGCTGTGGGCCGAAGCGGACCGCATGAAGGCGCTCGCCATCACCCAGGCGAATCTCGCGAACCAGCAGGGCGTCGTGAAGAACGAGGTTCGCGACAACGTGATCAACCAGCCTTACGGCGGATTCCCGTGGCTCTCGATGCCGCAGGTCGCAAACGAGAACTGGCACAACGCGCACAACTTCTACGGCGACATGGCCGACCTCGACGCCGCGACGCTCGACGACGCGCGGGCCTTCTTCGAAACGTACTACGCGCCGAACAATGCGGTGCTCGTCGTGGCAGGAGATTT
Organism: Steroidobacteraceae bacterium; assembly: GCA_036397615.1. Classification (GTDB taxonomy): domain Bacteria; phylum Pseudomonadota; class Gammaproteobacteria; order Steroidobacterales; family Steroidobacteraceae; genus SCUD01. Next base: position 31,441 of record DASWIQ010000118.1, read on the forward strand.
CGAGCCGGCAACGGTGCGCGCCTGGGTTGAAAAGTACTTTGCGTCGATCCCGGCCCGGGCGCAGCCGGTGCGGCCGGATCTCACGGAGCCCGAGCAGTCGACCGAAAAACGGGATTCATTTACCGACCGCCTGGCGCCCCGGCCGGCGCTCGCGCTCGCCTGGCAGGTTCCCGAGCGCGCCACGCCCGAGCATGCGGCCTTCGGCCTGCTCGACCAGATCCTGCTGCAAGGAGAGGACAGCGTCTTCTGGCAGCGGCTTGTGCAGCAGCGCGGATATTCGAGCGGCGTCGGCGGCGGCATCAATCTCCTCGGCAACCAGTTCACCTACGACGGTCCGATGCTCTGGATGCTCTATCTCGTTCACGATCCCGGCGTGACGCCCGATGCGATCGTGGCGGACATCGACGCGGAAATCGCGCGGATCCAGAACGCGCCGCCGACGGCCGAGGAAGTCGAGCGCGCGCTGACCAAGATTCGCGCCGCGCTCTACGACCTCGCAGGTTCGAGTACGCGATTCGGCCTGCTCGACCTGCTCGCGTCTTTCGCCCTCTTCGACGACGATCCAGGCCGCATCAATCGCATCGAATCCGACTATCGCGCCGTGGATCCCGAACTCATCAGCGAAGTCGCCCGCCGCTACCTGACGCCGGGCCGCCGCACGGTACAGATCGTCGTTCCCGGACGGCCCGCCGCCGGAGACGCGCCATGAGGCGTTACGCGGCCGCGCTCGCCTGTCTGGCTGCGGCTGCAGCGATCGCGGAGACGCGCGAATCGCCGCCACCGGCCGGCACGCCGCACGAATTCCGGTTGCCCGCGAAGGAGACGCTCCGTCTCGACAACGGGCTTGCAATCACCTTCATCGACTACGGCAGCGTACCGAAGGTGACGGTGCTCGCCGTCATCCGCACCGGCAACATCGACGAAGGCGAGGACACCTGGCTCCCGGATGTCGCGGTCGAGATGCTGAAGGAAGGCACGACGACCCGGAGCGCCGCCGACATCGCGGAGGCCGCGGCCGGCATGGGCGGCGAACTGGGTATCGGCGTCGCGGCCGAGCAGACGACAGCCGGCATGTCAGTGCTGTCGGACCATGCGGTCGCGGCCGTCGAACTGCTCGCCGACGTGCTGCGGAACCCGCGCTTCCCGGAATCCGAACTGCCGCGCGTGCTCGCCAATTTCGAGCGGAATCTCGCGGTCGCCCGCTCCGATCCACAGTCGCTCGCCGACGACGCCCTCGCAAGGCTCGTCTTCGGTGATCATCCGTTCGGCCGCGCGCTTCCGCGCGAGGGGCAGCTCGCGGGTTACGGCATCGACGACCTGCGCGGATTCTACGAGCGCAATTTCGGCGCGCGGCGCACACACGTCTATGTCGCCGGACGATACGATCGCGCCACGCTCGAGGCGGCGCTCCGCAAGGCGTTCGGCGACTGGCATGAAGGCCCGCCGCCGACCGACCTGCCGGCGCGCGCCTCGGAAACGCTGCAGCTCGCCCTCGTCGACAGTCCTGGCGCCCCGCAGTCGTCCGTGCGCATCGCCGTGCCCGTTCCCGATCCGTCGCATGCTCTGTACTTCCCGACGACCCTGATGAACAGCCTGCTCGGCGGCACGTTCGGTTCGCGCATCACGACGAACATCCGCGAGGACAAGGGATACAGCTATTCGCCGGGCTCCTCTATCAGTGCGCGCCGCGGCGGCGCCCTCTGGATCATGAGCGCCGAAGTGACAGCCGAACACACGGCCGCAGCGATCGCCGAAATCTTCCGTGAGATCGACCGCCTCCAGCGCGAAGCGCCCGCCGCCGCCGAACTCGATCCGACGAAGAACTACCGGTCGGGACTTTTCGTGATCGCGAATTCATCGCCGAACGGCGTTCTCGGCCAGCTCGCGTTCATGAACCTGCACGGCCTCCCGGACGACTTCTTGACGCGCTGGGTCGCCAACATGCACGCGGTCACGCCCGCGCAGGTCAGCGAGATGGCGAGGCAGTTCCTCCGGCCCGAGCGAATGACGGTGGTGGTCGCCGGCGATCTCGCCGCGATCGGCGACAGCGTGCGGACGCTGCCGCAATTCGAGAGGGCCGCAATGCCGTGACGGATCGCGACGTCATGGAATACGACGTCGTCATCGTCGGCGCCGGTCCCGCCGGCCTCGCCTGCGCCATCCGGTTGAAGCAGCTCGAACCCGGCCGCAGCGTCTGCGTACTGGAGAAAGCATCGGCGATCGGCGCGCACATGATCTCCGGCTGCGCGCTCGAGCCCGAGCCGCTCGATGCCCTGTTGCCGGGCTGGCGGGATTCGCCGCCTGCGATCTTCGTTCCTGCGACGCGCGACGAGTTCTGGTACTTCACGAAGAGAGGCGCTGTGCGCCTGCCCAATCCGCCGCAGATGCACAATCGCGGCAATTTCATCGTCTCGCTCGGACAGATCGCGCCGCTCATGGCCTCGCGCGCCGAAGCACTTGGCGTCGACGTCTTCGCCGGTTTTTCCGCGTCTGAAGCCCTGCTGGACGATGATGGCCGCGTCGTTGGAGTCCGCATCGGCGACATGGGCCTCGACCGGCAGCGCAAGCCCGGGCCCAACTACGCGCCGGGACCCGACATCCGCGCCGGCACGACGATTCTCGCCGAGGGTTGCCGCGGCAGCGTCACGAAGCAACTCATCGAGCGGCTCGGCCTCGCCGACGGCCGCGGACCCCAGACCTACGGACTCGGGATCAAGGAGTTGTGGCAGCTTCCGCCCGGCCGGGTCGAGCCGGGCCTGATTCAGCATTCCGTCGGCTGGCCGGTCGATTCGCGCACGTATGGCGGCAGCTTCCTCTACCACCTCGATCGCGACCGCCTGTATGTCGGGTACGTCGCCGGACTCGACTACGAGGATCCGCGTTTCAAGCCATTCGAGGCGTTCCAGCAATTCAAGCACCATCCGCGGATTCACGCGCTGCTCGAGGGCGGTGAGCTTCTTTCCTACGGCGCGCGCGCCATTGCCGCCGGCGGCTGGCAGTCCCTGCCGCGCATGGAAGCACCGGGTCTCATGCTGATCGGCGATGCCGCGGGGACGCTGAATGTCGCGAAGATCAAGGGCGTGCACCAGGCGATCCGCTGCGGTGCGCTCGCCGCGGAACACCTGACCGGGAACGGCGGCACGGACGGCTTCGAAGCACGCTGGCGGTTATCGGCGGGCGGGCGCGAACTGAAACGGGTGCGCAACATCAAGCCCGGGTTCCACCGCGGCCTGTGGTGGGGCCTCGCCAATGCCGCGTTCGAAACCGCGACCGCGGGCATGAGCCCATGGACTCTTGCCCACCGCGAGAATCACCTCGCCCTGCACCGCCTCGAGAACGCGCCCACGGTCGACCGGCAATGGATCAACCGCGATCTTGCCCCGCGCGACCGCCTCGCAGCCGTATTTCACGCCGGCAATGTTCACGACGAAGACCAGCCGGTGCATCTCATCGTCTCGGATACATCGATCTGCGCCACGCGCTGCACGACGGAGTTCGGCAATCCCTGCGAGAATTTCTGCCCGGCCGGCGTCTATGAAATGGTGGACGACGGCATGGGCGGACGGCGGCTTCAGATCAACGCGGCAAATTGCGTTCACTGCAAGGCCTGCGACATCAAGGATCCCTACGGCATCATCACCTGGACGACACCCGAAGGCGGCTCGGGACCGAACTACCAGAGCCTCTAGATGAGCGCGGAGCAGCCGATCTGGACGCCCTCGCTGTTTCGCATCGCGGATGCGAATCTCACGCGATTCATGGCCTTTGCCGGGCTGCGCGGCGCGCCGACGTCCGACTACGACGCTTTCTATCGCTGGTCGGTCGAGGCACCCGCGGCATTCTGGGAAGCGCTCTGGGAGTTTGCGGGCGTCATCGGCGAGCGCGGCGACGGGCCTGCGCTCGAGCACGGCGATCGCATGCCTGGCGCGCGGTGGTTTCCGGCGGCGCGTCTCAATTTCGCCGAGAATCTCCTGCGCGGCCCGGACGCGGAACCCGCGCTCGTCTTCCGGAACGAACGCGGCCTGCGCCGCGAGATCGACTGGAAGTCGCTCCGCGCCGAGGTCGCTCGCGTGGCCGCCGGGCTTCGCGATGACGGCGTCGGCCGCTGCGACGTCGTCGCCGCTTTCCTGCCGAACCTGCCGGAGGCCGTGATCGGCATGCTCGCCGCCGCGAGCATCGGCGCCACCTGGACGTCCTGCTCGCCGGATTTCGGCATCCAGGGCGTGCTCGACCGCTTTGGACAGGTGAAGCCGAAGGTCTTGTTCACCGCGGACGGCTACTTCTACGCCGGCAAGACGGTCGACTCGGTGGCGCCGATCGCCGGCGTCCTGAAACAGCTGCCCTCCGTGCAGCGCGTCGTCGTCGTTTCCTACGCGGCCTCGACGCCGGTGGATCTGCCGCGGGCGATCGCTTTCAGCGACTACGGAGATCGGGCCGCGCCCCCCCTTTTCGAGCGGCTGCCGTTCGACCATCCGCTCTACGTCCTGTACTCGAGCGGCACGACGGGCGTGCCGAAGTGCATCGTTCACGGCGCCGGGGGCACGCTGCTCCAGCACCTGAAGGAACACCGGCTTCACGCGGACCTGAAGCCCGGGGACCGGCTCTTCTTCTTCACGACCTGCGGCTGGATGATGTGGAACTGGCTCGCAAGCGCGCTCGCCGCCGAAGCGACGATCGTGCTGTACGACGGTTCGCCGCTCCATCCGGGCCCGGATGTCCTCTGGGAAATGGCGGCGGACGAAGGCGTCACCCTCTTCGGAACGAGCCCGAAGTATCTCGCGACGCTCGAGAAGGCGGACTACCGGCCGCGCGAGCGCCATGGACTCGCCGTGCTGCGCACGATCCTTTCCACGGGCTCGCCGCTCGCGCCGGAGCAGTACGATTTCGTCGCCCGCGCGATCGGTCCCGACATCCAGCTTGCGTCGATCTCCGGCGGCACGGACATCGTTTCCTGCTTTGCGCTTGGCAATCCGCTGTTGCCCGTTTACCGCGGCGAATTGCAGTGCCGCGGGCTCGGCATGAAGGTCGAAGTCTGGGACGACGAAGGCCGCCAGGTGACTTCCGAGAAAGGAGAACTTGTCTGCACTGCTCCCTTTCCATCGATGCCGATCGGTTTCTGGAACGATGCGGACGGAGGCCGCTATCGCGCGGCGTATTTCGAGCGCTTCCCCGGGGTCTGGCATCACGGCGACTATGCGCTCCTGACGTCGCGCGGCGGGCTCGTGATCCTCGGCCGCTCCGACGCGGTCCTGAATCCGGGCGGCGTGCGCATCGGCACGGCGGAGATCTACCGGCAGGTCGAACAGCTCGATGAAGTGCTCGAGAGCGTGGTCGTCGGGCAGGACGTAGGCAGCGACGTTCGCGTCGTGCTGTTCGTGCGCCTGCGCGACGGGCTCACGCTCGACGAGGCGCTCCGCGAACGCATTCGCCGGCAGATCCGGGCCAACACGACGCCGCGGCACGTGCCGGCGAAGATCGTGCAGGTGCCCGAGATCCCGCGAACCATCAGCGGCAAGATCGTCGAACTCGCCGTGCGCGAGACGATTCACGGGCGCCAAGTCAGGAACACGGACGCGCTCGCGAATCCCGCGGCTCTCGAGCATTTCCGCGACCGGCCGGAGCTTCGCTGAATCGCACGGCGGAAAAGTCGCCGGTCGCGGCGCGCGCCGAGACAGCCCTTGCCGCCCACGGCCAGGTCCTCGACGAGCCCCAGCGTGCCGTCCTCGGAAGGCTAGAGGACCTGAGGCGGCGGGTACTCGCCCGGAATTCCGTGCTGGGCCGCGGGCTTCGCCTCCTGCCGCGCGCGCCGGCTCCATTGCGCGGACTCTATCTGTGGGGCGGCGTCGGCCGTGGAAAGACATTCCTGGTCGATGAGTTCTTCGCGGAGCTCCCCGTCCGCAAGAAGCGCCGCGAGCACTTTCACCGTTTCATGCAGGACGTGCACGCGCGACTGCGACGTCATCGTAATCTCTCCGATCCGCTCGCGCAGGTCGCCGCCGACATCGCCGCGAAAGCCCGGACCCTCTGCATCGACGAGTTCGTGGTCGGCGATGTCGCCGACGCGATGATCCTCGGCACGCTGCTCGAAGCGGTCTTCCGGCGCGGCGTCACGCTCGTCGCGACGTCGAATCTTCCTCCCTCGGAGCTGTACCGGGGCGGCCTGCAACGGGCGCGCTTCCAGCCCGCGATCGCCCTGATCGAAAAGCATTGCCGCGTCATGGAACTCGACGCCGGCGTCGATTACCGCCTGCGACAACTCGAGCGCGCGATGCTCTACCTCGGACCGGCTGTCGCCGACGCGGAAGCGATGATGGCGTCGGAATTCGCGCGACTCGCAGACGGGCGCGGCGACAAGGACGTGCGGGTGCAGGTGGAAGGCCGATGTGTTCGCGCCTGCCGCGAGGCGGAAGATGTGGTCTGGTTCGAATTTCCGGAGCTCTGCGAGGGACCGCGCTCCGCCGCCGATTACATCGAGATCGCCCGCTGCTACCAGACGGTTTTCCTGAGCGCCGTGCCGGTAATGGACGGCGCCGCCGACGACGCAGCGCGCCGCTTCATCACGCTGGTGGACGAATTCTACGACCGCGGCGTGAAGCTCGTGCTGTCCGCCGCCGCCGACACGCCCGAAGCCCTCTACCGCGGCGAGAGACTCGCGTTCGATTTTCGCCGGACGGCGAGCCGGCTGCATGAAATGCAGGGGAGAAAATACCTTGCGCGTCCGCACCGTTCCTGAGGGCGGCGCGGCTCGCGTACGCTTCTAGGCCACTTCGCGCGGCTTGGCCATGTCGGCGATCCGGTAGCGTCCGGTCGCCGTGAGCTTGTCGTAGCCCGCGTGGACGCGGCGGAGCTCGTCGCGGCGCAGCGCAAATGGCGAGGCTGCGACGGCGTCGAGCGGGACCGCATGGGAGAACAGGAAGCCCTGGGCCGCGACACATCCGAGCTGGAGCAGCTGCGTCACCTGGTCTTCCGTCTCGACGCCTTCCGCCACGGTCTCGAGGCCCAGCGTCTCGCCGAGCATTACGACCGCGCGCGCGAGCTTCGGGCCCTCGCTCGATTCCGTCAGCCGGCTGATGAATGAGCGGTCGATCTTGAGTATGTCGATCGGGAACCGGTGCAGATAGGAAAGCGACGAGTAGCCGGTGCCGAAATCGTCGATCGCGAGGCGGACGCCCAGCGACTTGAGTTCCTTGAGCCGAACGAGATTGCTTTCCGAGTTGTGCATCATCGTGCTCTCGGTCAGTTCGATCAGCAGGCTTTCCGGCTCGAGGCCCGAAACCTCGAGCGCATGCCGGACGTCGGCGACGAGATCGCCCTGCTGCAGGTGACGGCCGGAAATATTGACGGCCACCCGCAGTCCGCTGCCCGCGGCGATGGTCTCGCGCCATTGGCGGACGCGGCAGCAGGCGTCGATCAGCACCCAGCGCCCGAGCTCCACGATCTGCCCCGTCTCCTCCGCCATCGGAATGAACTGGCCTGGCAGGAGGCGGCCCTGATCGGGATGCTGCCATCGGACCAGAGCCTCGACACCGAGCAGTTCGGTCGTCTTCAGGTCCACGATCGGCTGGAATTCCAGGAAGAATTCGTTCCTCGCGAACGCCTGGTTCAGGTCGTCTTCGAGCCGCAGGCGCTCGCGCAACTGCTCCTGCATGCGCGCATGGAATACGACGTGGTGGCCCTTGCCGGCGGACTTCGCGTGATACATGGCGATATCGGCATTCCGCATCACGTGCTCGGTTTCGTGGCCGGGCTCAGAAAGCGCGACTCCGACGCTGGTCGTGACGAGAAGGTCGCCACCGTCGATCTGAAGCGGCGACTGGAACGCGTCGGTGATGGCGGCGGCGATGCGCTCCGCCTGGCCGGCATTTGCGATTCCCTCCAGCAGCACGGCAAACTCGTCGCCACCGAGCCGCGCGACCGTATCAGCCGCGCGCGTGCACTTCACGAGCCGCTGTGCCGCGGTCTGCAGCAGCCGGTCGCCGATATCGTGGCCGAGCGAGTCGTTCACGTTCTTGAAATTGTCGAGGTCGATCATCAGCACGGCAATTCGATCGTGCGACCGGCGCGCCAGGGCAATCGCGTGCTCGACACGGTTCCGGAACAGGCTGCGATTGGCGAGAAGCGTCAGCGGATCGTGAAACGCCAGTTGACGGAGCTGGTCCTCGAGGGCCTTGCGCTCGGTGACGTCGCGCAGGTTGAGCGCGAGGCCCTGCACCGCAGGATCTTCAAGGAGGTTGCTGCCGACGCATTCGAGAATGAATCGCTTCGACGCCGTGCCGACCGAAAGCTCGACCGGCCCGACCGCCGCACCCCGGATTGCGGTGACTTCTGCGAGAAACGCGGCCAGGCGCTCGCGGTCGGCCTCGCGCCAGATCTCCGACATCTTGCGGCCGACCAGGTCGTCCTGCCGAAGGGAGAAAGTCCGCTGGACCGCCGGCGACGCGTACTCGATCCGACCGTCTGCACTCACGATCATGATCACGTCGGATGCGTTCCGGATCAACGAGGCGAAACGCGCCTCCACGAGGTCGACGGCCTGCCGCTGCCGCGCCTGGGCGTCGTCCTTGACGATCACGCTCTGTCGCGCCATCACGAGGATCGCAAGCACGAAGATCGCGATGGTCACGATTGTCGCGGGACTGCTGCCGTCGCCCGCGGCGAAATAGACGAGAACGAAGAACGAAAGTGCGAGCCCCGCATAAGGCACGGCCTGCGTCAGCGGCGTGCTGCGCGGAGCAGATTGGCGCTCCGGCCGCGACCTGTCGCGGATCTGGACCTGGGCCGCGCCGGCCAGGCCGATGTAGCAGCCGAGGTAGAGGACGTCGGAAAAATTTCCGGGCAGGTAGTTGCCGGTCACTACCGAGGTGGCCCAGACGATGTCCGCAAGGAACATCATGCCGAAGCCGGCAGCGAGCATCACGAGGGTGGTCCGCCGCAATGGGCAGCTGCTGCTGTTCATCAACAGCACTCCGATCGCCATCAGCATCAGGCAGTCGAGCGCGATGTAGACCTGCGTCAGGACGAACCGGGCGAATTCCTCCTGGCTCGCCGCGGCGGCCGGGCTGATGACGAAGTACCAGAAGAATGTCCCGAACCCGAGTACCAGGATCAGCGAATCGAGCAGGAGCCGGCCCCAGGACGCCCGCAACGAACTCGCGCGTACCGCGACCATGAAGCCTGCGAACAGGATGGGGAAGAAAGCCAGGTAGACCGCGTCGGCCACGGACGGAAAGGGATCGAGGTCCGCGATGCGAAAGCCCGCGTCGATGAGGTTGCCCACGTTGTATGTGACGAGCGCCGCCGCCAGGAACTTCCAGGTGCGGCGGGCGATGGGCTGGACGGTCTTGCGCGCGGCGACGATCGCGAGCAGGGCCGTCGCCAGGCTTGCCGGCTGATCGGAAACGAGCAGATAAAAGGTAAGTGCGGGACTCGATTCGAAGTTCGTGACGGTGACAAGGATCGCGGCGGCGACGTAAACGATCACGCCGATTGCGACGGCGCCGGTCCAGCCGTCCGCGAACCCGACGCGCGTGATGCGGGTTGTGACCCCGAAGTGCCCTGTAGCCGTGCCGACGCTCATGCCACGACCTGCCACCATCTGTAAAATGGAAGTTTCTCGTGGCGGGGCACCCGATCGCACGGGGAAACTGCCCAAGCTGTGAACTGGATCAAAAATTGCCGGGACGCTTCGCGTGAGCGAGTCGGCACCTCAGACCGAAGGGCGGCCTCCGCAATGCACGGACGCATGCGCGCGCACCCCGGTCAGATCACGCCGCGCCGCTCCTGGTCGAGTTCGATCGATTCGAACAGGGCGCGGAAATTGCCCTCTCCGAATCCCTCGTTGCCCTTGCGCTGGATGATCTCGAAGAAGATCGGGCCGATGACGTTCTTCGTGAAAATCTGGAGCAGGATGCCGTCCTTCGCGTTGCCGTCGATCAGGATGCGCCGCTCCTGCATGCGCGAGAGCGTCTCGCGATGTCCTGTGACACGGGTCTCGACGCCCTCATAGTAAGTGTCAGGCGTGTCCTGGAATTCGATGCCGTTCGCCCGGAGCGCGTCCACGCTCGCATAGATGTCGTCGGTGAAGAGAGCGATGTGCTGGATGCCCTCGCCGTGGTACTCGCGGATGTATTCCTCGATCTGGCTCTTGTCGTCCTGACTTTCATTGATCGGAATGCGGATCTTTCCGCAGGGGCTCGTCATCGCGCGGCTGAAGAGCCCGGTCTTCCTGCCCTCGATGTCGAAATAGCGGATCTCGCGGAAATTGAACAGCCGCTCGTAGAAACCGGCCCAGCGGTCCATGTTGCCGCGGCTCACGTTGTGGGTCAGATGATCGATCAGCGTGAGCCCGGCGGCGCGGACCGGCCTCGGGTCGGAGACCGGAACGAAATCGACGTCGTAGATGGTCCGTTCCCCGTAGCGATCCACGAGGTAGATCAGGCTGCCACCGATGCCCTCGATGGAGGGTATCTGAAGCTCCATCGGCCCGACCCGCGTCTCGACCGGCCGGGCGCCCTTCTCGATCGCGCGGCGGAGCGCAAAGGCTGCGTCCTTTACGCGAAACGCCATGGCGCAGGCAGACGGCCCGTGCGCGCGCGCGAACTGCTGGCCGAAGCCCTCCGGCTCGGCATTGATCACGAAATTGATGTCTCCCTGGCGGTGCAGCGTGACGTTCTTGCTGCGGTGCCGCGCCGCGACCGGAAATCCCATGCGGGAGAACAGCGCCCGCAGTTCGTCCGGATCCGGCGCTGTGTATTCGACGAACTCGAAGCCGTCGGTGCCCATCGGATTGTCGAATTGTTCGCCCATAGCCGCTCCCGCATTAGTTGCAATTGCAACTATAATCCATGCATGCCCGCGCCAGCGAACCCCCGGTCACTGTCCCTGGAGCACTTCATACCCTATCGCCTTTCCGTGCTGGCAAACACGGTCTCCTCGGCCCTGGCCGGCGCCTATGCGCGCCGTTTCGGCCTCACGATTCCGCAGTGGCGGGTCATCGCCGTGCTGGCGCGCGTCCCCGGGCTGTCCGCGGCCGACGTCGCGGAGCGCACGGCGATGGACAAGGTCGCGGTCAGCCGCGCGGTCATGGGCCTCACCCGCGCCGGCCGCGTCAGCCGCACGCTCGCCGCGAGCGACAAGCGGCGCTCGGTCTTGAGCCTGACCGCGCGCGGACAGGCGGTCTACCGGCGCATCGTTCCGCTCGCCCTCGCGTATGAGAGGCGTCTCCTCGCGGAGCTGAGTCCCGCCGAGCAATCGCAGTTCGAAAAGCTCCTTCTGCGGCTTCAAAAGCGCTCGTGGCAGCTCGGACCGGCCCGGGATGCGCGTGTATAATCCGCGCCGCCACGCCGGTTCCCGCTCCACAGCGGGACGGGCGCGTCTGGAGTGTTGATGCTAGGCAGGATCCCGGCCGCCCGACAGGCAATCATCGACCGCATCGCCGCCAGCGCCCGTCGCGCGCGCCGCCGCGGCATGCCGGTCGCGCCGGACCGGCTGGCGCGCTATTTCTACCACGGCGTCTCGGAACTCGACCTCGTGCAGCGAACCGAGGCGGATCTCGCCGGCGCCGCGCTCGCCGAACTCGAGCTGGGGCGCGTGCGCCGGCCCGGCCAGTCGCACGTGCGCGTGTTCAACCCGGATCCGGCACGTGACGGCTTCGGCTCGTCGCATACCGTCATCATGGTCGTCACGGACGACATGCCCTTTCTCGTCGACTCGCTCGGCATCGTCTGCACCCGGAACGGACTCGCAGTTCACCTGCTCGCGCACCCCGTGTTCTGGGCCTCGCGCGACCGGCGCGGCCGGCTGCAGGGTCTCGATCTCGACGAGCCGCCGGACGGGGCGAAGCTCGAGTCCTGGCAGCTGATCGAAATCGACCGGGAGCCGGACCCGCGCCGCCTTGCGGAAATCGAAAAGAGCATCCGCAGAACGCTCCGCGACATCCGCGCGGCGACGGCCGACTGGCGGCGAATGCGCGGCAAGGCGCTTGACGTCGCAGCCGAACTCGGCGTCGCAAAAGTGCGCGGCCAGAAGAACGAAATCCGGGAGGCCCAGGCCCTGCTCGAGTGGATGGAAGACGACCATTTCACATTCCTCGGCTATCGCGAGTACCGCCTGCGCCGCGGGCCGCGCCGGGATCTCCTGGTCCCCGTCGCCGGTTCGGGGCTCGGCGTCATGCGGCCCGCGGCGTCACGCAAGCCCAGGTCGATCGTGCTGACCGGCGATGTCCGGACGTTCGCGCGATCCACCGAGCCGCTCATCATCACGAAGGCGAATTCGATCGCGACGGTTCACCGCTCGACCTATCTCGACTATATCGGCATCAAGACCTTCGATGCGGCCGGAAACGTGACCGGCGAGCGGCGCTTCATCGGACTTTGGACCTCTTCGGCCTACAGCCGCAGCCCGCGCGAGATTCCCGTGCTCCGCCACAAGATCCAGCGCGTGATCGACCATTTCGGCCTGAAAGACTCGAGTCACGACCACAAGGCGCTCGTGCACGCGCTCGAGACATTTCCGCGCGACGAGCTTTTCCAGGCGACGATTCCCGATCTCGTCCGGATCGTGCGCGGCATCGTGAATCTCTACGAGCGCGCGCAGGTGCGCCTGTTCGTGCGCCGCGACGTGTTCCGCCGTTTTTATTCCTGCCTCGTGTACGTGCCACGCGACCGCTACAACACGCAGGCGCGCGAGCGGATCGAAAGGCTCGCTCTCGACGCCTTCGGCGGACTCGCGATCGAGTCGCAGGTTACGCTGTCCGAATCGGTGCTCGCGCGGCTGCACATGCTGGTGCGGACCCGGCCGGATTCCGATGCCGGGGTCGACGCAGTCGAGCTCGAGCGCCGGATCACCGAGACCGTGCGCACATGGCAGGATCAGCTGAAGGATTCGCTGCTCGATGCCTACGGCGAGGCCGAGGCGCTGCGCCTGAATCGCGTCTGGGAAGATGCGTTTCCCGCGGCCTACCAGGCGGACACCCCATTCGAGGTCGCGGTCGACGATGTCGCATCGCTGGAGCGCCTGCTGGCCGAGCCCACGGCGCTCCACATGAGCCTCTATCGCCGGGCCGGCCAGCCGCCGCACAAGGTGCAGTTCAAGCTCCTTCGCAGCCAGCGCCCGATTCCGATCTCCGACGTGCTGCCGACGATCGAGAATCTCGGCCTGAAACTGATCAGCGAGCGGCCCTACGAGATCGGCGCGGGATCCACGGGCGTGTGGATACAGGATTTCGAGCTCGAGCACCCGCGCGGCGTCCGCATCGATCTCGACAGCGACGGTCCGCGATTGAAGACGACCTTCGCGAAAGTCTGGATGGGCCACGCCGACAATGACGGATTCAACCGCCTCGTGCTCGCGGCCGACCTCAGCTGGCGCGAGGCCGTCGTGTTGCGAACCTATGCGCGCTGGTTCGGCCAGCTCGGCATGCCCCTGTCACAGGCCTACATCGAAGAGGCACTTGCAAGCAACGCCGCCGCGGCGGGCCACCTGCTCCGGCTCTTCCAGGCGCGACTCGACCCGGGCCTCTCGCAGCCGGAGCGCCGCCGTTCCGGGAGCACCCACCGACGCGCACTCGAGCGGCTGCTCGCGAACGTCACCCGCATCGACGATGACCGCATCCTGCGCGCGTACATGGCCGCGATCGATGCGACGCTACGCACCAATTATTTCCAGACCGAGGCGAGCGGCGATCCGCGGCCCTACCTCGCGATCAAGATCGATCCGCGCCGGCTCGCGGAAGTGCCGCTGCCGAAGCCCATGTTCGAGATCTTCGTGCATTCGCCGCGTGTCGAGGGCGTGCATTTGCGAATGGGCCGAGTTGCGCGCGGCGGCCTGCGATGGTCGGACCGGCGCGAGGATTTCCGAACCGAAGTCCTCGGTCTCATGAAGGCGCAAAACGTCAAGAACACGGTGATCGTCCCGGTCGGAGCCAAGGGCGGATTCGTGCCGCGGCGGCCGCCGCCAGGGCGCGACGAGGCGCTCGCCGACGGCACGGAATGCTACCGCTGGTTCATCCGCGCCCTGCTCGACGTCACCGACAATGTCGTCGGCGGCAGGGTCGTCCCGCCTCGCAGCGTCGTCAGGCACGACGCAGACGACCCGTACCTCGTCGTCGCAGCCGACAAGGGCACGGCAAAATTCTCTGACGTCGCGAATGCGATTTCGGACCAGTACGGTTTCTGGCTCGGCGACGCCTTCGCGTCCGGAGGATCGGCCGGATACGATCACATGGACATGGCGATCACCGCCCGCGGCGGCTGGGAATCGGTGCGGCGCCATTTCCGCGAGCTGGGAAAGGACACGCAATCCCAGGATTTCACCGTCGCCGGCATCGGCGACATGTCGGGCGACGTGTTCGGCAATGCGATGCTGCTGTCGCCGCACATCCGGCTGGTTGCCGCTTTCGACCACAGGCACATCTTCGTGGATCCGGCGCCGGACGCGGAGCGAAGCTTCGCCGAACGCAAGCGCATGTTCGAACTGCCCCGCTCGAGCTGGGACGACTACGACAAGCGGCTCCTGTCGAAGGGCAGCGCCGTGCATTCCCGGCAGAGCAAGTCCATCGCGCTTTCGTCCGAGGCCCGCGCGATGCTCGGCATCGTTACATCCGCGCCGACGCCGGTCGAGGTGATCCGCGCAATCCTGAAGTTGCCGGTCGACCTGCTGTGGAACGGCGGCATCGGCACTTACGTCAAGTCCGCCGACGAGACCAACGCGGAAATCGGCGATCGCGCCAATGACGCGGTGCGTATCAATGGCGGGGAACTGCGCTGCCGCGTCGTCGGCGAAGGCGGCAACCTCGGATTTTCCCAGCGCGGCCGCATCGAGTACTCCGAGACCGGCGGGCGCATCAACACCGATTTCATCGACAATTCCGCCGGAGTGAACTGCTCCGACGTCGAGGTCAATCTCAAGATACTTTTCAATCCACTGATGGCTTCCGGCCGCCTGCGCCGGCCCGCGCGGAACCGCCTGCTCGCGAGCATGACGGCGGAAGTCGGCCGTCTGGTGCTACGCAACAATTACCTCCAGAGCCTCGCCATCTCGACGCTTCAGGCGCGCGCCGCCGAACGGATCGCCGAGCTCGGCCACGTCATCCACGCGCTCGAGCGCGCCGGCACGCTCGACCGCGCACTCGAAGCCCTGCCGGCCGCCGACGAGATCGTCGAGCGACGCCGCAAGGGGCTCGGTCTCACGCGCCCTGAACTCGCGATGCTGCTCTCCTATTCGAAAATCTGGCTGTCGGGCCGGCTCGGCGACACGGACGCGGCGGCCGATCCCTTCCTGAGCGGCGAACTGACGCGCTATTTCCCGGAACCGGTGCAGCGCCGCTATCCGAAAGAGATCCTGCGTCATCAGCTGCGCCGCGAGATCATCGTGACCGCGATCACGAACAGCCTCGTAAACCGGATGGGTCCGGTGTTTGCGATCCGCATGCAGGAGGACACCGGGGCGGACGTCGGCAGCATCGCCCGCGCCTATTCGATCGCGCGCGAGATCACCGGCATGCGGGAGGTCTGGGCGGACATCGAGGCGCTCGACGATCGCGCGCCGACCGGGCTGCAGTACGACATGATGTACGAGACGACGCGGCTCCTGCGACATCTCAGCTACTGGGTGCTTCGCAACCAGGGCAAGGAACTCGACATCGAGCGCGAAGTTTCGCGGTTGCAGCCGGGGATCAGGGAGTTGATACGCGACCTGCCGGAGTTGATCGAAGGCGCGGAGGTCGAGCGCTATGAGCAGGCGTTGAAGCGATTCGCGCGCGACGGTGTGCCCCCGCGCGTCGCGCGGCGCGTCGCGAGTCTCGGAGCGATCCACGCGGGCGTGGACATCGTCGAGGTCGCGCTCGCGCGGCGCTCGCCGATCGGCCACGCCGCGCGGGTCTACTTCGGACTCGGCGCCGCGCTCGGGCTCGACTGGCTGCGCGACGAGATCGAACGCCTCACCGTCGAAGGCCACTGGCAGGCCGTGGCCCGCGGCTCGCTTCGCGAGGAGGCGTACCTGCTCCAACGCAGGCTCTGCGACCGCGTGCTCGCGGGCAAGGCCCGCGGCGATGCGGCATCGCGCGTTGCAGCCTGGCTGAAGGCGGGAGGCGACGACGTCCGGAATCTCGCCCGCACCGTGCGCGAAATGCGCGCGACGGGCAGTACGGATTTCCCGACCCTGTCGGTCGCACTCCAGGCCGTGCGGCGCCTGTTCGAGCGCTGAGGCGCGATGGTGGCCGGCAAGCTCGTGCTCGTGCGTCATGGCCAGAGCACCTGGAATCTCGAGAATCTCTTCACCGGCTGGACCGACGTCGACCTCAGCGCGCAGGGATGCGAGGAAGCGCGCGCGGCCGGCCGTCTCCTGCGCGACGAGGGCTTCGAGTTTTCCCAGGCCTTTACTTCGGTGCTGAAGCGCGCGATCCGGACGCTCTGGATCATGCTCGACGAAATGGACCGCATGTGGCTGCCGGTCGAACGCGACTGGCGCCTGAACGAGCGTCACTACGGCGCGCTCCAGGGCCTCGACAAGGCCGCGACGAGCGCGAAGTACGGCTCCGAGCAGGTCAAGATCTGGCGCCGGAGCTATGACGTGCCGCCGTCGCCGCTCGCCGCCGACGATCCCCGGCATCCGAGATTCGATCCTCGCTACCGCGGCATCCCGGCCGCGATGCTGCCGGCGACCGAATCGCTCAAGGACACGCTCGGCAGGGTCGAGCGCTGCTGGCTCGATCGCCTGGCGCCCGTGCTCGCTTCCGGCCGCGACGTGCTCGTCGTCGCGCACGGCAACAGCCTGCGCGCGCTCGTCAAGATGCTGGACGAGATCAGCGACGCCGCAATCGTGGAGTTCAACATCCCGACCGGCGTGCCGATCCTGTACGAACTCGATTCGAATCTGCGGCCCGCCGCGCCGCGGCGCTTTCTCGGAGATGCGGCCGCGATCGAGGCCGCCGCGAAAGCCGTCGCCGCGCAGGCCGAGCGGCGCTAGCCCCCCGGCCTATTCCTCGGGCGCGATCTCGACTTCGATGCCGGCGAGGGACGCCTCGAAGGGAATCTGACAGGACAGGCGCGAACCCTGCGGCCGGTAGCTTTCCAGTTCCTGGAGTATTTCCTTTTCGTCGCCCTGCATCGGCGGCAGTTTGTCGAGCCAGGGCGCCGCGACGTACACGTGGCAGGTCGCGCAGGAGCACATGCCGCCGCAGATGGCGGCGACTCCGTAATCGAATTCGCGCAGCGTCTCCATCAGGCTCACACCCTCGCGCGCGTTGACGCGATGCACTCCGCCGTCGCGATCGGTCACGATGATCTCGGCCATGGGTCGCGCATCTTGCGGGAAGCGCCCGCTCCTCTGCAACCGTTCAGCGCGCGAGTCTCGCCGCGAGTCGGTCCTGAAGATCGGCATCGGAATCAAGCCCGGCGAGCGCGGCGACGGCGTTCCATCCGAACCAGAGGCAATCGAAGATCCAGCCGAGCGCATCGATCCTTGCGCAGAGCGCAGCGCTAACGCTGCCGTAGCCTTCGAGCAGCAGGCCGACGCGCGCGGCATCGAGATCGTGATAACCGATGCAGCACGCGAGATCCGCGGCGGGGTCCCCGGGACCCGCGTATTCCCAGTCGACCGCTATGAGCGCATCGCCCGAATCCACGAAATTCCGGTGATGCAGATCGTGGTGGCAGGCGGTCAGGCGCGCCGGCGGCTGCAGCGCCGCGCGACGTCGCTCGAGTTCCCGCGCTATTGACCCGACGCCCGCCCTTCCGCTCCGCGACTGAAGGAGCGCGAGATACCCTGCCGCCCGCTCGCCGAAGTCGACGGCCGGCAGGCCGGGCGGTGGCGCAAGGGCATGCAAGCCCGAGATCCAAGCGCCGACGCGTCCGAGCATCGGCGATTCCCGCATGTCGGACCGCGAAGGCACGGAGCCGCTCGCGTGCCGCGTCACGATGTAGTCCCTTTCCCGATTCGCGAGAATGATTTCAGGCGCCAGTCCCGCGCGGGCCGCGATGCCCTGAATCGCGAGTTCCGATGCGCGGCTCGCGCCGAGCCCGGGAGTCAATTCGCTGGCCAGGCGGAGCACATAGTCGTGCCGCCCGTCGCGAAGTCGAAAACTCCGGTTCGCGGCGCCGCCCGGGAGTTCCGTGACGCGCGGGTTCTCGAGGCCGAGTTCCGCGATCGCCGCAGCGATCGGCGCCTCGACCGATGCAGCCCGGGATCCGTTCAAGACGCTTGCAACCGGCGATGCCGCCAGCTCCGCCAGCCAGCGATCGCGAGCACCGCATAGGCGAGATAGAGCCCGGCGGTCGGCCAGAGTCCCTGGCTCGCAAACAGCGCTGCGAGACCGGTGTCGATGACCACCCACCAGGTCCAGGTGTCGATGTATCGACGCGCGAGCAACCAGGTCGCGAACAGGCTCGCCCAGGTGCCGAGCGAATCGGCCAGCGGCTCGGTCGCGAGCGCGTAGCGCGCGGCAAGCGGTGCGCTGAACGCGGTCGCGAGCGCAATGCCCGCCACGGCGAGCAGGTGCGCCGACGGTTGCAGCGAGTCCGCACGCTGGGAATCCGAGGCATACGGACCCCACACCACCCAGCCATAGACGGAGAGTGCGACGTAGACGAGCTGCAGCAGGGACTGCATCGGCAGGCCCACGCCGAAAAACACGACGGCATAGAGCGCCGAGCTGACCCCGCCTGCGATCCAGCAGCCACGGTGCTCCCGGATTGCGAGCAGGATGTAGGCAATGCCGAAGGCGACCGCCGCGATCTCAGTCGCCGCCACCGAGCACCTTCATCACGAACACGGCGCGGCGCGGGCCTGTCATGCTGCGACGCATCTCTTCGTGCAGCGCCCCGAACACCGCGTCGAACTCGCCGCTCACCTGTGTGCTCATCGAGCTGGTGACGACCGAAAGTCCGGTGTGCGCCTTGAGCCGATCGATGAAATCGAGGATCGGAGGAATGAACTCGTCCGTGAGCGGATAGAGACTCAGTTCAACGGCGACATGCATGGCGATACCTCAGAAGGAAAAACGAGCGGTCACACCCAGCTGACGCGGATCGCCCCAGCGCAGGTACAGCTCCGTCGGAAAATCTGGCGGCTCGTTCCCGAAATAGAAGCCGCGCACGGGATAGCGCTCGTCGAAGAGATTGCGTCCCCACGCGTAGACGGACCAGCGCTCCACCTCGTACCCGGCACGCAGGTTTGCAATGAAGCGCGAGGCGGAGCGCTGATCATGGCTCGTGTCGAAATAGAACCCGGCTTCGCCTGACAGGTCGAGCCGCGCCATCCAGCCCGCCGGGTGGCGCCAGGTTGCAGCGAGCGCCGCCTTCCATTCCGGCGCATGCGCCCATTCGCGTCCCTCGAGATCACGGTCGCCAAACTCATAGCCGTGGTAGCGCGATTCCATCCAGGACAGCATCCCCTCGAACTCCAGCCGATCGCCGGCCCGCAGTTCCGCGGAGGATTCGATTCCCCAGGCTTCGCCGCTTTCGGCATTGTCGGTGAGGAACATGAAGGTCAGCGGGTCCTGCGGGTCGGTCTGGAGCGAGGTCGCGACCTGCGGATGCTCCCGCCGCGTGTAGTAGAAGTTGATATCGCCGCGGCGCCCGCCCGCTCCGTCCTGCCCCTTCCATCCGAACTCGGCGGACCACAGGTATTCGGGCGCGAACTGCTGGCGATCCGGTGGCACATTCGTGCCGATGTTGAATCCGCCCGCGCGGAATCCGCGCGATAGCGAGGCCCAGAGGGTTTGTCCCGCGCTCGGCCTGTGCGTCAGGGTGAGTTCGCCACCCCATAGTCGATCGCGCGGATCGAAATTGACGCCGTCGCTGGCGTCGTAGCGCGCGTCGCGTTGCTCGGCCCTGAGACCCGCCGTCACAATGGTCTCCGGCCGCAGGCTCCAGTCCACCTGCCCATAGAGCGCCGCGCTCGTCGCGCGATAGCGGCTGTCGAGGCGTCGCACGAACGCGTCGTCGAGATAGCGGCCGTCGTCCTCGATGCGATTCGATTCCTCGAGACGCGTCAGCCACAGTCCTCCGATCCAGGACGCCGCATCGCCGAGGGATCTCGAGAAGCGCAGATCCTCGCTGAGCGTGCGGCGGGTCCGCCGCGTATCCGAAAAGAAATCGTAGGGGCCGTCGGCGCCCCAGTCGCGGTCGTTGCCCCAGTCGCCGTCGAAACTCGCCACGATGTCCGATTCCGCCCAGGTCGTGATCGATCGCCATTCGCCCACTCCGGTCCCGTCCCAGCTCATGTCGAGCGAGGCGCCGTCGGATCGCTGCGCGTCGCGCCCGGGGCGGTCGGAAAGCGTGTCGAAGCTGTTGTCGATCGCAAAGGCGTCGTAGCCGTTGTCGAAATCCGCGTACAGGAAGCTGAGATCGGCGCGCCAGTCCGGGCTTGCTGCGAGCCGGAGCTTGACGCGCGCGGTCGTTTCGTCGCGGTCATTCGTGTCGTCGCGCCCCAGATACCGGTTGTCCCGGAATCCGTTGCCGACCGCGCGATGGAACACGGCGCGCCAGGCGCCCTCCACCGTGCCGTGGAGGCCCATGCCGCCGCCGGCGGCGACCCCAGCCGACCCAAGACCGTCGCTGCCGAGCGTGGCTTCGGCCTCCGCTTCGCGCCCGGGCATCGGATCGCGCGTCTTGATCTTGACCAGGCCGCCGAGCGCATTCGCGCCATAGCGCGTCCCTTGCGGACCGCGCAGCACCTCGACCTGCTCCACGTCGAACAGCGATGCAATCATGCCGATGCCGCTGAAGTCGATCTCGTCGAAGAGGAAGCCGAGCGACGGATTCGGCGCGCCCTGGTACTGCTCGAGCTCGCCGATGCCCCGGAGCTGCAAATAGCGCGGGCGCGAGCTCGCCCCCGCCCAGGACAGCGACGGAATCTGCGGCAGCAGTTCCTCCAGGTGCACGACCGCGGCGTCGTGCACGTCGTCCCCGGCAAGGATGGTGACCCCACCTGACGATTCGCCCGCAGGCAGAGGCCGGAGTGACGCCGTCACCACGACAGGATCGAGTTTCGCAGGCGCTGCCGGCGGCGCGGCTCCGGCAGCCGCCGCAAGAAGAGAGGCAATCAGCGGATATGGCTGGATCGACACGCCTGCTCCCTACGCCGGTCCTAACCGGATCAGGTTCAACGGGTTCGCCGGCAGCAACCGGCATCTCAGGTCTTTTCAGACCACCCCAAGGCAGAGCGAATAGTAACGACGGCGACCGGACGCCGCAATCTCGAACGGCCGCGGCCTAGCGTCGGTCGAACCTCGGCAGGCGGCGGTTACGAACGGCATCGAGCCCCTCGCGCGCATCGGCGAGGCGAAAGCCCAGGAATTCTAGCGCGAGCGATGCATCGAAGGATGGACCCGCAAGCCGGAGCCAGTTGTTGAGCGCGTGCTTCGTGAAGGCGAGGGCGGTGGCGCTTCCGGCGGCAAGCTTCTCCGCAACCTCGAGCGCGCGCTCTCGCACACGCTCGTCGTCCACGCACAGCGACACGAGACCGATGCGTTCGGCTTCGCTGCCCGTGAGCGGCTCGTTGGTCAGCAGGTAGTAGCGCGCCTTGGCAAGCCCGCAGAGCAGCGGCCAGATGATCACCGAATGGTCGCCCGCCGCGACGCCGAGACGCGTGTGGCCGTCAAGAATCTTCGCGTTCCGCCCGGCGACCGACACGTCCGCGAGCAAGGCGACCGCGAGTCCGGCGCCGACGGCGGTTCCGCGGATCGCCGACACGACCGGCTTCGAGCAATCCACCAGGTTGTAGACGAGATCGCTCGCTTCGCGCCAGACGCGGAGCAGCGTCGCTTCGTCGCTGATCATGCGTTCGACCATCTCGAAGTCGCCGCCCGACGAGAAGTGCTCGCCCGCGCCGCGGATCAGCACGGATCGCACCGTGGCTTCGGCATCGATCGCGCGCCAGACGCCGGCCAGGTCGCGATGCATCGCTTCGGTCGCCGCATTCTGGCGGCCCTCGTTTGCGATGACGACTTCGAGCACGCCGTCGGCCGGCCGCTCGAAGCCGAGACTCGGAAACTCGGCATTGAATCGCTTCAATTCGATCGTCACCGCGTCATTCCTTCACCGAGTCCGGGATTGCGTGAACGCTCACCATCGTCAGCACGTGATAGGAGGCGACCGTTTCGCCCTCCTGGTTCCTGATCTCCGTGTCCCAGGTCACCTCGCCCCAGCCCTTGTCGGCGCGGAGCGATTTCTCCCTGCAGGTCAGGCGCACGCGGATACGGTCGCCCGGTTTCACGGGCTTCACGAATCGCAGGTTGTCGAGGCCGTAGTTGCCGAGCACAGGTCCGTAGGCCGGATCGACGAACAGGCCCGCGGCCGCCGAAATCAGGAAATAGCCGTGGGCCACCCGTCCGCCGAACAGGGGATTCCGCGCCGCCTCGTGCTCGTCCATATGCGCATAGAACCGGTCCCCGGACAGTTCCGCGAAGCGCTCGATGTCGGTCACGGTGACCTCGCGTTCCGCCGATTGAAAGGTGTCGCCGATCGCGAGGTCGTGGAACGGCTTGCGGAACGGATGCCTGCCGGGATCGCGTTCCGTACCGCCCCGCGCCCAGCGGCCGCCAACCGCTGTGATGAGATCGGGCGTTCCCTGCACGGCCGTGCGTTGCATGTAGTGCAGCACTCCGCGGATTCCGCCGAGTTCCTCGCCGCCGCCGGCGCGACCGGGCCCGCCGTGCACGAGCGGCGCGAGCGGCGAACCATGACCCGTCGATTCCTTCGCGCAATGCCGGTTCACGACCAGCACGCGGCCGTGATACGGAGCGAGCCCGAGCACGAGTTCGGCCGCGATCCGATCGTCGGCGGTGAACACCGATCCGGCCAGGCTGCCTTCCCCGCGTCTCGCGAGCGCGATGGCGTCGGCGACTCCGGAATACCCGATCACGGTCGACACCGGACCGAACGCCTCGACCGTGTGCACGGCGCGCGAATTCGCGGCGTCGCGGCAAAGCAGCAGTATCGGCGGCAGGAAAGCTCCGCGCTCGCGGTCGGCGCCGCTTACCTCGAAGCGCTCCGGATCGCCGGCGACGAGTTCGGACTCGCGCTCGAGTTCCGCGATACGTGCCCGCACCTCCTCCCGTTGCGCGAGGCTCGCCAACGGCCCCATGCGGACGCCCTCCACACGCGGATCGCCGACCACGGTCTCGGCGAGCGTGGCGCGGAGCGCCGCCACGACGTCCGCGATCCGGTTCTGGGGAACGAGCGCCTTGCGGATGGCCGTGCATTTCTGGCCGGCCTTGACCGTCATTTCGCGCGCGACCTCCCGGACGAACAGCCCGAACTCCGGTGTCTCGGGCCCCGCATCCGGGCCGAGAATCGAGGAATTCAGGGAATCGGTCTCCGCGACGAATCGCACGGAATGACGCACGACGGACGGATGTGTGCGGAGCCTGGCCGCGGTTGCCGCCGAACCCGTAAAGGACACGATGTCCTGGCAGCCGAGATGGTCGAACAGATCGCCGACGCCCCCACAGATCAATTGCAGCGCCCCGGCAGGCAACAGGCCGGTCTCGACGATGCGCCGGACGACGAGTTCCGTCAGATAACTGGTCGCGGTGGCGGGCTTGACGATCGCCGGGACGCCTGCGAGGAGCGCGGGCGCGAGCTTCTCCAGCATGCCCCAGACCGGAAAGTTGAAGGCATTGATGAGGATGGCGGCACCCTCGAGCGGCACGCAGATGTGCTGGCCGACGAATGTGCCGCCTTTCGAAAGCGGCTCGACGCCGCCGTCGAGGTAGACGCGGCTGTTCGGCAATTCGCGCGCGCCCTTGCGCGCGAACACGAGCATCGTGCCGATCCCGCCGTCGATGTCGATCCAGGAATCGCCTTTGGTGGCGCCCGTGCGGTGAGAGAGAGCGTAAAACTCCTCCTTGAATTCGATCAGGCGCTTGCCGAGCGCGCGCAGCATCGCGGCGCGCTCGTGAAACGTCATCGACCGAAGTTCAGGACCGCCCACGTCGCGTGCATGACCAAGCATCGCGCCGAAATCGAGCCCGCCGCTCGCCGCCTCGGCGACGAGCGCGCCGGTGCTCGCGTCATGCAGCAGGCTGGCGCGGCCTTCACCCGTCTTCCACTGTCCGGCGACGTAGTTCTGCAGCCGCATGGCGCTCTCCTGCATCGATCGCCCTCAGGCCGATGCCGCGCGCGCGGCCTGCCAGGCCGCGAAAGAAGTGTTTTCGCCCGCCAGCGTGACGAGCAACGGGGCCGGCGTCCAGTAGCGCTCGCCGTGCTCGCGCCCGTACAGCCGGATCGAATCCAGTACGGCCTCGAGACCGAGTGTGTCGGCATAAAACATGGGTCCGCCGCGATGCCTCGGAAAGCCATAGCCGTTGCACCAGATCACGTCGATGTCGGCCGGGCTTTCCGCGATGCCCTCTTCCAGTATCCGCGCGCCCTCGTTGATCAGCGCGAGGATGCAGCGACCGACGATTTCCGAGGGCGAAACCTTGCGCTGCCTGATCTTGAGCCGCTCCGCTTCGGCGCGGATCAGCTCGATCACCTCGGGATCGGTTGCGCGCTCGCCGCCCGGTGCGTCGTAGCGATAAAAGCCGCGCCCGGTCTTCTGGCCATAGCGGCCAAGCTCCGCGAGCATGTCGGAGACGCGATAGAAGCGCGGATCGTCGGGGCGGCCTGCCCACTCGCGCCGGGCCTGGAACCCGATGTCGAGCCCGGCAAGGTCGCCGACCGCGTTCGGGCCCATGGCCATGCCGAAGTCCTGCAGGGCCCTGTCGATCGCTTCAGGCTTCGCACCCTCGAGCAGCATCATTTCCTTTTCCCGCCCATACGCATAGAGCATCCGGTTGCCGACAAATCCGAAACAGTTGCCGACCGGCACTCCGATCTTGCCGATGCGCTTCGTGACCGAGAATGCGGTCGCAAGCGCCTCGCGCGAGGATTCGCGGCCACGAACGACCTCGACGAGCCGCATGATGTGCGCGGGGCTGAAAAAATGCATGCCGATGACGTCGCCGGGCCTGCCCGAGGCGGCCGCAATCGCATCCACGTCGAGCGTGGAGGTATTGGTCGCGAGCACCGCGTCTGCGCGGGCGAGCGCGCCGAGTCGCGCAAAGACGTCCTTCTTGACCGCCAGGTTCTCGAAGACCGCTTCGATCACGAGGTCCGCCCCGGCCACGGCTTCGAGCTCGACTGCGCCGCCAACCCGCTCGCGCGCGGCCGATGCCGCCTCGGCGCTGAGCCGGCCCTTGCGCGCCGCGGCGCCGACCGCCGCCTGCACGCGGGCAAGCCCGGCATCCAGCGCTTCCTTCTTCGCGTCGATGAGCGTGACGGCGATGCCGCCGGTGGCGAGGCTGACGGCGATGCCGGCGCCCATAGTGCCTGCTCCGAGCACCGCCGCCCGATCGACCGGGCGAGCGCGCTCGTGATTGAAGGCCGCGCCGCGCTCGGCGAAGAACAGGTGGCGCAGCGCTCGGGATTCGGTCGAGTCCAGGCACTCGATAAACAGCGCCCGGGCACGCGCCAGCGCCGCATCGACCGGAAGCATCGCGGCGGAAGCGAGCGCTTCGACGATGCGCGGCGGCGCGGGCAGGCGCCGCGACGCGGCGGGCAAGGCGCGGAGGAATTCCTCGAATTGCAGCGGTCTCGCGGGCGGCACCGGCAGCTCCGATACGCGTCTCGGCGCCAACTGCGCATCCGCGAGTTCGCGCGCCCAGGCGATCGCCCCGCTGCGCAACTTGCCGTCGATGCGCCGGTCGACGATGCCGAGGTCGATCGCGGCCTCGATGCCGACCGGTTTGCCGGAAGTCATCAGCTCGAAGGCCGCCTGCCAGCCCGCGAGCCGCGGCAGACGCACCGTGCCGCCTGCGCCGGGCAGGAGGCCGAGACTGACCTCGGGAAAACCGAGCTGGAGGTCGCCGGCCGCGCAGCGATAGTGACTCGCGAGCGCCGTCTCCGCACCGCCACCGAGCGTCGCGCCATGGAGCGCCGCGATGACCGGCTTCCCGCAGGCTTCGAGCCGCAACAGGACCCCGGGCAGGAGCGGCTCGAGCGGCGGGCGGTCGAACTCGCGCACGTCGGCGCCGGCGATGAAATTCCGTCCCGCACCGAGGAGGACGATCGCGCGCACGCCGGAATCGCCATCGAGCGCTTCCACCGCCGCAAGCAAGGCGACTCGCACCGGGTGCGAGAGCGCGTTGACCGGCGGATTGTCGAATGTGATGACCGCGACGTCGCCGTCGCGCACGACCGCCACGCCGGCGTTCACGCGATGCGCTCGATGGCGAGCGCGATTCCCTGCCCGACGCCGATGCACATGGCGCAGAGCGCGCGCCGGCCGCCGATTCGATTCAACTGATAGCTTGCCGTCGTTGCGAGTCTCGCGCCGCTCATCCCGAGCGGATGACCGAGTGCAATGGCGCCGCCGTTCGGATTGACCTGCGCGGCATCGTCCGGGAGTCCGAGCTTGCGAAGAACCGCGAGCGCCTGCGAAGCGAACGCCTCATTGAGCTCGATCACGTCGAAGTCGCCGATCGAGAGCCCGAGCCGCGCCATCAATTTCTGCGCGGCCGGAGCCGGGCCCATGCCCATGATTCGGGGCGGGACGCCGGCGACGGCCGCGCCGAGTATCCGCGCGCGCGGCCTGAGGCCATGGCGCTTTGCGGCACGCTCGCTCGCGATGACGAGTGCGCAGGCGCCGTCGTTGACGCCGGAGGCATTGCCGGCGGTCACGGTTCCGCCCGCGCGAAACGGAGTCGCGAGCTTTGCGAGCGCTTCGAGGCTCGTCTCGCGCGGATGCTCGTCGCGATCGACCACGACCGGATCGCCCTTCTTCGCCGGCAGCGTCACCGGAACGATTTCCGCGGCAAACGTGCCATTCGCCTGGGCGGCAAGCGCGCGCTGCTGGCTGCGGAGCGCGAAAGCGTCCTGGTCGGCGCGCGACACGGCGAATTCCGCCGCCACGTTCTCCCCCGTCTCCGGCATCGAGTCGATGCCGTATTGCTGCTTCATCAGCGGATTGACGAAACGCCAGCCGATCGTCGAGTCGAACATCTGTTGATTGCGCGTGTAGGCCGCATCGGGTTTCGACAGCACGTAGGGTGCGCGGCTCATGCTCTCGGCGCCGCCCGCAATCAAGAGATCCGCTTCGCCAGACTTGATCTGTCGCGCCGCGATCGCGACCGCGTCGAGTCCCGAACCGCAGAGGCGGTTTACGGTGACGCCGGGCACTTCGACCGGCAGGCCCGCGAGCAGCGCCGCCATCCGCGCGAGATTCCGGTTGTCCTCGCCCGCCTGATTGGCGCAGCCGAAGACGACATCGTCCACCGCCTGCCAGTCGACCGAGGCATTGCGCTTCATGAGAGCGGCAATCGGAAGCGCCGCCAGATCGTCCGTGCGGATGCCCGCCAGGACGCCGCCGTAACGCCCGATCGGCGTGCGGACGGCGTCGCAAATCAGCGCCTCAGTCATCGATCAGTCTCCCTGCGATCTGGTGGCTGCGTCCGCGGAAGAGCGCCACGGTCTCGTCGCGCTGGTTCCGGACCTCGATTTCGTAGATGCCCGCCTTGCCCGCGCGCCAGCGTTCCTGTGCGATCGCCCGCAGCAGGTCCCCTTCCCTTCCCGGCGCGAGAAACTCGATCGCCGCCCCGGCCGCCACCGTATTGTCGCCGTGCGAGTTGCAGGCAAAAGCGAAGGCGCTGTCGGCCAGGGCGAAAATCAGGCCGCCATGGCAGATGCGATGGCCGTTCACCATGTCGGGCCGGATCCGCATCGAAACTGTCGCCTGCCCGGGAGCGCAGGACTCGATCTTCATGCCGAGCATCTGCGAGGCGCGATCGCCGTCGAAGAGTGCTTGCGCCGCGCGCTCCGCGATCCGCTGCCGGCTGCCGGCATGCGCCTTCGAGGCCTTTCCACTCATCGCCGGTCCTCAATGTCCCACGAATCGCGGCGCGCGCTTTTCGGCGAAAGCGGTGACGCCCTCGGCATAGTCGTCCGTGAAACCGAGCTCCCGCTGGAAGTCGCGCTCGACATCCAGTTGTGCTGCAAGTGTGCGCGACCAGGCGCCCAACATGGCCTCGCGCGTCCGGACCAGCCCCTGCGTCGGCGCCGCGGCTAGTTCGGCGGCCAGCCGGTCCACGGCGGCGTCGAAATCCGCATCCTCCACGCAGCGCCAGATGAGCCCCCAGGCGGCCGCGTCCGCGGCAGGGAGCCGCTCGCCCAGCATCGCGAGCCCGAGGGCGCGCGCCTGGCCCACGAGCCGCGGCAGGAACCAGGTCGCGCCGGAATCCGGGACGAGGCCCAGCTTGCTGAACGCCTGGATGAAGGACGCCGATCGCGCTGCGACCACGATGTCGCAGGCAAGCGCGATGCTCGCGCCCGCCCCCGCCGCGACGCCATTGATCGCTGCGATCGTCGGCACCGCGAGGCTTTGCAGCGACAGGATGAGCGGCTTGTAGTTGCGCTCGATCGATTCGCCGAGATCGGCCCGGCCGCCGCCGGGCGCTACCTGGCGGTCCCCGAGGTCCTGCCCCGCGCAAAACCCGCGCCCCGCGCCCGAGAGCACGAGCACACGCGCGCCGTCCTTCCCGACATGCCCGATCGCGTCGCGGACCTCCGCGTGCATTTCGCCATTGAAGCTGTTGAGACGGTCCGGGCGATTCAGCGTGAGGCGCGCGATCCCGCCCGCTAGGGAATACTGGATCGTCCGGTAGTTCATCGGCGGGGACCTGTCATTCGTCGTAGCTGATTTCGAGTGCGGCGCTCGTCGGTCGCGCCTGGCAACAGAGAATATAGCCTGCCTCGACCTCCCAATCCTCGAGCGCGACATTGTGTTCCATTTCCGCAGTCCCGCTCACGAGCTTCGCCCGGCAGGTCGAGCACACGCCGGCCCGGCAGGAAAAGGGCAGATCGAGTCCCGCGCGGCCCGCCGCATCCAGAATCACCTCGCCCCCGAGCGGCATCGAGAAGCGGCGCCGGCGGCCGTCCATGATGATTGTGATCTCCGCGCCCGACACGGGTGCCACCGCGGCAGGCCGCGGAGCAGCGGCAGGCGCCGGTGCGGCAACGCGAGCCTCGGGCACGAAATGCTCGACGTGCACGCGGCCCTTTGCGCCGAGACCACCGAGCGCCGCCTGAAGGTTCTCGGCCATCGTCCCCGGTCCGCAGATGAAGAACTCGTCGATCGACGGCACGTCGAGATCGTGACGCGCGAACTCGCGGATCTTGGCCGCATCGATGTGACCGTTGAACCATTCGACATCCTGCGGTTCGCGGCTCATCACGAAACAGACCGAGATCCGCGTCATGAATCGGTCTTTGAGCGCGAGCACCTCTTCGAGGAACATCGTCCGCGCAGTGCTCGTATTGCCGTAATAGAGCTGGACGCGGCTGCCCGGATGCCCTTCGAGCGCCGTCGCCGCGATCGAAAGGACGGGCGTGATGCCGCTTCCCGCCGCAAACGCGGCGTAGGTCCGCGGCCCTTTGGCATTCGCTTCCGCGTGAAAGCTGCCATTCGGCGTCAGCACGTCGATGGTCTCGCCGATCGCCGCATGACGCGCGAGGTGCTCCGACATGCGCCCGTCCTTTTGCACGCGAACACCGATCGTCAGAGCTTCCCCGCCCACGGGATTGACGATGGAATAGGTCCGCCGCTCTTCCTGACCGTCGATGCGCAGGCGGAGCGCCACATGCTGGCCGGCATGGAACCGGAACTCGTCGCGAAGCGGCTCGGGCACCGCGAAGCTGAGCGCGATCGCATCGTCGGCCACGGCCGTCCGGTCCGATATCGCGAGCGGATGAAACTTCAGCACGGTGGCGCTCAGCCTAGATGCACTTGAAATAGTCGAACGGCTCGAGGCAGGACTCGCACTTGTAATGGGCCTTGCACGGCGTTGAGCCGAACTCGCTCTGCTTCGCCGTCTGTTTCGAACCGCAACGCGGACACGATACCGAAGGATCCGCCTGCCACAGGCGGCGCTTGCCGGCACCAGCCTCGGCGGGCGGCGCGATTCCGAACGCCTCGAGCTTGCGGCGCCCTTGCGCGCTGATCCAGTCCGTGGTCCAGGGCGGCGACAGCACGTCGATCGCAACCGCGTCGAATCCGGCAGCAGTCAGGGCGCGCAGGACGTCCGCCTTGATCGCGGGCGTCGCCGGGCAACCCGAATATGTCGGGGCGATTCCGACTTCGATCCGGCCGTCCGGCCGACGCGACAATTGCCGGATGACGCCGAGATCGAGCACCGAGAGCACCGGAATCTCGGGGTCGGGGACCTGCGCCAGCACGCCCCGGATGCGCGTCAGCAGCTCGGGCGTCAGCGCCGCGGCGATGGCCCGTTTCACGCTCATCGCCGGATCACCAGGCGGCGCCGGGATGCGCGCGATGGAGGGACTGCATCTCGGCAAGCAGATAGCCGAGATGCTCGCTGTGCCGTCCCTGCTTTCCGTACCAGCCGAACGTCGCGGCTGCGGGCTGCGTGAGCGTTGCGCCGGCGAGGACCTCCTCGACATGGCGCAGCCAGCCGTCCCTCAAACTTTCCGGATCGGGCCCGATGCCTGCGGCCGAGACCGCCCGGTCCACTTCGTCGCCGTCAAACAATTCGTTCGTGAACGGCCAGAGACGCGCAAGCGACTCCGCAACGCGCCCGTGGCTCTCCGCCGTGCCGTCCCCGAGCCGCATCAGCCATCCGCCGCTGTAGCGCAGGTGATACGTCGCCTCGCGCGCGCCCTTCGCCGCGATGGCCGCGAGTCTTTCGTCCTTCGACAGCGCCAGTTTCCCGTAGAGCTCGAGCTGCCAGGCGTCGAACAGGAATTGACGCACGATCGTGTCGCCAAAATCGCCGTTCGGCTGCTCGACCAGCGTCAGATTCAGGTATTCGGATTCCTCGCGCAGGTAGGCGAGCGCGTCCTCGCCACGGCCCCGTGCCTCGAGCTCTCCAGCGTGCGTCAGGAGAAGCCGCGCCTGCCCGAGGAGGTCGAGCGACACATTCGCGATGCCGAGGTCCTCTTCGAGCGCGGGCGCGTGACCGACCCATGCGCCGAGCCGCTGCGCGAGCACGAGGTTCGTGTCCGCCAGTCGCAGGACGTATCGGCAATGCGGCGTCACAGCGTTTTCACCTCGTCGGGAATTTCATAGAACGTCGGGTGCCTGTAAACCTTGTCCCGCGCGGGCTCGAAGAATGCGTCGGCATCGGCCGGGTCGGAAGCGACGATGTCCGCGGATCGCACGGCCCAGATGCTCACGCCTTCCTGGCGGCGCGTGTAGAGGTCGCGGGCATGCTCGAGCGCCATTCGCGCGTCGGTCGCATGCAGGCTCCCGACATGCTTGTGGTCGAGCCCCGATTTCGCGCGGATGAAGATTTCGTACAGCGGCCATTCCTTCGTCGAATCGGTCATTGCGGTCTCCAGGCGCGCTCAGGCCGCGCGTGTCTTGCCCTCTGCTTCCCGCTTCGCGGCCCAGGCTGACGCGGCGTCGCGCACCCAGCGGCCCTCGTCCTGCGCGCGGCGGCGGGCCTCGAGGCGCTCCCGGTTGCAGGGCCCGTGTCCCTGAAGCACCTGTTCGAATTCGTTCCAGTCGATCGGGCCGAACCGGTAGTGCCCCGCGTTGTCGTCCCAGCGCAGTTCCGGGTCGGGAACCTTGAGTCCGAGGAAGTCGGCCTGCGGCACGGTCGTGTCGACGAATTTCTGCCGCAGCTCATCGTTCGAGAAACGCTTGATCTTCCAGCGCATCGATTGCGCGCTGTGCCGGGACTCCGAATCCGACGGGCCGAACATCATGAGCGACGGCCACCACCAGCGATCGAGAGCGGCCTGCGCCATTGCGCGCTGCGAGTCGGTCCCGCGCGCGAGGCGCAGCATGATCTCGTAACCCTGGCGTTGATGAAAACTCTCTTCCTTGCAGATTCGCACCATCGCGCGCGCGTAGGGCCCATAGGAACAGCGGCAGAGCGGAATCTGGTTCATGATCGCCGCGCCGTCGACCAGCCAGCCGATTGCGCCGACGTCCGCCCAGGTCGGGGTCGGATAATTGAAGATGCTCGAGTATTTCGCCTTGCCTTCCAGCAGCTGTTCGACGAGCTGGTCCCGCGAGACGCCCAATGTCTCGGTCGCGCTGTAGAGATAGGCGCCGTGACCGCCCTCGTCCTGGACCTTCGCGATCAGGATCGCCTTGCGAAGCAGGGACGGTGCGCGGGTGATCCAGTTGCCTTCCGGCAGCATGCCGACGATCTCGGAATGCGCATGCTGCGAGATCTGACGGATGAGCGTGCGCCGGTAGGCCTCCGGCATCCAGTCCTTGGCCTCGATTTTTTCCTCGGCATCCACACGCGACTGGAATCGCGACTCCAGGGCGGCGGCGTCCTGGGCCTCGTCGCGAAGGCAATCTTTACCAAGCGAATCAAAACCTTGCGTATACACTCCGGCGGCCTCCGCGGGCGCGATCCGAGATCACGAACTTTGACACAGAAAGCGGGCCTTTAGCACGGCAGGGCACCCGGCGGAATGCGGCCGGCGCGCTCCTATTTCCAGCCCTCGAGGCGCCGTACGAGGGTGTCCATGAAGCGGTTGGCCTGGTGGCCATCCAGCACGCGGTGGTCGATCGTGAGCGTGACGTAGCAGCAGGGCCGCACGACGATCGAGTCCTTTCCGTCCGCCGCGTCGACGACCGCGCGTTTCTCCAGCTTGCCGACGCCGAGAATGGCGGACTGCGGCTGGTTGATGACGATCGGCGCCGCGACGAGACTCCCGCTCACGCCATGATTCGAGATCGTGAAGGTTCCGCCGCGGAGATCGGCGGGCGTCAGCCGATCCTCGCGCGCTCGCTCGACGAGATCGCCGAGTGCTGCAGCGATTCCCGCCAGGTCTAAATTGCCGGCATCCCGGATGACCGGCACGACGAGGCCGCGACCCTCGAGCGCCGTGCCGACCCCGATATCGATGCGCTCGCCGACCAGGAGCGCGTCGTCGGTCCAGCGGCCGTTCGCCTCCGGGACGGCACGGATGGCATCGACACAGGCAGCGACGAAATACGTGGTCAACGTCAGTGACAGGCCGCGCCGTTCGAATTCGGACCGCTCTTTCGCGCGATGCGCGAGCACAGCCGTCATGTCCGCCTGGAACACGGTTGTCACATGCGGCGCGGTGTGCAGCAGACTTTCGACCATGTGGGCGGCAATGCGCCGTCGCATGGGCGTGTGCGGAATGCGGCGCATGCCTGGTTCGTCCGGCGGCGGCGGGGCATCCGGCGGCTTGCGGGCGGGCGTTTGGGCAGTCCCGGCTCGCGGCGCGGCGAGCACGTCTTCCACGGTGACGCGCCCGCCCTCGCCGCTGCCGCGCACCGAATCCGCCGTGAGCCCGCGCTCCGCGAGCAGGCGCCGTACAGCCGGGCTCACCCGGGCGGCCGCATGCGAAACCGCGGCGGACGACGCCGGCTTCGCCGAAACCTGGGGCGCCGGTTTCGCGGCTGCGGGCCTCGCGACAGCCGCTGTGCCACTCGCCTGCAATCGTCCGAGCAATGCGCCGGGCGCGACGTCCGTGCCTGCTTCCGCCGCGATCTCGCCGAGTATGCCGTCCGCCGGCGCCGGCACTTCGATCGTGACCTTGTCGGTTTCGATCTCGACCAGCGGTTCGTGCCTCGCAACCGGTTCGCCGACCGCCTTCAACCAGCGCAGCACCTGCGAGCGGGTCCCTTCCGCCTGGTCGGCCGGGAGCAATACGTCGATCATGTCGCTCATTCAAACACTCGCAATGCGGCGCATCGCCGCCACGATCTTACCAACCGACGGGACGACCGCATCGAGGAGCACGGGGCTGTGCGGGCTCGGCACGTCCGGCATCGCGAGACGCTCGATCGGCGCATCCAGATCGAAAAAAGCGCGCTCCGCGAGCATCGCCGCGATCTCGGCGCCGAATCCCGCGGTGACCGTGTCCTCGTGCACAACCAGGCAGCGCCGCGTCTTCGCGACCGATGCGAGCACGGCTTCCCCGTCCCAGGGCGAGAGCGTCCGGAGATCGAGGAGTTCGACGTCGATCGCGGATTCGGCGGCTGCCTGCTCGCAGCGTTCGACCATCGCGCCCCAGCTCACGACCGTCAGTTCCGAACCGGCGCGCAGGCAATGCGCCTTGCCGAACGGCAGCATGAATTCATCGCCCGGCCACGGCCGCCGCGCCGCCGCGCCATCGAGCAGCGAGCGATGCTCGAAGAAGATCACGGGATCGTTGCCGCGCAACGCGGAACGGAGGAGTCCCACGGCGTCCTCGGCATTCGACGGCATCGCGAGCTGCCAGCCGATCGCATGCACGAATTGCACCTCGTTGCACTGGCTGTGCCAGGGATCGCCGCACTTGAAGAAGCCGCCCGGCATGCGCACGACCATGGGCGCCGCGAAACGGTTCGCGGTGCGCCAGCGCATCGTGCCGCAATCGTGCAACTGCTCGGCCGCCGGCTCCGCATACTTGCGGAACTGGATCTCCGGCACCGGCACGAGTCCCGCAAGCGCCATGCCGACGGCGCGGCCGATGATGCCTTCTTCCGAAAGGCTCGTGTCGAAGACGCGCGCCTCGCCGAATCGTTCCTGCAAACCGAGCGTCGCCGCATGCACGCCGCCCTTGCGCCCGACGTCCTCGCCGAACACGAGGACGCGCGGATTGATCGCGAGCTCGTGTTCGAGCGTGCGCCGGATCGCCGTCAGCATGTTGATCCGGGGGCCTTCCGGCCGCGCTTCCGCCGTTCCCGCGCGAGGCGCGATGCCACAGGCCCGCTCACCGCCCTGCAGTTGCAGATCGAACGTGCCATCAGCGCACGGCTCGCTGAACACGTGCCTCGCGACAGTGGCCGCCGAAACGGGCGGCCGCGATTCGATGCGCACGAGAGCCGCCTGCACCGCGGCCCCGGCTTCGGCTTCGAGCGAGCGCCATTCGTCCTCGGCCATCGTGGCCGGCACGAGATGCTTTCGCAGTTGCAGCAGGGGGTCGCGGGCGTTTTCCTCCTCGATCTCCGCGGCGCTCTTGTAGGCCTGCGTGTCCTGTCCCGAATGGCCCGAAAGACGCGGCACCCGCAGACGCAGGAGCACCGGCCCATCGCCCTGCCTCACCGCCGTGACCGCCGACTCGATCAACGCCGCGGCCGCGACCGGATCCGAGCCTTCACCCGTCATGATCCGCAGGTTGCGGAAGGCCGCCAGGTTGGCCGCGACGTCGCCGCCCGGCGTCTGACGCGTGGACGGCACGGAAATGCCATAGCCGTTGTCTTCGATGAAGTACAGGAGGGGCAGACGGTCGGTCGTTGCGATATTCAGCGAGGCCCAGAAGCCATTGGTCGATGTCGAGGCTTCGCCGCCGTGCGCGACCGCGATGCAGCCGGCCGACTCCGGATCGGCGAGAACCTTCGAGCGGTAGACGAGCGACTGCGCCCACCCGGTCGCGGGCGTGTACTGCGTGCCCACGCCACCGCAGGCCGGCAGCAGGCATGCACGGCCGCGATTCGGCAGATTGAGCACGACGCCGATGTCCCGGCCCGCGGACATGCCCTCGGCGCGCATCATCGTCGAGGCCAGCGCCTCTTCCGGCGAAAGGCCGAGGGCGAGCGCGAGCGGCCGCGAGCGATAGTAAGGCGCAACCGCGTCCTGCTTGCCGCGGAGCTGCTGTCCCAGCAATGCCTGTGTCAGGTCATGCCCGCGGGCGGAAAACTGGTAGAGCACCTTGCGATCGGGCACCAGCCTCGTTTCCTCGAGCGCATCGAGCGCGCGCGACAGAAAGACCGTGCGCAAGGCGGATTTCCAATCCCGCATACCGAAGCGTCCCGCTGACCGGCTGGCGCACATCCTAACGGGCCGCGACGGGTGTTTTTGGCCAATTTCCGGACTAGAATCCAGACCGCTGCGAACCCGGCCGGCTCCAGGCTGTCCCATAATCACCGAATCGCAGGGGGAGACTGCTGCAATGACCCGATTGACGCTTGCCTTGATCGCCTTGTTTGCCTCCGGGGCCGTACAGGCAACCTGCATCTATCCGCGCAAGCCGGAGCGGGTGCCCGACGGCAAGACGGCGACTTATGAGGAAATGGCGGCCGCTCAGAATGCGGTGCAACAGTTCAATGAGGACATCAACGCCTATAACGCCTGTCTCGACCTGGAAATGAGCACGCTCGAAAAGAGTGGCACCTTTGACGAGAACCGGATCACGGAACTTCGCGCAGTGCAGGCGAAAAAGAACAATGCGGCTGTCGACGAAGTGCAGGCGGTCGCCGACCAGTTCAATGAGCAGCTGCGAGTCTTCAAGACGCGCGACAAGCAGGACTGACGCCGGTAGCCGATGCTGACGCCCGCCGAGGCTGATGCAGCGATCGCCGCGGCGCTCGAGCCGGTTCCCGAGGAGGAATTGCCGCTGGCGGCCTGCGCCGGACGCGTGCTGCGCCGCGCGGTCCGGGCCGAACGGGATTCCCCGCCATTCGATCGCGTCAGCATGGACGGCATCGCGTTCGCGAGCGGTGGCGGTGCGCGTCGCGAGTATCGAGTCGCGGGCCGGGAGCCCGCGGGCACGCCTGCCCTGAAGCTCGAATCATCCGCGGATTGTTTCGAGGTCATGACCGGCGCCGTCCTGCCGGAGGGCTGCGACACCGTCGTTCCGGTCGAGCGGGTACGCTCCGATGCGGGAATGGCATCGATCGAAGCAGCTTACGCCCCCAAGCCCTGGCGGCACGTGCATCGGCGCGCCTCGGATGCGCGCGCGGGCGATACCCTGCTCGCGGCCGGTGAGCGGCTCGGCGCGCCGGAGCTCGCGATTGCAGCGTCGGCCGGCCAGGCCCGCCTCGCCGTGTCGCGGCTGCCAGGCATTGCCGTCATCTCGACCGGCGACGAACTCGTTGAGCCGGGCCGGCCGGTTCTGCCTCACCAGGTGCGGCGCTCGAATTCCTATGGGCTCGCCGCTTCACTGACGCTCGCCGGATTCCCGCCCGCCACGGATCTGCATCTGCCGGACCGGAAGGAGGCTCTCGAAACGGCACTCGGCGACGCGCTCGAGCGGCACGACGTCCTCGTGATATCGGGCGGCGTTTCGGCGGGCCGATTCGACCATGTGCCCGGCGTTCTCGAGTCCCTGGGCGTCAAGAAAGTCCTGCACCAGATCGCGCAGCGACCGGGACGCCCGATGTGGTTCGGCAGGAGCGTCGCGGGCAAGACGGTCTTCGGCTTGCCCGGCAATCCGGTGTCCGTCCTCGTCTGTCTCGCGCGCTATGTCATCCCGGCGCTCGTTTCGCTCTCCGGCGCGCGGCCGGCTGTCGCCGCGCGGGCCGTCCTCGCGCGGGATTTTGCATTCGACGCCCCGCTCGTCTGTTTTCTGCCCGTCGTGCTCCGGTACGATCCCGATGGCAGGATGATGGCCGAACCGCGGCCGACCGGCGGGTCCGGGGATTTCATTTCACTCGCCGGCACCGACGGGTTCGTCGAGCTGCCGCTCGGGCCCGCCATCCATCCGGCTGGACTCGTCGCGCCGTTCCACCGCTGGTAAACCATGCAGGACAACAAGGAGAACAGGCTGGTCGCGATCGCGGCGCCGAAGGCGCCGATGGATACGCACGGCCGTCCGCTCGCGGATCTCCGGATCTCCGTGACGGACCGCTGCAATTTCCGCTGCCCCTACTGCATGCCGCGGGAGACATTCGGAGAGGACTACCGGTTCCTGGCGGCGGCGGAACGGCTCACATTCGACGAGATCGCGCGGCTCTCGCGCCTGTTCGCGGCCGAGGGCGTGCGGAAGATCCGCCTTACGGGCGGCGAGCCCCT
The DNA here is from genome assembly GCA_036397615.1 of Steroidobacteraceae bacterium. Taxonomy (GTDB): domain Bacteria; phylum Pseudomonadota; class Gammaproteobacteria; order Steroidobacterales; family Steroidobacteraceae; genus SCUD01. Next base: position 69,146 of record DASWIQ010000118.1, read on the forward strand.
GCTTCGCTCGGGCCTCGCGGATCTCGTCGGCGAATTGTCCGCGATCGACGGCGTCGATGACCTTGCGCTCACGACGAACGGCGTTCTACTCGCGCAGCAGGCCGCCCTGCTCGCCGCGCATGGACTGTCGCGCGTGACCGTCAGCCTGGACACGCTCGATCCTGCGACGTTCAAGCGCCTGAGCGGCGGCTACGACGGTCTATCGCGTGTGCTCGACGGAATCCAGGCCGCGCGCGAGGCGGGGCTCCGGCCCGTCAAGGTCAACGCAGTCATCCAGCGCGGCGTGAACGACGGGCAGGCGCTCGAACTCGCGCGGCATTTCCGCGGTACCGGCGTCGTCGTGCGATTCATCGAGTACATGGACGTCGGCAGTCGCAACGACTGGAAGCCGGAACTGGTCGTGCCATCGCAACAGCTTCGAGATGCGATCGCGGCGAGCTGGCCGCTCTCGCCGGTTCCCGCCTCGCAACGCGGCGAGGTCGCGAGGCGCTACGCCTACCAGGATGGCGCCGGAGAAGTCGGGTTCATTTCCTCCGTCAGCCAGCCGTTCTGCGGGGATTGCACGCGCGCGCGCCTGTCTTCCGACGGCGTCCTGTACACCTGCCTGTTCGCGACGCAGGGCACGGATTTCCGCGCTCCGATGCGCTCGGGCGCAAGCGACGAGGAATTGCGGCGCATGATCCGGCACGTGTGGCGGCGGCGCGAAGATCGCTACAGCGAACTGCGGCGATTGCCGGCCGAAGCGGTCAAGCCGCGCAAGATCGAGATGTATTACATTGGCGGATGAACGCAAGACCGTCTCGCACGTCGATGCGGAGAGCCTTCCCGCCATGGTCGACGTGACCGCGAAACATCAGAGCCTCAGGATCGCGACCGCATCCGCGACGATCCGTTTTCCACGCGATGCCTTCGGAATCCTGCAAGCCGCGGGCTTCGAAACCGCCAAGGGACCGGTGATTCAAACGGCGATCGTTGCGGGAACCATGGCGGCGAAGCGCGCTCACGAGCTGATCCCGTTCTGCCACCCACTCGGGCTCGAGCGCTGCGACATCTCGATCGAGCCTGCGGGCGAGGAGTCGCTCGAGGTTCGCTGCACGGCCGCCGTGCATCACCGGACCGGGGTCGAGATGGAGGCCCTGACCGGCGCCGCGCTCGCGGCGCTCACCGTCTACGACATGTGCAAGTCGCTCTCGCACGGAATCGTCATCGAGACGGTTCGCCTGCTCGCGAAGAGCGGCGGCAAGACCGACTACGACGCGGCGGCGCGATGATGGCCCCGCTCCTTGGACTGGTGCTCGCGGGCGGACACTCGAGCCGCATGCGGACCGACAAGGCCGCGCTTTCTTACGGGCGGCGCCCGCAGCTCGAACAGGCATTCGAGCTCCTCGCGCCACGCGTGAGCCTCGCGTATGTCTCGGTGCGCGCGGAACAGACCCGCGAGCGATTGCGTGCGGCTTATCCGCAGATCGTCGACGGCGCCGCGGGTTCGGGCCCGATTGCGGGCATCATCGCAGCGCAGGCCCGGCACCCTGATGCTGCCTGGCTCGTGCTCGCCTGCGATCTTCCGCTCCTCGATGGCGCGACGCTCGACCATTTGATTGCAGGCCGCGAAGCGGGCCGTCTCTGCACGGCCTTCCGTAGCGTCTTCGACGGATTGCCGGAACCCCTGTGCGCGATCTATGAGCCTGCGAGCCGTGAGCCCATCCTCGCCCACGTCGCGGCGGGCCGCGACTGCCCGCGCAAGTTTCTGCTCGCACACGACGTCCTGCTCCTCGATCCGGTCCGGCCCGCCGCGCTCGACAACGCCAATACGCCGCAGGATTTCGAAGGCTTACGCGCGTCGCTCGCAACGAAAGACGCCACCTGATGCCGCGGATTCGACTCCATTATTACGCGCTGTTCCGCGAGCAGGCGGGCCGCCAGGAGGAAATCGTCGACACGGCGGCCCTGACGCCCGCCGAACTCTACGCGGAGCTCGCCGGCCGCCACGGATTCAGGCTGCCGCCTTCCCAGCTGAAGGTCGCCGTCAATTCCGCGTTCAGCGAGTGGAGCCGCCCGCTTCGGGACAATGATGAAATCGTGTTCATCCCGCCGGTGGCAGGCGGATGAACGCATTCGAATTCAGCCACGAGACGATCGAGAGCGCGCGCCTCGCGGAGCCGCTCGCCGCCGCCGCGGCCGGCGGGTATGCATGTTTCGAGGGCCGGGTCCGCGATCACAACGAGGGCCGGCCGGTAACGGGCCTCGAGTACGAAGCCTTCGAGCAACTTGCGGTCGCGGAAGGCGGACGAATCGTCGCGGAGGCGATCGCGCGCCATGGCATTCTGCAGGCGCGTTGCGTGCACCGGCTCGGCCGACTCGCCGTCGGCGACGTCGCCGTCTGGGTCGGCGTGACCGCCCGCCATCGCGCGGAGGCCTTTGCGGCCTGCCGCGAAATCATCGATGCAGTCAAGCATCGCCTGCCGATCTGGAAGAAGGAACACTACGCCACCGGCGAAAGCGGCTGGGTGAATTGTGATCACGGTGGCGCGATCGCGGCGGGGCCCGCGGTTTTCGACTATTCACGGCAACTCGCGCTGCCGGAAGTCGGCGCCGCGGGCCAGGCGCGGCTCGCGGCGTCTTCGGTCGTCGTGATCGGAGCCGGCGGCCTCGGTTGCGCCGTTCTCACAGGCCTCGCCGGCGCCGGGGTCGGCACGATTTCAATCGTCGACCCGGATGTCGTCCAGGTCACGAACCTGCACCGGCAGCCCTTGTATGAAAGCGCCGACATCGGCCGGCCCAAGGCCGAAGTCGCGGCCCGCAAACTCTCGGCCTACAACCCGACCATTCGTGTTCTCGCACGCGCGCTCAGGCTGGACGCGACGAATGCCGACGGGCTCATCGCGGAATCCGACGTCGTCGTCGACTGCACGGACAACTTTGCGGCGAAATTCCTGGTCAACGACGCGTCCATGCGGACGGGAAAGCCCGCGGTGATTGCGAGCGTCTACCAGTACGAAGGGCAGTTGCAGGTCGTACGACCCGATCTCGGCGGTTCCTGCCTGCGTTGCCAATGGCCGGAGGCGACGCGCGACGGACTGGTCGGGAATTGCGAACAGGCGGGCGTCCTCGGACCTGTGCCCGGCGTCCTCGGCGGTCTCCAGGCAATGGAGGTGCTGAAGCTGCTGCTCGGCCTGCCGGGACAGCTGCGAAATGAAGTGCTTCTCGTCGACCTGCTCGTGCACGGCGAGCGCCGCCTCAACGCGCCGCGAAATCCGCACTGCCTCGAAACATGCGTGCAGGTCGACCCGGCGGGACGGAAAGACCGCGCGGTGGACCTCGACCTGTCGATACCGCTCGCCGCGGCCCTGGCCGCGGGTTACCGGATCATCGACATCCGCGAACCGGAAGAATGCGAGGAGGAGCCGCTCCCGCTCGCCGGTCAGCTTGCCCTGCCGCTCGGCAGGCTGCTCGAGGGGGGCGCGGATCTTGAACCCGCGGACCGTTACCTGCTGGTCTGCGCGCACGGCGTGCGAAGCCACGCGGCGGCGGAGTTCCTGCGCTCGCGCGGCTTCGGAAATGTCTGGTCCCTGCACGGCGGGCTCGCCGCGCTCCGCGACTGATCAGGATCAGAACGCGAACTGGTCGGGCGGCAGTTCCATCAGCGAACGGGCGCCCGCTCCGAGCGCGTCGAGATGCGCCTCGGCCCGCGGCAGGATGCGCTGGAAATAGAACCGCGCGGTCGCGAGCTTTGACCTGTGGAATGCGACGTCCGAAGTGCCCGCCTTCAGCGCCGCCGCCGACACGGCCGCCATCCGGGCCCAGCACCAGGCGAGGCACAGGTAACCGGTCACCTGCAGATAATCCACCGACGCCGCGCCGGTCTCGTCTGGATTTCGCGCGCTGCGCTCGGCGATTTCCTCCGTCGCAACGCTCCATTCTTTCAGCAGGCCGGCCAGTCGCACGATGAATTCCGACAGCTCACCCGAGCCCGCATGGCGCTCGCAGAATCCGCCGATCAGGCCGCCGAGCCGCCTCGCGAGCACGCCGCCGGAGCCGAGTACCTTGCGGCCCAGCAGGTCCATTGCCTGCACGCCGTTCGCGCCCTCGTAAATCGCGGTGATCCGCGCATCGCGGAAACACTGTTCGATGCCGGTTTCGCGAATGTAGCCGTGGCCCCCGTGGATCTGCACCGCAAGGCTCGTGCACTCGAGCGACATGTCGGTGACGAATCCTTTAACGATCGGCGTGAGTATGGAGAGCAGCGCGTCGGATTCGGCGCGCTTCGCCTCGTCGGGATGATGCAGTGCGCGATCCATCTGGATGCCCGAGAACCAGGTCAGCACGCGCGCGCCCTCGATCAGCGATCGCTGCGTCAACAGCATGCGGCGCACGTCCGGATGCCCGATGATCGGATCCGCAGCGGCCTTGCCGCCTTCCGAAGTGCGGCCCTGCCGGCGCTCGCGCGCATAGGCGAGCGCCGGCTGCCAGGCGCGCTCGCATTGCGCGAGCCCCTGCAGCCCGACCCAGAGCCGCGCGTGGTTCATCATCGTGAACATGACCTTGAGGCCGCCGTTGATTTCGCCGATCAGCCAGCCCCGCGAATCGTCGAAATTCAGTGCGCAGGTCGCCGAGCCGTGAATCCCGAGCTTGTGCTCGACGCTCGGGCAGGTGACGCCGTTCGCCGCGCCGGCCGCGCCATTGCCGTCCGGCAGGCGCTTCGGCACGAGGAACAGGCTGATGCCGCGCGAACCGGCCGGCGCGTCAGGGAGCTTGGCGAGCACCAGGTGCACGATGTTCTCGGTCAGATCGTGCTCGCCGCTCGTGATGAAGATCTTGGTGCCGCTGACGCGGTAGGCGCCCTCTCCGTCCGGCTCAGCGCGCGTGCGCATCAGGCCGAGATCGGTGCCGGCATGCGGCTCGGTCAGCACCATCGTGCCGCTCCACACGCCGCTCACGAGTTTCGGCAGGTAGACGCGGCGCAACTCCTCGGTCGCATGTTTCGCCACGCACAGCACGGCGCTGTCGGTCAGCCCGCTATAGAGCTTCCACGACATGTTGGCCGAGACGAGCATCTCGCCGATCACGCCGCCCAGGCTTTCCGGCAGGCCCTGGCCGCCGGCCTCGACGGGTCCGCACAACGCCGCCCAGCCGTCGTCGACATATTGACGGTAGGCCTCGACGAAACCCGGCGGCGTGATCACGCGCCCATCGTCGCTGCGGCGCACGCCCACGCGATCGCCGGCCTCGTTGGTCGGCGCGACCACGTCCTCGGCGAAACGCGCGCAGCCGTCGAGGACGCCGTCGATCAGCTCGGCGTTGACGTCGCTTCGACCAAGATCGCGGTAATGGGATTCGACGCCCAGGACGTCGTAGAGAACGTAACGGAATTCGCGGAGTGGAACCTTGTAGGCAGGCATGAATCGCGCGAGCGTGCCGTCAGCCTGCCGCTTCGGCGCAGGTGATGCACCGGTCGGAATAGGGCAGCGCATGCAGGCGGCGTTCGCCGATCGGCTGGCCGCAATTGCTGCAGACGCCATAAGTGCCCTGGTCGAGCTGGGCGAGCGCACGGTTGATCTGGGCGAGCTCCGCCGCCGTCGCCTCGCCGATTCCGGCGAGCACGGCATCGTTCTCCATCTGCACGACCTGCTCGGCGAAATCCTTGTCGAGCGGCCCGGAGGAACGCGTGATGTCGGCGCGAACCTTGGCGGCGCGCGCCAGCAACTCCTGTTTCTGCGTCTGCAGTTTCCGCCGGACTGCCTCGAACTCGGACGGCATGGGACCTCGCGGCGCTGTCAGGAGCGGCGGCCTTCCAAAAGGCCGCCACCCCGGGTCCCCTCAGTTTACCTGTACTTCGACCGTCCTGGCGCGCGGCGCGGGTTTCTTCGGCACCCGGACCTTCAGGACGCCATTCCGGCTCTCCGCCTGGATCGCGGTGATGTCGGCGTCCTCCGGCAGCCGGAAGCTTCGCGAGAAACTTCCGTAGAAGCTCTCGATGCGATGCACCTTCTCTTCCTTGTGCTCGGCTTCCTTGCGGCGGTCACCGCTGATCGTGATGACGGACTCGTCCACGGTGACCTTGACGTCTTCCTTGCTCACTTCAGGCAGCTCGGCCTTGATGAGGTACTCGGTCTCCGTCTCGGAGATGTTCGCAAGCGGCGTCCAGGCGGGCGCATCGCTTTCCTCCGCCGTGCCCTGGCGGGTGTTCGCCAGCCGGCCGAAGAACGGGTTGTAACGCGAAAAAATATCGTCCAGTTCCCTGAACGGTTCCCAGCGGATCAGTGTCATGTTCGTCTCTCCTTCTGCCCTCGGCGGGCTTGGCCTTCTGAATGGGACCCGAGCCGGGCCATTTCAAGGGCTGCAGCGGGACCGCGATGGCGCCAGGCGCCGTTTGCTAGGCGTCGGCCCGCGCCCGTAATATCGGGGGGCGGTGCGGAGCGAAGCGCCCGCCACCATTGCAGCGAGGGAGTCCATGGGCCGCGATCACAACCCGGTACCCGGGCAGTGGTACGAAAGCCTCGATGACGAGGAGGTCTTCCAGGTCCTCTCGATCGACGAGGATTCGGAATTGATCGAGCTGCAATACGAGGACGGCGACGTCGAGGAGATCGACTACGAAACCTGGCAGGAGCTCGATCTGGACCTGACCGAGGAGCCGGAGGGCTGGTCCGGCTCCGAAGACGAAGAGGAAGACGACGAGGATTTGGACGACGAGGACGATGATGACGACTGGGATGACGACGAAGACGAGGACGAAGAAGAAGACGATGACGATTACGGCGACCGCGACGACTACTGATCGCCGGTCCGCATCCGGTCCTGGTGCTTCGCCAGCCAGCCGCCGGAACCCGCCCCGCATGCGCTGGTCCAATGGGCAGGTCAAGAAAGGACCCGAATCATGAAAACCCTGATCCTGAGCCTTCCGCTCCTCGCCCTCGCCGCATGCGTGAGCTCCGGGCCGCAGTCCCAGCTCGGGAAGAAGGAGCCGCAACGCATCAAGATGAGCCGGACGAGCGACTGTGTCTTCCATTCGACCATCAGCGGATTCGAGGCCCTCGACGACCGCTATGTCGTGCTCTTCAGCATGGGCCGCCGCAAGGCCTATCTCGCCGAGATCGCGGGCGGCTGTTTCAACATGAAGACCCAGCAGGCGCTCGCCGCCGTGGACGGCGACGGCAACGGCCAGATCTGCGGTTTCGGGCGCGATTCCATCGCCTACCGCAACCTGGGGATGGTCGAGGATTGCCGCATCATGGGCCTCGAGGAACTGAATGACGAACGGCGCCTCGAGCTCGGCATCGGCGTTCCCGAAAAGAAACCCAGGAAGGAAAAAGAAGAAAAGAAGGAAGACGAGTCGAAGTGACACGGCGCCTTGAATTCGCTTCGCGCCGCATCCATCTGCAGCGGTCATCCCGGATTGCAACGGAGCGAAAATGAAGAGAGTCCTGCTGTTCGTTCTCACGAACTTCGCGATCCTGATCGTCGCGAGCGTCACTCTCAGGCTGTTGGGAGTCGAACCCTGGCTCAACCAGCAGGGCATCAACTTCAATTCGCTCCTGATTTTCGGCGCCGTGCTCGGTTTCGGCGGCGCATTCCTCTCTCTCGCGATCTCCAAGTGGGTGGCGAAGCGCATGATGGGCGTGCAGGTGATCGCCGACCCGCGCACCGAGCCGGAGACCTGGCTGGTCGAAACGGTGCGCCGCCTGGCCGCGCAGGCCGGAATCGGCATGCCGGAAGTCGGCTACTTCGAGTCCCCCGCCCCGAATGCCTTTGCCACAGGCGCGCGGCGCGACAAGGCGCTCGTCGCCGTCAGCACCGGCCTGCTTCAGAGCATGAACCGGCGCGAAGTCGAGGCCGTGCTCGGCCATGAAGTGAGCCACGTCGCGAATGGCGACATGGTGACGCTGACGCTGATCCAGGGCGTCGTGAACACCTTCGTATTCGTCGCCTCGCGACTCATCGGCAACATCGTCGACAAGGTCGTGTTCCGCAACGAGCAGGGTCGCGGACCCGCCTTCTGGATCACGACGATGATCGCGGAACTCGTGCTCGGCGTTCTCGCCACCATGATCGTCCTTTGGTTCTCGCGGCAGCGCGAATTCCGCGCCGACGGGGGCGGCGCCAACCTCGCCGGCAGGCAGAACATGATTTCCGCGCTTGAGACGCTCGGTCGCGGGCACGGCGAGCCTTTGCCGGACAAGATGGCGGCATTCGGCATCAGCGGCCGCAGGGGTGAGGGCTACAAGCGACTTTTCATGAGCCATCCGCCGATCGAGGAGCGCATTGCGGCCTTGCGGGCCGCGCAGATCGCCTGAGTCCGGAATGCCGGTGCGAGCGACCGGCCGCGCCGCTCAGTAAGATGCCCGCCATGGCCCGGCCAATCCCACCCATTTCGACTGCCACGCTACGGGCGCTCAAGAATCTGCTCGGTCCCGGCGGGTGGCTGGACGCCGCCTCGGAGCGCGCGCCCTTCGAAACCGATTTCCGCGGCTTGCACCACGGCAGCACGCCGCTCGTCGCGATGCCGGATTCGACGGCGGGCGTTTCCGAATTCGTGCGCTTCTGCGCGCGCGAGGGCCTCGGAATCGTGCCGCAGGGAGGCAACACGAGCTACTGCGGCGGCGCCACGCCGCGCGCAGGCAGAAACGAGATCGTGCTGTCGCTCCGGCGCATGGGCAGGATCCGCGCAGTCGACGCCCTGAACGATGCGATGACTGCCGAGGCGGGGTGCGTTCTCGCCGATCTGCAATCCGCCGCCGCGGCCGCTAACCGACTTCTGCCGATGTCGCTCGGATCGGAAGGAAGCTGCACGCTCGGCGGCATCATTTCGACGAATGCCGGCGGAACTGCCGTGCTGCGCTACGGAATGATGCGGGCGCTGGTGCTGGGGCTCGAAGTCGTCCTGCCCGACGGGCGCGTACTGAATCAGCTTGCGGCACTTCGCAAGGACAACACCGGATACGACGTGAAGCAGCTCTTCGTCGGCGCCGAGGGCACGCTGGGCGTCGTCACGGCGGCGTGCCTGCGGCTCTTTCCGCGGCCTCCCGCGACCGCGACGGCGATGGTCGCGCTCGAATCGCCCGCAGCGGCGCTCGCGCTGCTCGCCATGCTCCGCGAATTGCAGGGCGATGCCGTGACTACCTTCGAGCTGATTCCGCGCATCGGCCTCGAATTCGTCTGCCGCCACATCGCCGGCGCACGTGATCCCTTCGAGCGTCCCCATGCCTGGTATGCACTGATCGAAACCTCATCGATGCAGTCCGACGCGGATCTCACCGCCCGGTTCGAGGCCGGGCTCGCCACCGCGATCGAACGTGGCGTCGCCCGCGACGCCGTCACCGCGACCTCGGAGAGCCAGCGGGAGAGCCTGTGGCGCCTGCGCGAGACGATTCCGGAGGCGCAACGCCACGAAGGCGTCAGTCTGAAGCACGACATTTCGGTCGAGCCGGCGAAGCTTCCGCAATTCATCGACGAGGGGCGCGCCCTGCTCGCGCGGCTCGCGCCCGGCGCGCGTCTCGTGGCCTACGGGCATCTTGGCGACGGCAACCTGCATTTCAACCTGAGCGCGCCGGCGGGAAACGACGGTCAGGCCCTGCAGTCGTCGAGCGACACGATCCGGCGCGCAGTGCACGATCTCGTCGCCGCCCATGGCGGCAGCTTCAGCGCGGAACACGGCATCGGGCAGCTCAAGGTCGGAGAACTCGCGCGCTATGAGGACCCCGCGGCGCTCGACCTCATGCGGCGCATCAAGCAGGCCATCGATCCGCAAGGCATCATGAACCCAGGCAAGGTTCTTGCCGACCGGGAATGATGACTTGAATCATTCGGCGGACGAACAACTGCCGCGGCGCCTGAGTCTTGCGACCGCGGTCGCAACGGTCGTGGGCGTCACGATCGGCAGCGGCATCTTCCGTGTTCCCGCGGAGGTCGCCATGCAGTCCGGCAGCGCCGGCGCGATGATGCTGGTATGGATCGCGGGCGGCCTGCTCACGCTCGGCTTCGCCCTGCTGCTCTCCGAGCTCGGCGCGATGTATCCGCGCTCGGGCGGACTCTATGTATACATACGCGAGGCCTTCGGCGAACTCGCGGCTTTTGTCTATGGCTGGACCTTCCTGCTGGTCAACCCCGCGGGCTGGGCCGCGATTGCAACGGTCTTCGCCGAGTACCTCGGGAAATTCGTGCCGCTCACGGACTTCAGCCGGCGCGCGGTGGCCGTCGGCCTGATCGTGCTCATGGCATCCGCGAATTACCGCTCGGTCCTGCTCGGCGCCGCCATCCAGAACATCGTGACATTCCTGAAGGTGGTTGCGCTCGTGTCCCTGGTTCTCTTTATCCTGGCGCTCGGCGATCCGGCCGGCGGTTCCCTCGCGGCCAAAATAGTCTGGTCTCCCGCGACCTGGCCCGGATTCCTGCTGGCGCTGGTCGCCGCGCTGTGGGCGTATGAAGGCGCGTCGTCGTTCTGCAACCTGGCAGGAGAAGTTCGCGATGCGCACCGGAACGTGCCGCGTGCGCTGATGCTGGGCGTCGGCGGCGTCATGATCGTCTATCTCGCCGTCAATCTGGCCTATCTCTATATCCTGCCGCTCGACGTGATCCAGCGCTCGCCGCTCGTCGCCGCCGATGCTGCGGGCGAGGTGTTGGGAACCGGCGCTTCGGCGCTCATCTCGGGCCTCGTCATGGTCTCGACGTTCGGCGCCCTGGCGGGTGTCTGCATGACCGAGCCGCGCCTGTATTTTGCGATGGGCCGGGACCGCAACTTCTTCGAGGCGACCGGCCGCGTTCATCCGCGATTCAGGACACCCTACGTGGCGATCATGGTCGCCACCGGCATCGCCTGCATCTACGCATCGATCCGGACATTCGGGCAGCTCGCCGCGACTTTCGTGCTCGGCCTGATGCCGTTTTACGCGCTTGCCGTGATCGGGGTCTGGCGGCTGCGACGCAAGCGTCCGGATGTGGAACGTCCGTACCGCAGTTTCGGCTATCCGTGGGTGCTGATCCTCTACGTCGCCGCGGTCGTCCTGGTGCTCGGCAATGCGCTGGTCGAGACGCCCGGGATCGCGCTCGTCAACGTCTCCATCTCGCTCGCGGGTGTTCCCGTCTACTACGCCTGGAAGAAGCTGTACCGCTGACACGACCGGATCATTTCTGGCTTCCCGCGGGCTTTGTCCAGCGGCTGTCCTGGCGGATCAGTCCTTCCTGCGCGACGCTTGCGACGAGGCGGCCATCCTGCGAATAAATCGATCCGCGGCTGAATCCGCGCGCCCCGGAAGCGCTCGGGCTCTCGATCACGTACAGGAGCCACTCGTCCATTCTGAGGTCGCGATGAAACCAGATGGCGTGGTCGATGCTGGCCAGCTGTAATTGCAGGAAGGAAACCGCATGCGGCAGCGTCGCGGTCGCAAGCAGGTGGTAATCGGAAACATAGGTCAGCAGGCAGCGGTGCAGCGCCTGGTCGTCAGGCAATCGCCCGACCACCCGGAACCACACCTGCTTGACGGCCGGCCGCTTTCCGGGATTCAGGTAGTCGGAGGGATCGACCGCGCGAAACTCGATCGGACGCTGGTTGCGGAAGAAACCGCTGACCTTGTGCGGCACGCGCTCGAGCAATTCCGCCTCGATCTCGCCAAGATCCCGAAGCGTCCCGGGCGGCGGCGCCTGCGGCATCGGCGACTGGTGGTCGAGACCCGGCTCGACAATCTGGAACGATGCCGACATCGTGAGGATCGGTTGACCGTGCTGGACCGCGACCACACGCCGGCTGGTGAAGCTGCCGCCGTCCCGGCTGCGATCGACTTCGAAGACGATGGGCACGCTGAGATCGCCGCGCCGCAGGAAATACGCGTGCAGGGAATGCACCTGGCGGTCTTCGACCGTGCGCGAGGCGGCGACGAGCGCCTGGCCCAGCACCTGCCCTCCGAATACCTGGGGTGCGCCGACGTCGCGGCTTTCGCCGCGGAAAAGATTGTCCTCGATCCGCTCGAGATCGAGCAGCTTCAGCATGTCCGAAAGGCGCGTGTCCATCGATTCCGCGGCTTCAGTCCGGCGGCGCGACGCCGAGCCGCTCACGCATGATCGGACTCGTCGTCGTGTACTGGAGGAACTGGCGCTTCCCGGGATAGACGAAGTGCTGGACACCGAATGCGGCGAGCGCCGCCTCGTGGAATCCTGACAGGATCAGTTTCTTCTTGCCGGGATAATGGTTGATGTCGCCGATCGCGAAGATTCCCGGCGTGCTGGTCTCGAATTTCTCCGTGTCGACCTTGAGCGCCTTTTTCTCGAGCGCGATACCCCAGTTCGCGACCGGGCCGAGTTTCGGGTGCAGTCCGAAACAGGCGAGCACGAGATCGCAGCGGACATCCGTCGTCGACTTGTCGCGGCCCTGGATCGAAACGCCGGTCAGGCGGCCCTTCTCGATCGCGAGCGACTGGATCGTGCCCTCGAGATGGCGCAGCTTTCCCGCCGCCGCCAGTTTCTTCATGCGCATGACCGATGCCGGCTGAGCGCGGAACTCCGTGCGGCGGTGCACGAGCGCAACTGATCGCGCCTTACCGCAGAATTCGAGCACCCAGTCGAGCGCGCTGTCGCCGCCGCCGGCGATGAGCAGGTCCTTGCCGTGAAAATCCTCGGCGCGGCGCACCCGGTAGTGAATCTGGCTGCCTTCAAACTTCTCCGAGTCCGGCACCATGAGCCGCCGCGGCTGGAAGGAACCGAGTCCCGCCGCGATGATCACGCTGCCCGCATCGAATCGCGTGCCGGCCGATGTCTCGATCTCAAATCGGCCTGACGGGAGCTTGGCCAGGCCCGCAACTTCCTGACCCAGGTGGAATCCGGCGTGGAACGGCTTGATTTGCTCGAGCAGCCGGTCGACGAGTTCCTTCGCGCCACAGACCGGCAGCGCCGGAATATCGTAGATCGGCTTGTCGGGATAGAGCTCGGTGCATTGGCCGCCCGGGTGCGCGAGCGAGTCCACGATCTCGCATTTCATCCCGAGCAGCCCCAGCTCGAAAACCGCGAACAGGCCGACCGGGCCCGCGCCGATGATGACGCATTCGGTGTTGATGGCGGCTGGCGCCGCAGCTTCGTTCACTGGGAATCCTCGGAACTCGGGGACCGGTCGCCGTCACGCGGCAGCGGCCGGCATTCTATCCGATGATAGGCTTGAGCCCCATGGTCCACGGATTCGAAACTCCCGACCTGCGTCGCGCGGGCGCCCTCCCTGCGCTCCGTCACGACGCCGACGGCCGGCGCCGCATCGACATGCGCGCAGTCGCCGTGCTCGCGCTGCCGCTCGTTTTGAACAGCACGGTTCAGGCCGTCTTGAACCTGACCGACACCTGGTTCATCGGCAGGCTCTCGACCGCCGCGACCGCGGCGATCGCCGCGGTCCACTGGCTCGCGCTGCTTGCGCTCTTCCTGATCGGCGGCGTCGCGATGGGCGTGCAGCCGCTCGTCGCGCAGGCTTATGGCGCCGGGCGCTATCGACGCACGAGCCAGATCGCGTGGATGGGACTGTGGGCATCGGTGCTGACCATCCCCGCCTTCGGCCTGACCATTGCATTCGGGCCCGCGATGATCCGCGGCTTCGGCCTGGCGGCGGACGTCGAAGCGCTTGCGATCCAGTTCTGGATACCGCGAATGATCGGCGGGCCGCTCGCCGCGGCGCTGTGGGCGGCGGTCGCGTACTTCAACGGCATCGGCCGTACGCGCATTCCGCTCATGATCGGGCTCGCCGTCCTGGGCTCGAACGTGATCCTGAACGAGGTCTTCATCTTCCGGCTCGGCTGGGGCATGGCGGGTGCCGCCTGGGCGACGACGGTCGCAGAACTGCTCGGCGTGCTGATGGCGATTCAGGCGATCATTCGCCTCGAGCCGCGGCGCTTCCAGGCGCATCTCACCTGGCGTCCGAAGATGCGCCGCATCGTGACTCTCATCGCGCTCGGTCTGCCGATGGCCATGACGGCCAGCGCCGATCTCGGCGCGGCGGCGCTCTTCCAGCTGATGCAGGTGCAGTTCGGCATCGTCGACGGCGCGGCGACCCAGATCGTCACGATCTTCACGGCCGTTGCCTACATGCCCGGGATCGGCCTCGCGCTCGCCGGCACGACGCTCGTCGGCCAGGCGATCGGCGCGGGCGATCGCGACTGGGCGGAGCGGCTCGGCAACCGCATCATCGCGGTGGTCGCCTGCTACATGGGCGGCGTCGGCCTCCTGATCGCCCTGGTCGGCGACTGGGTCGTTCCGCTGTTCGTCAACGCATCCGATCCGCGCGCCGCGGAAGTCATCGCGCTCTGTTCCTCGCTGCTCTGGCTCGCCGCCGCCTACCAGTTCTTCGATGGCGTCAACTTTGCGAGTTCGTTCTGCCTGCGCGGCGCGGGCGATGCCCGCGTGCCGGCGCTCATCGTGCTCTCATGCGGCGTGTTTCTCTTCCTGCCGTTGACCCACCTGCTGACCTTCGCGCCGGGCGAAGGCTGGTTCGATTCAGCTCCCGGGTACGGGCTCGGCGCCGTCGGCGGCTGGAGCGCCATCCTCGTTTACGTGGTCGCGATCGGCACCGCGCTCTGGCTGCGCTGGAACAACGGCGCCTGGCGCAAAATCCGGCTTTGAGGGTTATTCGTAGTCGCGGGCGACGCGGAATCCGAGGTCCGACTGGCGGTGCGTCGCGAGTTCGGCGCCGCGTGCAGGCGCCCGCGCGTCGCGCGGCCGGCTCGCCCAGGAACCGCCGCGCACGCCTTTCAGCTCGCAGCCCCCCTGCCAGGTCCAGGCGCGGGCGTCCTGCGGCCTTCCGGCGTAACTCGCGGTGAAGCAGTCCATGACCCACTCGCGGACATTGCCGATGACATCGAAGACGCCGAAGGCGTTCGGCTTGTATTGCGCGACCGGCGCAAGCGCAGGCGCGCGATCGTTGCACCGCGCGTTCGGCCAGGGGAAGCGTTGCGCGTCCACGGCGGACGAATCGTAGACATTCGCATGATCGCAGGCGAGCGAGAGCGCGAGGTCTTCCCGCGAATCGCGTTCGCCCCAGTAACGCGGGAATGACGTTCCGCCGCGCGCGACATACTCCCATTCCGCTTCGGATGGCAGGCGGTAGCGCTTGCCGCTCTGCTTCGCAAGCCACTCGGCGTAGGCGCGCGCGTCGTCCCAGCTGACGCAAACCACCGGCTCGTCGTCGCGCGGCGGCGCGGCGAAGCCGGGATCGCGCCAGCTTCGGTCATGGTCCTGCACCCACTGACCCCCGCTCCATACGCGACAGCCCGCGACGGCCTTGGCGCCGGCCGCCTCGACGAAGCGGCGAAACTCGCCGACCGTGATCTCGCGCCGCGAGATCAGGAAAGGCCGCGAAAACGACAGGGTGACCGCGGGCGATTCGCCGCGGCCCGCGTCGAGTTCCGCCGCATCGGGCGAAGAGCCCATCGCGAACTGCCCGGGCGGCACCACCGCGAGCTCGGGACAGACCGCGCAGTCCCGCGATTCGGCGGCAGGCTGCGACTGCCCAGACGCCGGCGCGCCGACGAGCAAGAGCATCGCCAGCGTGAACGGAAACTTCAACGATCCTCAGCTTCCCGCCCGCCGAGCTCGACGGCGACACGGAATCCCGTGTCGCCCGAGTGCTCATCGGCCGGCGCGGCCGCACGGGATCCACTGCGGCTTTCCGCCGGCGGCGTGAGCCAGCTTCCGCCGCGCTGCACGCGCTCGCCGCAGCCGCCGAGCCATTCCCAGGCTCGCCCGTCACGCGGGCGGCCGACGTAACTGCCGGTTGCGCAGTCCTGGACCCACTCGCGCACGTTGCCGATCACGTCGTGCAATCCGTATGCATTGGCGCTGAACTTGCCGACCGGTGCGAGATCTTGCTGGCCGTCGCTGCAGCCTGCGTCGGGCCATCCGAGCCGGTAAATCGTCGCCGCAGTGAGGTCGTAGGTATTCGCATGATCGCAGCCGCTTTGGGATTCGTCGCCCCAGGGCCGCAGCATCCGGCTGCCCGCGCGCGCCGCGTATTCCCATTCCGCTTCCGACGGGAGTCGGTAACGTGAGCCGGTTTTCGCCGAAAGCCATTTCACATAGGCCTGCGCGTCCGCGAAGGACACGCAGCTGACCGGTAGATCGTCCGCGGGCGCCGTCGGCGTCGCCGGATCCCGCCAGTTTTGACGCCCATCTTCGCTGAAGCGCGAAAGCGCGGAATCCCAGACTCGGCAGCCTGGCAGCGGATCATGTCCGCTGTCCGTCACGAAACGCGCATATTGCCCCCGGGTCACCTCGTACCGCCCAAGTGCAAATGAAACGGGCAGCTCGATCACGACGGCGTCACGTTCCGCGGCCGCGACGCCGGGTGCCGACCCGGCAACCGGCGTGCCCATTACGAAAGTTCCAGCAGGGATGACGACCATCTCCGGACAATCGTCGCAATCGCGGAATGTCGAACCCGGTTCACGCGCCGATTCAGACTCCGCGGCCGGCGCCGCAAGCGCAACGAGGATCGATGCGATCGTCGCGGCCCGGGCGACTGCCATCAGGAGTCGATCCGCACCGGTACGAAGATGTGGGCATTGCCGCGCTGGATCAGGAGCGCGACGGTTCCACCCGATGCATTCACTGCGGTGCGGAATTCGCCCACCGTCGCAACCTGCACGCCATTGACGGCAATGAGGACGTCGCCGGGCTCGACGCCGGCGATGGCAGCCGGGCCGTCGGAGTCCTCGACGACCAGACGGCCGCTCGTCTGCAACTCCTGCCGCTCGCTGCCAGTCAGCGGACGCACCGCGAGTCCCAGCTTGCCGGTCTCCGAATCGCCCTGCGGCGCGCGCATGGCGACGGCCGGCTCGTCTTCGAGCTCGCCGACCTTGACGCGGATGCTGCGCTCGGACTTGTCGCGCCAGATCGTGAGCGTCGCCTGCTTGCCGGGCTTGATGCCCGCGATGATCGCGGGAAGCTCGCTCGAGCGTTCGATGTCCTGTCCGTCGACGGCGAGTATCACGTCCCCGGGCTTCAGGCCGGCGTCGTCGGCCGGGCCGTCTTCCTCGACCTGGCTCACGAGCGCGCCGTGCGGTCGCGTCAGCCGGAACGAGTCGGCGAGCGCCTGGTTGACCTCCTGGATCGTCACGCCGATGCGCCCGCGCTCGACGCGGCCGCTCGCGACGAGCTGGTCCTTCACGTTGATCGCGACATCGATCGGGATCGCGAATGAGACGCCCTGGTAACCGCCGGTGCGACTGTAGATCTGGGAGTTGATGCCGATCACTTCGCCGCGAAGATTGAAAAGCGGTCCGCCCGAGTTGCCCGGATTGACCGCGACGTCGGTCTGGATGAACGGCGTGTAGGCGTCGCCTGCCAGCGACCGCGCGGTCGCGCTGACGATGCCTGCCGTCACCGAGTTCTCGAACCCGAACGGCGAGCCGATCGCGATGACCCATTCTCCCGCTTTCAGTTCCTGCGGATCGCCGGTGCGCACGACCGGCAGATTCGACGCCTCGATCTTGAGCACGGCCACGTCCGTGCGCGCGTCCTCGCCGACCACCTTGGCGCGATACTCGCGCCGGTCCGTCGTGCGCACCGTCACCTCTCCCGCGTCCGCCACGACGTGCGCATTGGTCAGGATGTAACCGTCGGCGCTGATCACGAATCCAGAGCCTTCGCCACGGACCGGCGGCATCTGCGCGCGCGGATCCCCGAAGCCGAATCTCCGGAAGAATTCGTAGAACGGATCGTCGGGAGAAATCTCGGGTTGCCGTCCACGGACCGCCTGGCGCCGCGCGACGGTGCTCACGTTGACGACCGCGGGTCCGTACGCGTCGACGAGCGACGAAAAATCGGGCAGCGCGCCGGCGAGGTCCGACAGGCCTGCGGGCGCGGGCGCGGCTGCTTCGGGCACGGGCGGGGACGCGGCACGGCCGTCATCGGCCGACTCGGGCCGCTCCGTGCAGGAAACGAGCAATACGAGCAACGCCGCCGGCCACAGCCGGCGCAGATGGGTGTGCATGGATGCTCCGGGGTGGAAATTCGCTCCAGCGCTCAGACTGCGGCGGCTCCTGCAAGTTGCATCCATGCACATTAGTATTGCACCAAATGAGGCTTCAGTTCCCGGCCATCCTGTTCGGAGCGACATTGGCGGCGTCTTCTTTCGCCGTCGAGCTGCCGGACAGCGCGCGCGCCGTGCTCGAGCGCGAGGTAATACCCGAGTCGAACGTCAGCGTCGTCGTGCGCGACGTTGCGAGCGGCAACAGTCTCATCGAGCACTTTCCCGGCATGGCGCGCTCGCCCGCGTCGACGATGAAGCTCCTCCCGACCTGGGCGGCGCTCGATCTGCTCGGTCCCGCCTATTCCTGGAAGACCCGGGCCTGGTCCGACGTGCCCGTGGTCAAGGGCGTTCTCAAGGGCAACCTCTATCTCCAGGGTGGCGGAGATCCCCTGTTGACCATCGAGCGCTGGTGGCGCTTCGTGAACGACCTGCGGCAGACGGGCCTGCGCGTCATCGAGGGCGACATCGTCATCGATCAGACGCGCTTCACGGCTCCCGACGAGCGGCCGGAAGATTTCGACGGCAAGTTCTGGCGCACGTACAACGTCCTGCCCGACCCGATGCTCGTGAACTGGCAGTCGTCCGACTTCACGATCCGGCCTTCGGACGACGGCGGCGGAATCGACATCACGATCCAGCCCTTTCCGGATGGACTCATCGTCGACAACCGCGTCAGGCTCGCAACCGGCCGTTGCGTCGGCCGCAACAGCCGGGTCGCCTACACGATCGAGCCGACAAGGCCCGAGCGGGTCGTCGCGACCGGCCGGCTCGCGACGAGTTGCGGGCCGCAGACCCAGCGACTTGCGATCATGGAACCGGCGCAGTACGCCTATGGAACATTCGTCACCCTCTGGCGCCAGTTGGGCGGCCAGTTCCGCGGCGGGATGCTGCGCGCGCCGACGCCGCCTGCGGCGCGGCTCCTGCTCACGCACGAATCGGAGCCGCTCTCCGAAATCGTTCGCGTCACCAACAAGTATTCCAGCAACATGATGGCGCGTTCGCTCGTGCTCGCGCTCGCGGCCGAGATGACCGGCACACCCGCGACCACCGCGGCGGGCGAGTCGGTAATCCAGGGATGGCTCAAGACGCGCGGCCTGGACTTTCCGGAACTCGTCATCGGCAACGGCTCCGGCCTTTCCCGTGAGGCCCGCATGTCCGCCGACAGCATGGCGCGGTTGCTCGTCGGCGCGCGGCAAAGCCGTTTTGCTCCGGAGTTCCTGACTTCGCTGTCGCTCGGCGGGCTCGACGGCACGCTCGATAAACGCTTCGCGAACGTCGAGGATCCGAGCCGGATCCGCATGAAGACCGGCACGCTGAAGGACGTCAGTTGCATCGCCGGCTACGTCGGCGGGAAATCGGGCAAGACTTACGCCGTCGTCGTGTTCGTCAACTATCCGGGCGCCCAGAACGGACTCGGAGAAACCATTCAAGCGGCCGTGATCGACTGGGTGCTCAAGCAGTAGATGGGTTTCAGGGGCGGGCGGGGAATGTCCCAAGCGAGCGAATAAAGTTCCGGCTGAGCGAGCGCGGGAGCATTCCGCGCCCGCCCCTGAAGCCCGATCTCGGCCTCAGGCACCCCGCCGTGCAAAGCCGGCATAGATGATCCCGAAGACGTTTTCCCAACCGGAAACGTACTCGCGGCGCAAGATTGGCGCGATCTCGCCGAGCGCGTCCCAGCCGCCGTGGGTCAGTGTGACTCGGCTGCCCCACTCGGCCGGAGTGAACAGGACTTCGATCCATTGAGCTGATTCCGGTTCGCGGCCCGGATGCCAGCTGAAGCGGATGCGCCGGCCAGGCTCGAGCGCCTGGACCGCGCCCCAGACGTGGCGCGTGCCGTCGGGCGCTTTCTCCTCCACGGCGCCGCCCACATTCGCATCGAGACGGCAGCGCGTCGCGGCGTGACGCGACAGCGAATGTGTCGCGACCGGCCACCACTCGGCAAACTGCGCGGTGAAAGCCGCGTAGGCGCGCGCCGGCGAGGCCGGCAGGTCGACCGAGACGACGATGGGTCCGGGAGCGGTCATGCGGCTCCGAGCATGCGCCGCGGCTGCCGGCCGCGCCCCGCCCCGTCCTGCGATGAAGCGGGCTCGCGCCGAGACGGGCCGATTCGCAGCGTAATCCGGCTGTCACGCGGCGAGCCTAGAATTGCCGCCATGGATGCCGTCGCCACCCTGCTGATCGTCATATTCCAGCTGTTCTTCGGCTGGTGCGGCGGGGAGCCGGAGGATTCGCCACCCCCCGCGAAGTGCGAGTCGTCCGTCGACTGCTGATTCCGCCCGAGTGCAAAGCGGCCCTCATCCCTTTCCGAGGATGCGTTCCAGACGGTCGCGATAGCTCCGGCTCAGCTTGAGTTCGTGACCGCCCTCGAGCGTCAGGAAATATTCGCCGTTCGTGTGCGGCTTGAGCTTGCGGATGCGCCGGATATTGACGATGGTCGAGCGGTGGATGCGCTGGAAGTCGACTGGATCCAGCCGCTCCTCGAACTGCTTCATCGTCGCCCGCACGACGTGCGTCCGCCCTTCCGCGTGCACGCACATGTAGTCGCCCGCCGCATCGACCCACTCGATGGCCGCCACCGGCAGCCGGACGGTTTCGCGTCCGAGACGAATCGGCAGCACCTCGGGAAAACGGCGCGCCATCCCCGCCGTGCCGCGCGCCAGGAGTTCCTCGGCATCGAGCTGGCCCGCCCCAGTGACGTTCGCCAGGAGCGCCACCAGCTGCTCGCGATGCTTGACCGACTTGCGCTGCGCGAACTGGTCGCGGACGTGCGCCAGCGTGCGTTCGAGACGTTCGTCCACGAGCGGTTTCAGCAGGTAATCGAGGGCGTGCGCGTCGAAGGCCTCGATGGCATAGCGGTCGAAGGCGGTCACGAACACGACCATGGGCATGCTGGTCTGCGGAATGCGGCGCAGGACCTCGAACCCGTCGATGCCCGGCATCTCGATATCGAGGAACATC
Organism: Steroidobacteraceae bacterium; assembly: GCA_036397615.1. Taxonomy (GTDB): domain Bacteria; phylum Pseudomonadota; class Gammaproteobacteria; order Steroidobacterales; family Steroidobacteraceae; genus SCUD01. The sequence continues at coordinate 90,096 of DASWIQ010000118.1, forward strand.
AGATCCGGCGCATGCCGGGTGACGGCCTCGAGCGCCTCCCGGCCGTTCGCGCAATGCGCGACGATCTGGAAATCCTTGAATGCGGCAAGCCGAAGCTCGAGGCCGCGCCGGGCCAGCGGCTCGTCGTCGACGATGATCGCGCGTATCGGTCCGGCCATCGGTTTCAGACTTCCAGAGGCAGGCGCATCTCGACACGCAGGCCCGGCGTCGCGTCGGCCACCTCGACCCGGTGCGCGTCCCCGTACAGCACCTTGAGCCGCTCGCGGGTGTTGCGCAAGCCGACGCCGCGGCCGTTTCCGCTCATCGCGCCGGCCGGCAGTCCCGGACCGTCATCGACGACCGCGAGACGCAATCCGCCGCCCTCGATGCCGGCGATGACGGTCACCGAGCCGCCCTGCTCGCGCGGAGAGATCGCGTATTTCATGGCGTTCTCGACGAGCGGTTGCAGCAACAGCGACGGCACGAGCGCGGATTCGGCGCGCTCGTCGACGTCGAACTCGAGCTTGAGCCGATCGCCGAATCTTAGTTTTTCGATCCCGAGATAGAGGTTGAGCGCGTCGAGTTCCTGGCGCAGCGTGACCTTCTTCATCGGGTCCTGGTCGAGCGTGTAGCGCAGGAATTCCGACAGCCGGGAGACGGCCAGATTGGCCGTGCGGTTCTGCCCGTCCAGGACGAGCGTCGAGATCGCATTCAGCGTATTGAAGAGAAAATGCGGATTGAGCTGGTAGCGCAGCATCTTTAGCTGGGCCTCCTGGGCGAGTGCCGAAGCCTTGAGCGTCGCTTCGCGCTCGAGCTGCAGCCGCTCGTAGAACTTCACGCCGTAGTACAGGCCGGTCCAGCACAGGAGCAGCGCCATCGAAGAGAGCGTGCCGACAAAGATCTCGAGCGGCTTGGGCGCATGTTCCATCGCCCAATCGGGCTTGACGAGCTCCATGTAGGCCGTGTTGATGATCGCGCGCCAGGCGAGTGCGACGATCCAGCAGATGATCGGCGAACCAATCAGCATCGCGCGCGGGCCGGCGGTCCAGAGCCTGCGATAGAGCGGGCGTAATGGCGCCGACAGCAGGAAACCCGCCGCCGCGGCGATCGCAATCACCTGGACGTAGCCAGGCTCCTTGCCATAGACCGCCGAACCGACGAACTGGGCGAACCCGTACGCGCTCCAGCCGAGCGTGTGCAGGCCCCAGAACAGCAGGTTGCGATTGCTGCGCAGGAGATCGAGATTCATCGGGACAACTTATTCAAGATTCACACCGGAGCGCAACGCCCCATCCCGTCCGATGCACGGCTGGTCGCAGAACCGGATATCGCCCGCAGCTTCGTCACCAGTACTGGCGCGCCGCCGCGGCAAGTTCGGCGGCAACCCGCGCGCGCAGCCCCGGCGGCGCAAGCACCTCGACGCCGGCGCCGTGACGCAGCAGGTCCATCACGAGTTCCGGCTCCCGGCTGAACGGCAATTCGAGCACGTAACTCCCGTCGGACTCGATCCGGCCGACCTGCTGCGAATGCCAGACTTCGTCCGCGACCCAGCGCGCGCTTTCCGGCTTGAAGCGCAGCACCGCGGTCTCGGTCTCGGCGCCGGCGAAGATTCCATAGCCCGCGCCGAGAACGCGATCAAGCTCGGCGTCGGCGACTTCGCGCGCCGGCGCCTCGTCGACGTGCGCCTGGCGGATCGCGTCGACCGCGAAGACGCGCAGGTCCTTCCGGACGTGGCACCAGGCATCGAGATACCAGTTGTAGCGGTAATGCACCAGGCGCTGCGGCGACACCATCCTTTCCGTGATTCCGCCGTCCCCGCGTTTCTGGTGCCGGATGAATACCTGCTTCCTGCCGAGAAGCGCGAGCGACAGGGCCTCGAACACCTCGCGGTTCACGCGCCGCATGCCGAGCGTCAGCACGCGGATGCGGCGCCGGATCTCGCGATGCCCGCGATCGCCGCGCTCGAGCAGCGCCCGCAGGCGCGCGCGAAGCGGTTCGAGCTGGCGGGCGAGCAGTCCGGAGCCGAGCGTGTCGAGCAGATGCTCGATCTCGAGGAGCGCATAGACTTCCGCCGGGCTGAACCATACGCCGGGCAGCTCCGCGAGCTCCGCCTCGGGATCGAGCACGTAGGCCTGGCGCTCACGCGACCAGACGATCGGAACGTTCAGCCGGTCGCGCAGGTATTCGATGTCGCGTTTGAATGTCGCGTGCGAGATCTCGAGGTCCTCCTCGATCTCGCGACGCGTCAGCGCGCCTTTCTCGATCAGCCGGCGCCGGATGCGGTAGAAACGCTCGGTCCGGTCCACGAATCAGGACGCCGGAACGACCCGGAGCACTTCGCCCGCGTCCTCGTCCGTCAGGAGGTAGAGCGCGCCGTCGGGTCCCTCGCGCACGTCGCGCACGCGCTTGTCGATCGCGATGCGCTCTTCCGAGCGCACCTTGCCGTCCGGCTCGACCACGAGACGCACGAGTTGCCTGGCGGCGAGCGCGCCGACGAAGAGCTGGCCCTTCCAGGCCGGATAGCCGTTGCCGCTGTGAAACGTCATGCCGGAAGGCGCGATGGACGGTACCCAGTAGTGAGCGGGCTGCTCCATGCCCGCCTTGGCCGTGCCTTCGCCGATCGAGGGACCGCTGTATTCGCGCCCGTAGGTGATCACGGGCCACCCATAGTTGCGGCCAGGCTTCGGCAGGTTGATTTCGTCTCCGCCGCGCGGCCCATGCTCGACGATCCACAGCTCGCCGGTCCCAGGATGCAGCGCGGCGCCCTGCTGATTGCGGTGGCCGTATGACCAGATTTCAGGCAAGGCTTCGTGCTTGCCGGCAAACGGATTGTCCGCTGGCACGCCGCCGTCTTTCGTGATGCGGACGACCTTGCCGAGATGGGTGCGCAGGTCCTGCGCCTTGTCGCGCTGCGAGTTGCGCTCGCCGAGCGTCACGAAAAGATTGCCATCCCGCGCGAACACGAATCGCGAGCCGAAATGGTGCCCGCTCGCGAACTTCGGTTTCTGCCGGAAGATGACGGAGACATCCGCAAGCCGGTCGCCGTCGAGGCGGGCGCGCGCGACTGCCGTCCCGTTCTCCTCGCCCTCGCCGCGCTCCGCATACGAGAGATAGATGACGGAATTCCGCGCGAAGTCCGGATCCAGGATCACGTCGAGCAATCCGCCTTGTCCCTTGGCGTGCACGGCCGGCACGCCCGCGATCGGCGCGGACAGGGAACCGTCCTTGCCCGCATAGCGCAGGCGACCGGGCCGCTCGGTCACGAGCATGCGCCCGTCGGGAAGGAACGCGAGGCCCCAGGGATGCTCGAGTCCGCTCGCGAACGTGGTCACCGTGACTTTCGTATCGCCGCTCGGCGCGACGTGCTGCGATTCCTGGCAGGCCCCGGTGCCCGCGACCAGGAGCGCCAGGAACAGGCTTCTGGAACTCACGGCGATACCATTCATCGCGTAAATCCTCATTCAGCCGGCGGCGACGCGCGTGATGATGTAGCCGCCGGATTTCGCGTCGAACTCGAGATCGATGAGCTTGCGTTCGCGCGCCTCCTCCAGCAGCTTCGCGAAGCTCTTGAATCCGTAGTAGCTCTCGTTGAAGCCGGGTTTGCGGCGCTTGATGGCCTGCTTGACCATTGAGCCCCAGACCTTTTCCTCGGCGTCGCGCTCAGCGAACAGGTCCTCGGCGGTCTCCATCAGGAGCTCGATGCCTTCCTGGCGGCGGTCCTCCGTGGGACCCGGCGCCTTGGCTGCCGTCTTCGCGACCTTTTCCTTGCGCGCGACACGGGCGCGGCCATCGCCCCGCACCAGGTCGTCGTAATAGATGAATTCGTCACAGCCGCTGATCAGCAGGTCGGAAGTCGAGTTCTTGACGCCGCAGCCGACCACGATCTTGTTGTTCTCGCGCAGTTTCGACACGAGCGGCGAGAAATCGGAATCGCCGCTGATGATCACGAACGTGTCGACGTGCGATTTCGTGTAGCAGAGATCCAGCGCGTCCACGACGAGGCGTATGTCAGCGGAGTTCTTGCCGGACTGGCGCACATGCGGGATTTCGATCAGCTCGAATGCCGCTTCGTGCATGCCACGCTTGAAATCCTGGTAACGCTCCCAGTTGCAGTACGCCTTCTTGACGACGATGTTTCCCTTCAGCAGCAGCCGCTCGAGCACCTTGCGGATGTCGAAGGTCGGGATCTTCGCGTCGCGCACGCCCAGCGCGACGTTCTCGAAGTCGCAGAACACGGCCATGATGCGGGTGTCGGAGCGCGGCGTGGCGTTGTTCATTCTTCGCCCGCGGCCGGCTTCCAGGCCGAAGCCAGTTCCTGCTGCTTGCGCGGCGGAACCGGGTCGTAGTGGCTCAGTTGCAGCGTGAAACTGCCCTCGCCCCCGGTCAGCGCCTTCAGCCGGTTCTGGTAATCGGTGACTTCCGCGAGCGGCACATAGGCCGAAACCACGATGCGTCCGCGCGCGCGCGCCTCGTTGCCGTCGATGCGCGCCCGGCGCGTCGCCAGATCCGCCGTGATGTCGCCCATCACGGTACCCGGCGCGTTGATCTCGACGTGCACGATCGGCTCGAGGACCGCCGGTCCGGCCTTCTGCACCGCGTCGAGGAACGCCTTGCGGCCTGCCGAAACGAAGGCCACTTCCTTCGAATCGACCGAATGGTACTTGCCGTCGTAGACGGAAACGCGGATGTCCTGCAGCGGGAATCCGGCGATCGCGCCCTCGGCGAGCGCATGCCGAATGCCCTTCTCCACCGCCGGGATGAACTGGTTCGGAATCGCGCCGCCCACGACGTCGTCGACGAACTCGAAGCCCGTGCCGCGGGCGAGCGGCTCGATTCGCAGATAAACCTCGCCGAACTGGCCGGCGCCGCCGGTCTGCTTCTTGTGGCGGTGATGTCCCTCGGCCGGTCGCGTGATCGTCTCGCGATACGGGATGCTCGGGGGCCGTGTCCGGACGGATACACCGTAGCGCTCGGTCATGCGCTCGGTCATCACGCGCAGGTGCAGGTCGCCCATGCCATAGAGCACCGTCTCGTTGGCCGAGCTGCTGTGCTCGATCCGCACGCAGGGATCCTCGGCGGCAAGCTTGTGCAGCGCCTCGGCGAGCTTGTGCTCGTCGCCGCGGCGTTCCGGCTCGATCGCGACGCCGAGCATCGCCGGCGGAAACGCCATGGTCTTCAGGTAGAAGTTGTCCTCGTCGTGCGAGTCGTGCAGCACCGCGTCGAAGTGCAGCTCGTCGAGCTTCGCGACCGCGCAGATGTCGCCCGGCAGGGCCTGCGGTATCTCGCCATGCTCCTTCCCCTGCATGCGAAAGAGGTGCGCGATCTTCACGGGCTTGCGCGCATCGCCGACGAAGAGCTGGGCTCCGGAACGGATCGTGCCCTGGTGCACGCGGAACAGGCCGAGCTTGCCGACGAATGGATCCATGATGACCTTGAATACGTGCGCGATGGCATGACGGCCCGGCTCGGGCTCAATGGAGACGAGCTCGGCCCTGTCGCCGTCGCCCCGCATGAATGGGGGCGGGTTTCCCTCCGCAGGATTCGGCATCAGCCGCTCGATCGCCTCCAGGAGCTCGGGAATGCCCGCGCCGGTTTCAGCCGAGACGAAGCAAACCGGCACGAGGTGGCCTTCGCGCAAGGCTTTCTCGAATGGATCGTGCAGCTGCTCCGGCGCGAGTTCCTCGCCCTGCTCGAGGTAAAGCGCCATCAGCTCGTCGTCCACCTCGACGACCTGGTCGACGATCCGCGTGTGCGCTTCCTTGACGGACGAGAAGTCGGTGGCCTCGCCTTCATTATGGAAAAAGCAGTCGATGACCTTGCTGCCGCCGGCGGCCGGCAGGTTGATCGGCAGGCATTCGCGGCCGAACTGGTCCTGGATTTCCCCGAGGGTCGCCTCGGGATTCGCCTCGCGGGCGTCGATCTTGTTCACGACGATGAGGCGGCACAATCCGCGCTCGCGGGCGGCATCCATCATGCGCTGCGACATCGGCTCGACGCCCGCAACCGCGCTCGTCACCACTGCGGCCGTCTCCACGGCCTCGAGCACGGGCAGTGTCCGGCCGATGAAATCGGGGTAGCCGGGGGTGTCGACGAGGTTGACGTGGGCATTACCGGTTTCGAGCCAGCAGAAGGTCGAATCCACGGAATGCAGCAGCCGGCGCGCCTGGGGATCGTGATCGCAGACCGTCGTGCCGCGGACCAGGCTGCCCTTGGCGCGGACGCTGCCTGCGCCGTACAGGAGCGCCTCGGCCAGCAGGGTTTTCCCCGCCCCGGCGTGGCCGACCAGGGCAATGTTGCGTATGTCGCCGGTTGCCTTCGTCATTACTCCCCCGCACAACCGCCCGTCCGGCGGATTTTCCAAAAAGGATAACACCCGAGGGGGCGGCTGGCTTGCGCCATCCAGGGTGGAAGGGCAAACTCGGATTATCAACGATCAAGGCCCTGCGACACAGGGGCCGAGTGGGGACTTCCATGGCGGTTTCGATCAAAGGCGACAGCGCGGATCCGATGGTCGAGCCGAACGTAATCCCGCTGGTCGACATCATGCTGGTGCTGCTGATCATCTTCATCATCACCATCCCGGTCATGACGCACGCGGTCAAGATCGATCTCCCCCGCGACAACCCGAACCCGCCGTCCGTCGAGCCTGAAGTCGTGCGGATCTTTGTCGAGTTTGACGGGTCCATCATCTGGAACGGAACGCCGGTCGACCCGCAATCGTTCCGCGACTATGTCGCCATCGAAAATGCAAAGGATCCGCAGCCCGAAATCCATGTGGACGCGCACCGGCGCGTGCCGTACGTGTATGTCGCCAACGTGCTTTTCACGCTCCAGCGCGGCGGCCTTCAGAAGGTCGGCTTCGTTTCGGGCGGCGCCGATCCCGCTGCCGCTGCGCCGACGCCCTGAAGTCCGATCGATCGGTCGCGGGCCATGCGCCGGTCCGTAATCACTTCCTTGCTCGTGAGCGCCGCGCTGATCGCGGGCTCATTCGCGCGCGCCGACGAACCGGCAATCCACCGTTACGAATTGCCGAACCTGGACACGCTCGAGCTCGGGCTTCCGGCGGGCTGGGTGGACCATGTGGATCAGCCCGCCGGCGGCGGGCCGCCGACGATCGAGTTGGGCCCGGCCGAAGGCGCAGCCTTCCAGGTGTTCGTCACCCCGGAATGGATGGATCCTTCAGCGTCGGAAATACGCGAGACGCCCGCGCTGCGTGACGCCATCCGGGACGCGGCCGAGCGGATCAAGCCCCAGGTGGTCGAAAGCTTTCTCGAAGTCCGCCAGCTGAATGGCGTAAATGGCATCGGATATTATTTCGCCGCAACCGATCGCGACCCGCGCGCGGACGAGTTCAAGTACATGAGCCAGGGACTGCTCCAGGTCGGCGACCTGACGCTGTGGTTCACGATCCTCACGAACGACGGCCAGGATACGGTCGCCGTCGAGGCTCTCACGATCCTTCAGACGGCGGTGCACCGCCGCACGGGTCTCGACCGGCGCTGACGATGGTCGATCGCCGTCAATGGATCGGAATGACGCTGGCCGCGGGCGCGGCATTTGGCCTCGGCCCGCGTCTCGCAATCGGCGCAGCGCGCGATTCCCTTCTTTCCCGCCCGATCCCGTCGAGCGGCGAACCGATCCCGGTCATCGGCCTCGGTAGCTCCGCAACCTTCCGGACCGTCGCGGATCGCGAAGACGTCGCGTCGCTGCGCGACGTGCTCGCGGCATTGGTCGGGCGCGGCGCCACCGTATTCGATACGGCGCCCTCCTACGGCGCATCCGAGGAAGTCGCGGGCCGGCTCGCGCGCGAGCTAGGCATCACGCAGACGATTTTCTGGGCGACCAAGGTGAATGTCGCGCCGCGGGGCGGCGGAGCCGCCGATCCCGCCGCCGCGAGGGCCCAGATCGACGAATCCTACCGCCGGTTCGGCGTCGCGAAAATGGACCTGATCCAGGTCCACAATCTCAGCGACATTCCGGTGCAGCTCGGGATACTCAAGGAGCTGAAGGCCGCGAAGCGCGTCCGCTACATCGGTGTCACGTCGACGAACAAGGAGCAGTACGGCGAACTCGCGCGCGTGATGCGCAAGGAAGCGATCGACTTCATCGGCGTCGACTACGCCGTCGACAACCGCGACGTCGAAGACACGATCCTGCCGCTCGCCATCGAGCGCAGGATCGCCGTGATGGTTTACGTGCCGTTCGGTCGCACGCGGCTTTTCCGGCGCGTCGGCGACCGCGGGCTTCCCGACTGGGCGGCCCATTTCGACGCGACGAGCTGGGCGCAGTTCTTCATCAAGTATGTGCTCGGACACCCGGCCGTGACGGTCGTGACCCCGGCGACGAGCCAGGCCCGGCACATGATCGACAATATCGGCGGCGGCATTGGCCGCCTGCCCGAGGCTGAAACCCGCAGGCGCATGGCGGAATTCGTCGACGCGCTGCCCGCGGTCAGCCGCTGACGCGTCCCGACGGGACTCCGTCGATCCAAGTTTCGCGCACCGCCATCTGGTCGTCCGCAAGAACCAGGTTTGCGCGAAGTCCCGGCGCGATCCGGCCCACCTCATCCTGCAGACCGAGAAACGCGGCGGGATGACCGCTCGCCATGCGAACTGACTCCGGCAGCGAAAGCCGGAGCATCGAAACCGCGTTCTGCACGGCGCCCGCCATATCGGTATCCGAGCCGGCAAGATTTCCGTCCTCGTCGACGCAGGCCGAGCCCTCCACCGAGATCGACCGGCCCTGAAGCGTGAAGCTCTTCCGGGAAGTTCCGACGCTCGGCATCGCGTCTGTCACCAGCATGAACCGGTCGTGGCGTTTGCATCGCAGCGCGATCCTCAAAACCGCCGGATCCACGTGCTGACCGTCGACGATGATCCCGCACCAGCTGTCCTCGTCCTCGAGCGCGGCGCCCACGGCGCCGGGCCGGCGGCTGGTCAGCTGCGACATTGCATTGAAGAGGTGCGTGAAGCCCTGGAGCCCGTGCCGCAGGGCTTCCCGGACCTCTTCGTAGCTCGCATCGGTATGCCCCGCGCAGACGATCACGCCCGCGGCCGAAAGCTTGTCGATGAAGCCCGGCGTCGTCATCTCCGGCGCGAGCGTGACCAGGGTCTTGCCGCGTCGCAAGGACGTCAAGAGACGGATTCCGCTCTCATCCAGTTCGCGGAACCAGCTCGCGTCGTGCACTCCCTTGCGCGCGACGCTGAGAAACGGGCCCTCGATGTGAATGCCGAGCACGCCCGGCACGCCTGCCGCGATCGCGCCATCGACCGCGCGCATCGCTTCCTCGACTACCTTCAGGTCGTCGCTGATCAGCGTCGGCAGGAAACCGGTCGTGCCGAACCGGCGATGTGCCGCGCCGATCGCGCGAATCGTTTCGACATCGCGGGAATCGTTGAACAGGAATCCGCCGCCGCCGTTCACCTGCACGTCGATGAATCCCGGCAACAGGAGCCCGCCTTCGAGATCGACGCGGCGCGCCGCGGCCACGCGCGTATCCCTCTCCGGAACGATCGCCGCAATGCGATCGCCGTCGATCAGCACCGCCTCGCCGACCGAGAATCCTGCGTCGAGAAGAACCCGGCCATTGGTGAGCGCCAGCTCCATCAGACGGTTTCCGTGACCTTGGAGAGATGTGGCGGACGATCCGGATCCAGGCCGCGCGCACGCGAAAGTGCCTCGGCCAGGCGGTAAAAGCTCTGGATGAGCAGGATCGGCTGCACGACGGGATGGGCGCGAACGCTCGGAAGCCCCAGCGCCCCGGGCGAATCCAGTCCCGCGGTTATCAACGCCGCACCGTTCTCCACCAGCAGCGCGGCGAGCGCGGCATTGCTCGCGCGCGTCTCGTCGTCCTGCGAGAACATCAGGACCGGGAAGCCCGCCCGCACCAGCGCCATCGGGCCATGCTGCAACTCCGCGGCGGAGATTCCCTCCGCATGCAGCCCGCAGGTTTCCTTCAGTTTCAACGCCGCTTCCTGCGCGATTCCGAGTCCGAGTCCGCGGCCGAGCACGAACAGATTGCGGGCCTCTTTCAGCGGCGCGACGGCGGGCTGCCAGTCGAGCCGCCAGGCGCTTTCGAGCCCCTCGGGCAGGTTCTCCAGCGCCTTTCCGAGTTCCGCGTCGCCGCGCCATTCCGCGACAAGATGCAGGATCGCGGCGAGTGAAGCGATATACGATTTCGTCGCAGCGACACTCGACTCGGCGCCAGCGCGCAATGGGATCACATGATCGGCGCGCTCGGCGAGCAACGAGCGTTCATCGTTCACCAGCGCGACGACGAGCGCGCCGGCTGCGCGCGCAGCGTCGGCAGCCGCAAGGAGGTCGGGGCTTCGGCCCGACTGCGAGATCGCGAGACACAGCGCGCCGGCAAGGTCCGGGATTGCCGAATAAACGGAGCTGACCGACGGCGCTCCCGAGGAGGTCAGCACGCCACAGCGCGTTTCCAGCAGGTACTTCGCATAGGTGGCCGCGTGATCTGAACTGCCGCGCGCGCAGGTAACGACAGCCCGCGGCGCGAGATTGCGCAACACGGCGGCAAGCCGCGTGACCGGCTCACGGTTGACGGCGAGCTGTCCGCGCACCACTGCGGCCGACTCTGCGGCCTCGCGGTACATGGAAGTCACTTCTGGGCACTGAGCTCGGCGACGAAATCGTAGGTGTCGCCTCGGTAGAATGACTGGGAAAACTCCACGGCCCGGCCGTCGCCGAGATAGCCCACTCGCTCCGCGAGCAGGCCTGCGTCGAGGTCCTTTGCGCCGAGCAGCTTCGCCTGCTCCGCGGTCAGGAGCACCGCCCGCAGCCGCTGCAGCGCCTTGGCCGGCCGGTTGCCAGTGCGCTCGAGCGCTTCATAAAGCGAATTGTCCACGCTCTCGACCGAGGGCAGGCAGGAAGCAAGCACAGTCGCGTATTCGAGCGCCATCGGCGCGTCGTCCGCGAAACGGATGCGATGCAGCCGGTAAACCGGCGTTCCCGGACTCAATTGCATGGTGAGGGCTTCTTCGGGCGTCACCGTGCCCTGCGAGCGCTTCAGCCAGACGCTGCGCGGATGCAGCCCGCGCGCACGCATGTCCTCCGAGAACGAAGAAAGCTGGGAGAAATTCTTCTCGACACGCGCCTTGACGAAGGTGCCGGAGCCCTGGCGCCTGACCAGCAGGCCCTCCGCCACGAGGCCGTCTATTGCCTTGCGCACCGTAATGCGGGATACGGAAAACTCCGTCGCCAGGTCGCGCTCGGCCGGCAGCGCGTCGTTGGGCCCGATGTGATTGCGCTCGATGGCGCCTTTCAACATGCGTTGCAGCTGCTGATACAGCGGTATCCCGCTGCTGTCGTCCAGACGCCCGAGTTTTTGCCGTAAGCGCGTCATGAGTAAGTTCCCTGATCAAGCTCTCAATATAACCAAATTAATACCACTTCGTGCAACATTTTGTCCGATCTCTCTGGAACTACAGGCATAACAAGGTGTTATTTTGATCTGTCAGTGGTCTTATAAAGGACTGGTATTTCGCCTTTAGTGGTATTACAGTGGCATTATATTGGTCGCGACCGACCGCATGGGCGGCGGCCCGGGCTGGTTTCAAAAGCGTTCAATTCGGGGGAAAACGACGCCATGAGCAAGAGCACCGCAACGCGCATCACGTCACTCAGGAAGCGGGCGCCCTCCGCGCTCGCGAGCGCCGTCGCCATCGCACTCTACGGCGGCGCAGGAGCCGTTCACGCACAGCAGACGACACTTGAACCGGTCCTCGTCACGGGCATTCGCGCAAGCCTCGCCCAGTCGATCGATCGCAAGCGCGAGTCGGCGACGGTCGTCGAGGTCATCACGGCCGAGGACGTCGGCAAGTTCCCGGACAAGAACCTCGCGGAATCCCTGCAGCGCGTGCCCGGCGTCGTCATCAACAAGGAGTTCGGCGAAGGCGAACGCGTCAGCCTGCGGGGCACGGCGCCGAATTTGACGCGCACGCTCCTGAACGGCCACGGCCTCGCAACCGCCGACTGGTTCATCCTCGACCAGCTCAATACGACGCGCAGCTTCAACTACCTGATGCTGCCCTCCGACATCATCGGCAGCGTCGAGGTGCACAAGAGCTCGCAGGCCGATTTCGAGGAAGGGGGTATCGGCGGCACGATCAACGTCATCACGCGGAATCCCCTGGACCTCGAGTCGATGTCATTCTACGGCTCGGCCCAGGTGGCCTACACCGACCTCGCCGACGAGACGACACCACAGGCGAACCTGCTCTTCAGCTGGAAAAACGACGCGGAGAACGTCGGCCTCCTGCTTGCAGGCGTGTACCAGGACCGCAAGATCCGGCGCGATGGCGTCGAGGTGCTCGGCTATTTCCCGGTCGACATCGACCCGACCGCGGCGGTCAACGAGGTCCTCGCTCCCGCCCTCATCGGCTCGGCCCTGTTCCAGCAGGAGCGCAAGCGGACGGGCGGCAACATCGGCATCCAGTTCCGGCCGAACGACCGGCTCGACTTAAATCTCACTGCCCTGTATTCGAAATTCGATGCCGACAACATCAACGAGAACTTCCTGACCTGGGGTACGCGCGCGATCGGCAATGGCGGCACGCTGACGAACGTGACCGTGGTGGGCGACACCGCTGTAGCGGGCCGGATGGCCTCGGCCGGCGACGGCACCTCGGACTTCGGCGCCGTTTACGACGCGATCAACCGCTTCGCCACGGCCCAGACGAGCGACATCTCGCTCGACACCGTCGTTCATGACGTCGGCGACTGGACCCTGCATTTCAAGCTCGGCTACACGGATGCGAGCGGCGACACCGATGCGCAGCCATTCGTCGAATTCGGCGCGCCGGCTGCGTTCACCTACGACCTGCGGGGCCACACGCCGAGCGTCCAGTTCGAGAATGTCGACCCGACCGACCCGGCGGACATGCAGTTCATCTTCAGCTCGCTGCACCAGATCCTGAATGACGACAGCGAGACGTATTTCTATGCCGACGCGTCGCGACCGATCGATTTCGGCGCATTCAACGGGCTGAAACTCGGCGCAAAAGCTACGGACCACGATCGCGATCTGGTCTTCAACGCCACCACGTACGGCGGTTTCCACGTGCCGATCAACACGACGCCCTCCAGCACGTTTGCCGGCCCGCTCACGCCAGGCGATTTTCTCGACGGGATCTCGAGCCCCGGCACGCTCGATGAGTACTGGCAGATCAACCGCGGCGCGACGTCTGATTTCCTGTTTGCCAATTTCGCGGCAGGCCCGGGTCGTGTTCCGTATCCGCAGCAGAATTTCAGCGTGAGCGAGAAGGCCTATGCCGGCTACATCATGGGCGACATCGAGTCCGGCAAGTGGAGCGGCAACTTCGGCGTGCGCATAGTGCGCACCGAGCAGACCTCTCGCGGCAACGTCGTGAGCCCGAACGGTTCCATCTCGAACCCCTTCGGCAACTACGACCCCATCTCCGTTGACAGGGATTACACGGAAGTGCTGCCGAGCCTGAATCTTAGTTACGACCTGACGGACGAAACGAAGCTGCGCTTTACGGCAGCACGCGTGATGACGCGGCCAGACTTCACGGACATTGCGCCCCGAGCGAGCCTCAATCCGGGCGCCTTGACCGGAACCGCCGGCAATCCCGATCTCGATCCCTATCTCGCGAACCAGGCCGACCTGGCGATCGAATGGTATCCGGACAGCAATTCGATATTCGCGCTCGGCCTCTATTACAAGGATATCGAGTCGTTCATCACGGACAATCCGGTGACGCTGATCTTCCCGGTCCAGTCCGCGACTTCGCCGAATGCGGCCTGCACGCAAACAGGCCCGAACTCGTTCGACTGTCCGTTCCTCATCAACCAGCGCGCGAACGGGGGCGGCGGCCGCATTTACGGGGCGGAGCTCGCGCTGACGAAGCCGATCGCCGGCGGGTTCGGGGTGCAGGCGAATTACACGTATTCGAATGCGGAGGCCGACAACGGCGATCCGATACCGGGCAACTCGGAGAACGCATTCAACCTGGCCGCCTACTTCGAGAACGAGCGCATCAGCGCCCGCCTCGCCTATACCTACCGTGACGAGTTCTTCGTGACCTTCGACCGGTCCACGCAACTCAACCAGGACGACCTGAAGTCGCTCGACGCTTCGGTCAGCGTCAACATCACCGACAAGTTCGCCCTGACCTTCGACGGCGTGAACCTGACCAACGAGGAAATCGTCCAGTTCGCGAGCGACTCGTTCAGACCGCGGGCGGTGTACGACAACGGGCGAATCTACTTCGCGGGCGCGCGGTTCAAGTTCTGAGAATACGCCTCACGGCCGGTATCCGCCGGCCGCGAGGGCGGGCCCAAGCTCGCCGACGTGCGACGCAAGCTGCGCCGCAAAATGCCGGTGGCGGCCGATCGACCGGTCATTCAGCGGCTCGCCCACGCGCGCGTAGCTCGGTGTCGGCGCGTAACGCGGATTCCTGTGGAATTCCAGGCAGGCGGCATCGAATGCGAGGCCCGCGTGCGCGAGCAACCGGCGCGTTTCGCCCTCCTGGTCCGCGACGAAGTCCTCGTAACGCAGTGCGAGCCCGAAGTCGCCCAGTTCGCGGGTGTAGTGCGCGACGAGCGCCGATGTGGCTGCCAGGTGCCGCACGATGTCCTCGATGCGGTAAGCGCAATTGAATCCGTGGGAAAGGTGATGAGCGAGCATGGACACCGCGACGTCGCGGGAATCGCGCTCGACGAGCACGATCCCCGCATCGGGAAATGCCATCCTGAGAAGCGGCAGGTAAATCTCGTTGAACGGCATCTTGTCCGTGAAAAACTGCTTGCCGGCCGCGAAGAGTCCCGCGGACTCGGCGCGCGCAAGGTAGTGATCGCGGAACACCGTTGCCAGGTGGCGCTGGTCGGCGGCCCAGCTGCGTGCAAGGCAGGCCGGGAACGGGCCGGCATCCGCGCAGAAGCGCAATGCGACCTGCCGCAGCTCGCCGAGCCAGGGCCGCTCCCCGCCCGCGGCGACGGCAGGATGGCAGGCGAAGACCTGTTCGATCAGCGTGGTGCCGGATCGCGGAGCGCCCAGGATAAATATCGGCTGCGGCACATCGCGCCGTTTCCCAGCACGCGGCAGCCGCGCGACATTCGCGGCGTTGAAGAAAGCGGCCAGCGCCCGGTAAAAGGCGGCGACGCCGTCGGCGTCGTAGCCGAGGCCGCCGCCCTCGGCCGCGAGCTTGCGCTTACCCTCGACGAAATCGCGCCAGGCCTCAGCATGGCGTCCGAGGCGCTCGAATACACGGCCCCGCTCGAGCTGGCCGTCCCCGTTCAGGACGGCCGCCGCCTCGAGGATCGCAAGCGCCTCGTCGTCCCGCCCCGCGCGCGCGTGATATTGCGCGCGGAGCAGGTTGACTTCCGCGGGCGAGGAAGCGGCTTCAGCCGCGGCAAGAAGCCGCTCGGCACCGGCGAGATCGCCCTGCACTTCGCGCAGTTTCGACCAGTGCGCGAGGATGCGGAGCGTGCCGGGCGCGTGCCTGTCCGCTTCCGCGAAAGCCGCTTCGGATTCCTCCGTTCGGCCCTGTTGCATGAGATTGAGCGCCAGATTTGCAAGCGTCGCCGGATTCGCTCCGCCGAGTTCGAGCGCCTTGCGGAAATGCCACTCGCCGGCCGGAAGATCGTTCTGCTCCGACAGCAGGGTGCCGAGCCGGTCGTTCGCTCCGGCGTTAGCCGGATTGTCGACGAGCGCGCGGCGCGCGACCTGTTCCGCCTCGGCGCGCCGGCCTTGCGCCGCGAACAGGGTGATAAGATCGTTGTACGCCCAGTCGGCGCGACGATCGTCAGCGATGATCCTGGTCAGGAGGTCCGCGGCGCCCTTGACGTCGCCGCGAGCGATCGCATCGCGAACGCCTGCGGCAGTCGGATTGATCTCCTGGGTCATCGTTTCCGCGGGCCGCGTGGGAGGATGGAATGATCGCTGCGGGTAATTATGCAGCGTTCGCCACCGCTTGTTTAGCCGCCCTCTCCGCGTGCGACGGCGGGAGGCAAGCGGCCGCCCACGCCGCACGGCAGATCATTCCTGCACCGGCGAGCCTGGAACTGAAAAGCGGCCGCTTCGAGATCGCGGACGGCACGCGCGTGTGGGCAAGCGACCCGGCCGCGCGACCCGTCGCGCGCTACTTCATCGATCTGGTCGCGCGCACGCGCGGCATCCGGCTCGAAATGGCGTCGACGCAGGATACGGCCGGCATCCGGCTTGCGCTGGCCGCGCAGGCCGGCGCCGCGCGCGAAACCTATGATTTGAATGTTTCGTCACATGGCGTCGAAATTGCGGCGCCGGGTACTCCGGGTCTCTTCTACGGGACCGTCACGCTCTGGCAGCTCGTCACCGCGGACGGCGCCGACAGCGGACCGACTGCGATCCCGGCGCTTCGAATTGCGGACGCGCCGCGCTTTGCCTGGCGCGGATTGATGCTGGACTCCGCCCGGCACTACCAGCCGCCCGCCTACATCCGGCAGCTGATCGACTGGATGGCGCTGCACAAGCTCAACGTGCTGCATTGGCATCTGACCGACGACCAGGGATGGCGGCTCGAGATCCGGAAGTACCCGCTCCTGACACAGGTCGGCGCCTGGCGAAGGCCGGCGGGCGCGGCCTGGCCGGACGATCCGGATCCGGCCACGGGCAGGCCGCCCCTCTATGGAGGATATTACAGCCAGCAGGAAGTCCGCGAGATCGTCGCCTATGCCGCGGAGCGATTCGTCACCATCGTTCCGGAAATTGAAATGCCAGGGCACGCGCAGGCCGCGATCGCGAGCTACCCGCGACTCGGAACCGGCGGCAGGCCGCCCGTCTCGCCCGACTGGGGCGTGCACGATTACCTGTTCAACGCGGACGAGTCGACTCTGCTTTTCCTCGAGGACATCCTCATTGAAGTCATCGAGCTCTTTCCGGGCGAATACGTCCACATCGGCGGCGACGAAGCGGTCAAGAAACGCTGGAAGAACTCGCCGCGCGTGCAGTCGCGCATCCGTGAACTCGGGCTTGCCGACGAGTCGGCGCTGCAGGGCTGGTTTGTCGCGCGCCTTGAACGTTTCTTGAACAGTCACGGCCGACGGCTGATCGGATGGGACGAAATTCTGGAAAGCGGCACTCCCGCGCGCGCCGCCATCATGTCCTGGCGCGGCACCGAAGGGGCGATTGCGGCGGCGCGAACGGGCCACGATGTCGTGATGACACCCGCCCCTGGACTCTATCTCGATCACCTGCAGAGCGATTCGCCGGATGAGCCGCCGGGCCGCCCATCCGTCGTTTCGCTGGCGGACGTCCACGCCTACGAGCCTGTGCCGTCCGGCCTCAACCAGGACGAAGCGTCGCACATCCTGGGCGCGCAGTTGAACGCGTGGACGGAACACATGCGGCTCCCGGAGCGCGTCACCCACCAGGTTTTTCCGCGCGCTGCGGCCATCGCGGAGGTGACCTGGTCGCCCGCCGCCACACGCGACTGGTCCGGCTTTCAGGCGCGACTGCCCGTGCAGTTCGCCCGCTATCGCCGGCTCGGGATGGCCTACGCCGACTCTGCTTTCGAGCCACGTCTGCGACTGAGCCCTGGCTCGTCGGCGGAACGCCTGCGCGTCGAGCTGGCGAAACAGGCGCCGCTCGGCGAAGTCCGCTATACGCTCGACGGCAGCGCACCGACGGCCGCGTCGCCTGGGTTCCAGGAGAGCATTGAAGCCGAAACCGGTGTGCACTTGAGGGCAGCGACGTACGAGGGCGAACTGCCATTGTCTTCGGAACTCGCGGCCACGCTCGACAGGCGGTTCTTGAACCTGCGAACGGGCGAATCGCTGAAGCAGTGCACCGGCAGCCTCGTGCTGCGGCTCGAGGACGACGCGCCGCTCGAAGGCGAACGCGCGTTCTTCAATGTCGACATCGTCAATCCCTGCTGGATCTGGCCGAACGCCGATCTCGGGCAGGGCGGCACGTTGCGCCTCGCCGTCGGACAGCTGCCGTTCAATTTCCAGATCGGTGCGGACGCGGATTCCATCCGTCGCGGCGATGCCCGCACGGCTGCCGGAGAGCTGGAGGTGCGCGTCGGAAGCTGTGACGCAGAACCGGTTGCCCTGCTGCCGCTGGCGGCCGCCGCTCTCGATCCTGCCGTGACCGTCCTGCCGCCGCTACGCATTCCCCCGCGACCCGGCCGTCACGACCTGTGCCTGCGGTTCGCGCGGCCGGCTATCGACCCGATCTGGGCAATTCAATGGGTCGAGCTCGGAGACTGAGGCGATGACCGATCTCGTCCTTCGCTCGCCGTTGTCCGGTTGGGTCCTCCCGCTCGAGGAAGTTCCTGATGTAGTCTTCGCCGGAAAGATGATGGGCGACGGACTGGCCATCGATCCGATCGATGCGACGCTCCTGTCGCCCTGCGACGGCACGATCATCACGGTTCCCGAGTCTGCGCACGCCGTGACGGTCCGGGCCATGAACGGCGCCGAACTCCTGCTCCACGTCGGCATCGACACGGTGAACCTGAAGGGCGCGGGATTCACGATGCTTGCGCGTGCCGGACAGTCCGTTCGGACCGGCGAACCGCTGATACGCTTCGATCTCGACTGCCTGGCGCGCACAGCCAGGAGTCTCGTAACCCCGGTCATCCTCACGCAGCCGGAACGCTTCCTGATCGTCGAGCGGCATGCGGCGGGTCGCCTCCGCGCCGGCGACGGCCTGATGACGATACGCGACGCGGGCGCCGTGGCCACGGCCGGTGTCGGCGGTATTGCCGGGTCCACGATCGCGAGTTCGCTCGACGTGCCGCTGCCGCATGGACTGCATGCGCGGCCGGCGGCACTCCTGGCCCAGAGCCTCAAGAGCCTCCGCGCGGATGTTTCGCTATCGCTGCGTGGACGCACGGTGAATGCGCGTAGCGCCGTCGCCCTGATGTCGCTCGGCGCGCGCCATGGCGACCGCCTGGCCGTCAGCGCATCCGGAGTCGATGCGGCCATCGTGCACGCCGCGCTGGAGAAAGCCTTTGCGAGCGCACTCGCTGTGGGTGGCGCGACGGTCGCAACGAAGCACCATGCCTCGCCGGCGCGCTCGTCCGTGCCGGGCGAGTTCACCGGCCTCGTCGCGTCCGGCGGCCTTGCGCTCGGCCGGGCCGTGCGCATCGCGCGCCGGGAGCCTGTCGTGGCGGAGGACGGCGACGGAGCACACCGGGAACTGCAAGGGCTCGACGACGCGCGCGAGCGCCTGCGAATGCGCCTCGCGCGGCTCGCGCCGCCGGGTGACGGCACGCGCGCCGGAATCGTCGGCGCTCACCTCGAGTTCCTCGACGACCCGGAGTTGATCGCGTCCGCGCACAAGCAGATCGCCGAGGGCAGGAGTGCCGGTTTCGCCTGGCGCGCCGCCGTGCGCGAAGCCGTCCGCGCGCTCGAATCGCTCGACGATGCCCACCTCGCCGCCCGCGTGGACGACTTGCTCGATCTCGAGTTGCAACTCCTGGAAATGCTGGCGGGCGCCGCTGAACCCGCGGCCGCAATGCTGCCGGAGCGCGCAATCCTGCTCGCTCGGGACCTCTTGCCGTCCCAGTTCCTGGCGCTCGATGCCGCCCGCATCGCAGGCGTCTGCACGATCAGCCGGGCCGCGACTTCGCACGTCGCGATCCTTGCGGGCGCGATGGGGCTGCCGATGCTGACGGGCGTCGACGCCGAACTGCTTTCGATCGCGGACGGCACGCCGCTCCTGCTCGACGCGGATCGCGGCCGGTTGACGATCGAACCTGGCGACGCGGAAACGGCCGCGGCCGAAAAGCGGATCGCGGAACGCGCGCGGATCCACGCGCGGCTCCTGACCGCCGCCGCCTTCGACTGTCGAACCGCTGACGGCGAGCGCATCGAGGTGTTCGCCAACGTCGGGTCGGTCGCGGAAGCGGGCGCAGCCGTCGCCTCCGGAGCAGAAGGCTGCGGTCTGCTGCGCACCGAGTTCCTGTTCCTGGATCGAACCGAACCGCCGGACGAAGTCGAGCAGACCCGCAGGTACGAGGAGGTCGTGGCGGCCTTTGCGGGGCGTCCGGTCGTCGTGCGGACGCTCGACGCCGGGAGCGACAAGGCGATTCCATTTCTCGCCATGCCGCCGCAGGACAATCCGGCGCTCGGACTGCGCGGCATCCGCGCGAGCCTTTGGCGGCCGGAACTGCTGCGGACGCAACTCGCCGCGATACTTGCCGTGCGCCCGGCCGATCGCTGCCGAATTCTGCTGCCGATGGTCAACGAAGTCGCGGAAATCGAGGCCGTCCGGCGCATCGTCGAGGAAATCGCCGCGAGCTCGCACGGCATTGCGCGGATTCCGATCGGCATCATGATCGAAACGCCCGCCTCTGCCTTGTGCGCCGTACGGCTGGCCCGGCACGCCGATTTCTTTTCGATCGGCACCAACGACCTCACGCAGTACGTGCTCGCCGTCGATCGCACGCATCCGCTGCTCGCGGCCGAGCTCGACGCCCTTAATCCGGCCGTGCTGCGGCTGATCGGCGGCGTCTGTGCCGCCGCCCAGGCGGCCGGGCGTGGCGTGGCCGTCTGCGGCGGGCTTGCCTCGGATCCGGTCGCCGCGCCGATCCTGGTCGGCCTCGGCGTCGGCGAACTGTCGGCGATTCCGGCGATGATTCCGGCAGTGAAGGACACCGTGCGCCGGCATACGCTCGCCCGATGCCGCGACCTGGCCCGCGCCGCGCTCGAGCTCGACTCGGCGCCGGCCGTGCGCGCCCTGCTCGCGACATTCGACGCCGGGGACAAACCATGAGCCGCTGGTTCTCCGGGATGCAGCAATTCGGGCGGGCGCTCATGTTGCCGATCGCCGTGCTGCCGATCGCCGGCCTGCTCCTGCGCCTGGGCCAACCCGATCTCCTGGATCTGCCCGCGGTCGCCGCCGCGGGACAGGCCATCTTCGCGAATCTCGGCATCCTGTTCGCGATTGGAATCGCCGTCGGCATTGCGCGCGAAAACCATGGCGCGGCGGGACTCGCGGCCGTCGTCTGCTATTTCGTCGCGACGCGGGGCGCCGAAGTGCTGGCCGGCGTGGCTGTCGGCACGCTCACCAAACTTTCAGTGCCGGTCGGTCTTCTCTCCGGCTGCCTCGCCGGCTGGCTTTACAACCGATACAGCGAATTGCGACTGCCGAGTTATCTCGCATTCTTCGGAGGCCGGAGATTCGTGCCGATCGTCGCCGGCGTCGCGGGTCTCGTCCTGGCCGGCGTCTTCGGCTGGGGCTGGCCGGTGGTCGAGCGAGGCATGGATACGCTGAGCCGGGCCATCCTCGAATCCGGCGAGATCGGGCTCTTCGTTTACGGGGTCCTGAACCGGTTCCTGATCATCACCGGCCTGCACCATGTGCTGAACAACCTCGCTTGGTTCCTGGTCGGCGATTACGGCGGCGCGACCGGCGATCTCAACCGCTTCTTCGCCGGGGATCCGAGCGCCGGCGTTTTCATGTCCGGATTCTTCCCCGTGATGATGTTCGGGCTTCCGGCTGCCTGTCTTGCGATGTATCACGCGGCGCCGGCCGGGCGCCGCCGGGCTGCCGGCGGCCTGCTGCTGTCGATGGCGCTGACTTCGTTTCTGACCGGCGTCACCGAGCCGATCGAATTCACGTTCGTGTTCCTCGCTCCGGCGCTCTACGTCCTGCACGCGGTGCTGACTGGCACGGCGATGGTTCTCATGGATCTGCTCGGCGTGCGGCTCGGCTTCGGTTTCTCGGCAGGACTCTTCGATTACCTGCTGAACTACGGCAAGGCGACGCAGCCTCTACTGATGCTGCCGGTCGGCGTGCTCTATTTCGCGGTCTATTACCTGGCGTTTCGCTTCGTGATCGCGCGTTTCGATCTGAAGACGCCCGGTCGCGAGTCCGAGGACATGCCTGCCGTATCGGCCGCCTCCGCGTCGGGCGATGAGGGCGACGGCTCCGCGTTCGTGGCCGCGCTCGGCGGCGCCGCCAACATTCGGGCGCTGGACGCCTGCACGACGCGACTTCGGGTTTCGGTCGCGAGACAGGACGCTGTCGACGAGGCGGCGCTCAAAAAACTCGGGGCGCGGGGCCTCGTGAGGCCCTCGGCCGAGGCCTTGCAGGTCGTCGTCGGGCCGATCGCAGATCAGCTCGCCGGCGAAATCAAACGCCACCTGCGCTCGCAATCCCGGGATGCCGGCGAATCGGTCGATCCCGTTCCATTGCTGGCGGCCCTGGGCGATGCCGGCAATGTCCGGGAAGCGGCCGTCGCCTCGACCCGACTGTTGTTCACGATCAAGGATGAGGGAGCTGTGGACGAGTCAGCGCTTTCCGCCGCCGCCCCTCGCGGCTTTGCCCGGCCCTCGCAGGGCAGCGTGCATGTCCTGATCGGCCCCAAGGCGGAGCGGATGCATGCAGCGATTCAAGCACTGCTGGAGCGTCTAGCCGAACCCCGCGAACCAATGCGGTAACCAAAGGCTCATTTGCGGGAACATCGTTATCAGTGCGACACCCAGCGCAAGCACGGCAAGCATCGGCAGGGTCGCACGCGCCACCTCGAGCATCGGACGCCGGAATCGTGACGCGGACATGAGCAGATTGAGGCCGATCGGCGGCATCAGATAGCCGAGCTCGAGGCTCGCCAGCATGATCACGCCCAGGTGAATCGGGTCGACGTCGAAGGCGAGCGCGACCGGCACGATGAGCGGCGCGACCACGATGATCGCCGAGAATATCTCGATCACGCAGCCGAGCACGACCATCACGAGATTCAATATCAGCAGGAAGATCCACGGCGAATCGATTGCGGCGTCGATCCAGACCGTGAGCCGATCCGGCACGTGCTCGGTGATCAGCAGGTTCGTGAGGCCCATGGCCGTCCCGAGAATCAGGAGCACGCCGCCCACGAGCAGCCCGCATTCGCACAGGACTTCGACCAGGCGTTCGCCGCGCGGAAGGTCGCGGTTGATGAGCGCGGCGACGAGGATCGCATAGGCTGCGGTCAGCGCTGCCGCGGGAACCGGCAGCACGAAGCCACCGAATATCAGGACGATCGGCACGACGGGCAGCATCAGGTCCCACTTCGCTCGCCACGTCGTCGCCATCGCGCGCCTCCGGCTGAAGCGCTGCCGCCGGCCGGCGGTCGGCGATATGGCAACACCCCAGCCACAGGCGAGCGCCACCATCAGCAAACCGGGCAGCGCGCCGCCGAGGAACATCGACTCGATCGATACGTCGGCGACGATCGAATAGAGGATCAGCGGCAGGCAGGGAGCGAACAGCACGCCGAGCGACCCCGCGCCGGTGACGAGGCCGAGCGCCGCGCGCTCCTCATATCGGGAGGACATCAGGATCGGCATCAGCAGGCCGCCGAGCGCAAGGATCGTGATTCCGGAACCGCCCGTAAACGCCGTGAAAAAGGCGCAGGCGAATACCGTGACGACAGCGGGTCCGCCGCGCAGATGTCCGGTCCACGCGCGCAGCAGTCGTACGAGTCGCTGCGCGGCGCCCGTCGATGTCACGATGTAGCCGGCCAGCGTGAAGAGCGGCAGCGTCGCCAGCAGCGGGTTGGTCACCTGATCGTAATGGTCGAGCGGCACGGATGCGATCGGGTCGCCGACGCTGATGAAGAAGATGAGCGCGATGCCGGCGAGACCGGTGAAGAGCGGCGCGCCGAAGAGAATCGCGAAGCCGAGCGCGACGAGTAGCGGAGTCCGGATCGCCGGCAGGCCGCCATCGAGCTGCGCGACCGCCGCCGCCGCCGCAACCGCCATCGCGAGTATGACCGCGCGCGCGGCATTGCCGGCGGCGGCGTGACGCGCGAGCCTGAGCGTGATGAACGCGAACCCGGCCGGCATGACCGCCTGCAGCGCGATGCGCGGGACGCCGAATGCGAGGATGCTCGACGCGGCCGCTTCCTGCGACACGAACTGCCACGCCGCAAGTGTCAGGATCGCCGTGACCGTCGTCGCCACGAGGCCGGTGCCGGCCTCGATCGTGGATTTCCAGCGCGCCGGAACCGCGTGCGCAAACGTCCCCATCGACAGCAGCCGGCCCTCGCGCGCCGCCGCCATGCCGCCCAGCATCCCGACGACGAGCGTCAGGTGGCGGATCAATTCGTCGACATTCACGAAGTCCGTGCTCGCGCTCGCGACGCCCAACAAGACGAGCAGCGCGAGCACCGCCGCGAGCAGCAGGTCCTCGATGCGCTGGACGAAAGCGATCACGAGCCCGTGGCGCGCCTGGCTTTCAGGGTTTCGACCGTGGCGTCGTATATCGGGGCCGGGATGATCTTGCCCCGCAGGAGCGGATACTTGCGCGCGACCTCCGCGCGCCATTCCCGTTCGGCCTCCGGCGTCAGCGTCGTGACCTTGAGGCCCATCTTGTCCTTCATGGCCTGCACGGTTTCCTCGTCCTCGAGCCGGCTCGCGCGGCGCATCTCGTGGCCGGCGCGATCGGAAGTTTCGCGGAGCCAGGCCTGCGTCTTCGCGTCCAGTTGATTCCAGGCCCGCTCGGTGAGGACCATCGCGCCCGTGACCGGCGCCCAGCGCAGGTCCAGCATGTACGGCGCGTAGGTCGGCACCTGATTGAAGTTTGCGAGGAACGGCGGGACCGGCAGCGCGTCGATCATGCCGTTCCGGAGGCCGAGCAGGATCTGGTCGGGCTCGAGCACGACCGGGGTGTAGTAGTCCTTGAAGATCTCGACGGTCTCCGGATCGCCGGAGCTCGCGTAGACCCGCATCGACTTCAGGTCGCGGAGACTCCGGATGGGCTTGTTCGAAAAATAGCGGACCCAGCCCGCGTCGGCCCAGAACATCACGACATAGCCCGCTTTGCGCAGCCGCGCCTCCAAGTCCGGCTGTAGCCGCTCGCGGACCCGGTCGACGTCGTCCCAGTCGCGGAACATGAGCGGAAAGTACTGCAACGCGGTCACTGAGCGATCGATCTGTGCGAGCCCGACCGCGGTCAGCATCGCGCCCTGGAGCTGCCCGATGCGCATTCGGCGGACGATCTGCGGCTCCCCTCCCTGCGTGCCCGCGTAGATGTTCATCGAGACCCCGCCCGGTCCGCGCGACCATTCGGCGCCGAGCGACTGGAGCCGCTTGTGGAAGGACGACCCGGCCGGCGCGACCGTCGCGACACGCAGTCGGCCTGCGTCGGCGGCACTCGCGGTCGGTGCGACGACCGTCCCAAGCGACATCACGCCAGCGAACAAGGCGAGTCCAATGCGGGCGATGCTCATGGCAAGGCGCCTCCGTTGCCGGCCGCCTCGTCGAGCGGCGGGAGGATCCAGTCATCGAGATGGGCGGCGAGCCACGAAGCGCGCCGCTGCATCACGGTGTTGGCGAGCCGGGTCGGCGGATCGTCTTCGGCATCTATTTTCAGCGCAGCGTCGATCGACCCTTCGAAGCAGGCACGGTCCTCCTGCGGCAGGCAGACGGCCTCGGCCCAGGAGACATACGGTCCGGCGGCCCTGCCCTCGCTCAGTACGACGGCGCGATCGAAATGCGCTCGCGCATTGACCGTGCGATCTCCCGGCATGTCCGGACGGGCCATCGAATAACCGATCAGGAAAGAATGTATCGCGCCGCGGTCCCAGCCCTCGTCGAGCACGAGCGAACGATCGATGAGCGCCGACACGATTGCGAGATCCGCGACCAGCGCCGGATCGTCCTTGCCGAGCGCAATCGTGCCGGCCCATGAAACGGCGGTCCAGTAGAGGAGATCCACGTCCTCCTTGTCGGCTTGCTGAACGGTCGCTGCGTGATCGGCGCGGAGTCCCGCGCTGAAGCCCGGGTGCACGACGTCCAGCCCGCGGAGCCCGTAGTCGCGCGCGCGCAGGTACAGCCGGCGCGCCCGGTTCCAGGCCTCCCAGGCGCGATCGGTGTCCTCGAGCGCGAGCATGTCGCCCTGCTGCTGCACGAATGCATACGAGTACTGCGTGAATGCGGCGGCGGTCGCCGCGAGCAGTTCGCGGTGCCCGGGTGTCTCGGCGAGCACGCTCTCCATCAGCTTCAGGCTGAACGGCAGCGCGGCGCCGACGAGCTCGGGATCGTCGTCGCCGGCGTAGGTCGTGCCCGAGGCGGCCAGCGTGTTGGCGATGCGATTCGCGGCGAAGCGCTCGACCGAACAGCCGGCAAGGGTCGCCACGAGCACGAGCAGCGTGAAGCGGGTCCCGATTCCCGGCGTACTGATCATCGGCCGCCGATCATACACCGCACTCATCGGGCGAGAAACGCTCGGAGCTGCTCCAGATACCGCGAATCAAGATCGATGTCGTTGTGCCTCGCACGATCGAGCACCATGACACGCACCTGCTCCGCCGGAAACGCCGCAATAAGCGCGTTCGATCTTGCTCGAGGGATGATCTCGTCCGAGCCCGCGACCACGATCAGCGTTTCCGCTTTGACTGCGGAGACCCGACTGGCCGAATCGTAGCGATCGCGCAGCAGGAGTCCGACCGGCAAGTACGGGAAATGCGACCGGGCGACCTTCACAAGGCTGTCGTACGGCGTGACAAGCGCCAGGCGGCGCACGTCGCGCACGCTCGCAAGCTGCACGGCGACGCCGCTGCCAAGGCTGCGACCGACCACCGAGATCTCCGGGTATCGCGGTCGCAGATGGTCGTACAAGGCGATTGCATCCGCGACCAGGCCCGATTCCGACGGACTGCCGCCGCTGCCGCCATAGCCGCGATAGTTCACGAGGTAGAGGGAATGCTCCGGAAAGGCTGATGCAAAAGCATTCAGGCTGAACGCCACGTCCTCCGCGTTTCCGCCGAAGTACAGGAGCGCTCGCCCACCCGGACGCGCTGCGATCCAGATCTTCAGATCGGCCCCGCCGGCGGCAAATCGGATCGAGGACGCGCCCGCGGGATTCGATTCGGGAACCGGAAAATAGATTTGCGAGCGCTGCAGGAAGAAGAGCAGCGCGCATAGCGCGGCATAGGCGCCGATCGTCACGATCAGGAAGGACACGACGTTCCGCACGCGCGCCTCGCGCGCTTCAGCTGCCGTCGTGCAATTCGACCGTGGCCTCGATCTCGACCGCGATGTTGGACGGCAGGGACTGCATGCCGACCGCGGAGCGCGCGGCGCGGCCGCCGTCGCCGAAGGCCACAACCATCAGGTCGGAAAAGCCGTTGACGACCTTCGGGTGATCCTTGAAATCCTCGGTCGACTGCACCATGCCGAGGATGCGGACGAAGCGCTTGACCCGCGACAGCTCGCCGACCGCCGCCTTGATCGTCGCGAGCATGCAGAGTCCGACCTTCTCGGCCGACCGCACGCCCTGCTCGAGCGTCAGGTCGCCGCCCACTTTTCCGCGCGTGAAGGGCTCGTTGCACTCGCCGTGACCGGAGAGAAAAAGCAGATTGCCGGTCTGCACCGACGTCACGTAGGTCGCCACGGGTTTCGGCGGCACCGGCAGCGTGAAGCCCGCGGCTGCAAGCCGCCCCTCGGGCGTTTCGGACGGATTGGCCATGGCCGAGGCCGATAATATCAACAGTCCCGGCAACAGGATGCGAGGCATGCTTCTCCCCGGGCGGTTGCGGCAGACTACTCCCGATCGGCAGTCCCCGCCAGCATGGCATCATTGGCACATGAACTTCGAGCGACTGGAATCCCAGCGTGCCGTCGTCGGCGAAGGCTTTGAAATCCGGCGCGCGCTCCCGAATCGTCATCGCCGCATGATCGGCGCCTGGTGTTTTCTGGATCACGCGGGGCCCGCGAATTATTCCGCCGGCCAGGGCCTCACGATCGGACCGCACCCGCATATCGGCCTCCAGACATTCAGCTGGATGATCGAGGGCACGATCCTGCACACCGACAGTCTCGGCTACCGGCAGTGGATCCATCCGGGACAGGTCAATCTCATGACGGCAGGCCGCGGCATCTCGCACGCTGAAGAGTCTCCGGAGGACTCCGCCGGCCGTTTCCAGCTTGCGCAGCTATGGATCGCGCTCCCAAAGCCCGAGAGCGATCGCGAACCCTCGTTTCATCATTACCCGGATCTTCCGATCCTTGATCGCGGCGGGTTCCGGATCACCGTGCTCGCCGGCAGCTTCGCGGGCGAGAAAGCGCCGGCCCAGGTCTTCTCGCCGCTCGTGGGCCTCGATTTCGCAACCCCCGGCGCCGCGGCAACCGGGCTGACGCTCGATCCCGCCTTCGAATACGGCGTGCTGACACTCGAGGGCGAAGCCCGCGTCGAAGGGCAGCCGCTGTCGCCCGGGACCCTGCTCTATTTCGCTCCGGGCCGCGAGACTCTCGCGATCGAATCTCTTTCCGCCTCGCGGCTCCTGCTGATCGGCGGCCTCCCGTTCGGCGAGGAAATCCTGCTCTGGTGGAATTTCGTCGCGCGCTCCGTGGATGAAATGGAGACCGCGACGCGCGACTGGCGGCAGGGAAACCGCTTCGGCCAGGTTCGCGGCGCCCGCGGCGCGCCGCTCCATGCGCCCGAGCTTCGCGGTCTGCGCCCGCGGAGCGGCGGATGAAGCGCATTGCTTCCGCCGTCGTCACGCCCACCGGGCCGAACTATACGCAGTCGATCGAGACAGGCGGATTTTCGCTCCTGTCCGACGAGCCGCTCGGAGCCGGGGGGCAGAACGCGGGCGCGACGCCCTACGGCCTCCTGCTCGCGGGACTCGGCGCCTGCACCGCCATCACCCTCAAAATGTACGCCGATCGGAAGGGCTGGGATATCGGCGCGATGAAAGTGTCGCTGACACTCTCCAGGGACGCCGACGGGAGAACGTTCATCGACCGGACGCTCGACTCCGACGCCAGGCTCGACGGCGAGCAATGGTTGAAATTGCTCGACATCGCCTCCAAGACTCCGGTCACGAAAACGCTGCTGGCGGGCGCCAGCATCACGACCCGACGAGCCGAGGTGGCCTGAGACATGCGCAAGGTATTGGCCGTTCACGATCCCAACCCGCCGCACTGGGTCGGTGATGGATTTCCGGTGCGGTCGATCTTCAGCTACGACGGTCTGGGACGAGAGAAGCTGAGTCCGTTCCTGATGCTCGACTATGCGGCTCCGCGGAATTTCGAGCCCGCCACCGTGCGCCGCGGCGTCGGCGAGCACCCGCATCGCGGATTCGAGACGGTCACGATCGTCTACCAGGGCGAGCTGGAGCATCGTGATTCGGCCGGCAACGGGGGGCGTATCGGCCCCGGCGACGTGCAATGGATGACCGCCGCCTCCGGAATCATCCACGAGGAATTCCACTCGGAAAAATTCACGCGATCCGGCGGCCGGATGGAAATGATGCAGCTCTGGGTGAACCTCCCGGCCAAGGACAAGATGTCGCCACCCCGCTATCAGACATTGCTCGAAGCCGACATCCCGTCGGTCGCGCTCGCCGACGGCGCCGGACGACTGCGCGTGATCGCCGGCGAGTTCGCCGGGCACGAGGGCCCGGCGAAGACATTCACGCCGATCAACGTCTGGGACTTGCGCCTGAACGCGGGAAAAACCAGCACCCTGTCGACGCCCGACGGCCACACGACCGCGGTCATTCCGATGCATGGGCGCGCATTGCTCAACGACACGCAGTCTGCCGGTGAAGCGCAGATCGCGATCCTCGACCGCACGGGCGGCGAATTCACGATCGGCGTGGAGACCGATTCGACACTGCTCGTGCTGAGCGGCCAGCCGCTCAACGAGCCGGTCGTCGGCTACGGCCCGTTCGTCATGACGAGCGATCGGGAGATCGCGCAGGCGATACGCGACTACCAGAGCGGGCGATTCGGCAGCCTGCCCGCCTCGTGATGCCGGTACAGCGCGGGGGACGCGTCGCGGAAGACCCGTCCTCGGCGCTCCGCGAGCTGTCTCACGCGATCCGCGCGCTTCACAAGTCGCTGCTCGATGCGGAACTTGACAACTTTCCGATGGCTCGGAGCACCGCCGACCGGTTGGCGCTCGTCGTCGATCATCCGTCGTTCGCCTGGCTGCACGCCCTGTCGGAGCTGATCGTCGAATTCGACGAGCTCGCGGAATCGGAGGCCGACGCGTTCGCGACGCTGCGGAATTGCCGCGACGCCATCGAACGGCTGCTCGGGCCGAAGCCCGCGTCAAGCGGCGCTTTCCGCACGCGCTATCTGGAATACCTGCAGCTTGCGCCGGAGGTCGCGATTGCGACAGGCGCCGTCAGGCAGCTCCTCGCCGGCAAGCCAGTCTGACCCGGCCGCACTGACGGCGCCGGCTCAGGCCGGCGGCTGGCTGCCGAGATAATCCATCTTGCCGAGCTCGACGCCGTTGTGGCGCAGGATGTCATACGCCGTCGTGCAGTGGAAATGCAGGTTCGGCAGCACGTGGTGCAGCACGTAAGGGAGACCCTGCATCGAACGCTCGGTGCTGCGCGTCTTCCACGTCACCGCGCGGTCCTCGGAACCCTCGAACTGCTGCGGCTTGAGCGTTTCGAGCCAGGCGGCGGTTTTCTTCGCGCGCTCGATGAGCTCGGGCAGGGTTTTCTCGTTGTCCTCGAACGGAGGCGCCTGGAGTCCCGCTGTCCGCGCGGCCCCCATCTTCGCGGTGTCGGAAGCGATCTGGACCTGCCTCGCCAACGGGAACATGTCCGGAGCGAGCCTCGCACCGACGAAAACATCGGGATCGATCTTCCTCGCCTGTGCGTGCTGCGCGGTCTTCTCGAGCACCGCCGCAAGATTATTCATCATGCGAATGCCCGGCTTCACGCAGGCGTCGAACATCGATATCTTCATCGTGCGCTCCGAAAGCAATCCCATAGAATGCGCTCATTATGAGGCAGACCGGGATCGTCTGGGACAATCACGCCTGCTTGCCGCTCCGCGACGTGGACGACTGGCTGCCCCGCCTCTCCCGCTATCTCGACGCCGGCGTCGACGTCGTCACGGTGAACATCGGCGACAGCCTCGTGCCGCTCGAAACGCTCGTCCGCACGGCCGCGAGCATCCGGCATTTCGTCCATGCCAATCCTGCAAAATACCTGATGGGGCGCACGCCGTCCGATCTGCGCGCCGCGAAGACGAGCGGCCGGCTCGCTGTCTGCCTCGACGTCGAAGGCGTCCATGCGCTCGGAGAGCAGGTTTCGCTCGTCGAGTTTCTCTACGAAATCGGCGTGCGCTGGATGCTCATGGTCTACAACCGGCGGAATCTCGCGGGCAGCGGATGTCACGATCCGGTGGACGAGGGTCTGACCGAGCTCGGCCGCAGCTTCCTCGCGGAAATGGACCGCGTCGGCATGATCAAATGCTGTTCGCACACCGGCTATCGCACGGCCCGCGAGATCCTCGATTCGACCGACCGGCCCGTGATCTTTTCCCATTCGAACCCGCGGCGCCTGCGGGACCATCCGCGCAATATTCCGGACGACCTGATCAAGGCCTGCGCCGCAACCGGCGGCGTGGTCGGGGTCAACGGCGTCGGACTCTTTCTCGGCGACGGTCCGCCGACGGCCGCGGCCATCGTCCGGAACATCGACTATGTCGTGCAGCTCGTCGGCGCACGGCACGCCGGTCTCGGTCTCGACTACATGTACCGGAGTTCGGAACTGAACGAGCCCGGACGGGGCAGCAAGGAAATCTGGCCACCGGAATGGGGCTACGGGCGGGGGTCCGGCTTTGCGCCGCCCGAGGTGATACCGGAGATCATCGCGGGCCTCGAAGATCTCGGATACGCGCCTGAGGCGGTCGAGGGCGTTCTCGGTGAGAACCTCGTGCGCGTGGCGCAGGCCGTGTGGCGATAATCACGCGCCGGGGCCGCTCGCTGCCGGTTGTCGCGCCAGGCGCAGCACCATGAAACCCACGAGCAGCACGCCGCCGGCCAGGCCGATCCACAGCAGCCAGCGTCGCCACTCGGGCGTGCGGACCGATTCGAGGCGCACGGAACCGCCAAGTTCCTGGCGCGCCCCGAGTCGGGCATGGCCAATCGAATCCGATTTTTCCAGCAGGCCGCGCATGGCAGGATCGGCGTAGCGCCGCTCCTGGGGGAAGCCGTTCGCGAGGTCCATGGCGTTGCCGGCGACCAGCCGCCAGGGGCCCTGGCCCTGGGCGATGAAGTGCAGCCGATCACTGCGCCAACCCACCTGAAAACCGAACTGCAGCTCGCCAGCGCCGCGTTCGACCTTCACCTTCCAGCGCGACGATCGTTGCGCTGGGATTGTCGCGGCATCGCTCGTGACCGCGTTGCCGTCCCGACGCAGTCGATAAAACGATCCGTCGTGGACGGGCAGCCAGACCTGCCTGTCAGGCAACCAGGCAAAGATACTGGCCCGGACCAGACTGGTGCCGTCCGGCAGTTCCAGGTTCAGCCGGTCGACCGGCGGCGAGCCGCCGATATCGAACAGGTAGCCGCGATCCGCCGGATCCCGTCCGGTGGAAACCATCGAAAGCCAGTCGCGGTCGATCGCAGGCGCCGGCGGCGCGAAGAAGGCTGTCAGCCGGTCGATGCGCCAGCCAGCCGGCACCGAGTCCCAGCTCAAGCGGAGATAGCGGACCGGGTGATTGGCGACATCGATGCGACGGCGCTCGATGCTGGCACTGTCCTGGCGCAAGCCGGCGATCGCGCCATTTCCCAGCCGAAACCAACGATCGAAGTCGGAACTGCCTTCGATCGTCACTCGCGCTATCACTGGTTCGATTTCGCGTGGCCACTCGATCCCGATTCCGCGCAGGTCGGTGCGTTCCTCGCCAAGATCGGCGACGTAGGCGACGAGCGTCGCCGGTCCCGCCGCGGCCGCCAGCGTGCCGCTCACGATCTGCACGCGGGTTCCGGCTTCGCTGCGCACCAGCGCAAGACGCATATCGCCGACCGACAGTCCCGCCGGCGCAAGCACCGGCAGCGCCGCAATCCTCGC
The DNA here is from genome assembly GCA_036397615.1 of Steroidobacteraceae bacterium. Taxonomy (GTDB): domain Bacteria; phylum Pseudomonadota; class Gammaproteobacteria; order Steroidobacterales; family Steroidobacteraceae; genus SCUD01. Next base: position 122,849 of record DASWIQ010000118.1, read on the forward strand.
CGTGCTTTCGGGTACCGGTTTCGAGTCTGCGGGCGGCCCAATCAGACGCGGCACGGCGTGCCACGAGGAGTCATAGACGCCAATGTCGCGAAGACTCGGGTCAGTCACGGATCGATATACGTCAAGGCGCAATTCAAGTTCGTAGAAGTCGTCGGGCTTTTCTTCCTCGATCGGCCAGTCCCAGGCGTAGTCGACTGCGGCAGGCATCGGATCATCGCCTGGCGGCGCCGCTTGCACAGACAGAGCGGCGAATCCGGCCATCGTCGCCAATCCAAGGATCGTCGATTCAGACTTTCGCATCGGCGGTTCCTTGGTGGCGGGGTGGTGCGGGCGCGAGATAACCGACGACGAGCAGGAGTCCGCCGATCGCTATGAATGACACGATACGGGCGACGGTGCCCGTATTGCCGAGTTCGACGAGAAACAGCTTGGCGACGACCACGCCCATGAGCGCAGCACCCAGCATCCAGAGCCAGCGAAGCGCGCGGCGCGCGCCGAGCACCATGGCGCCAAATGCGAGCAATCCCCAATAGACCGAAAGCGCCGCCTGTACCAGGACCGAGTGGAGCATCGTGTCCGCTCGCCACGGAACGTCGCCCAGGTGATGCACGGCACGCAAGACTGCAATCGTCGACGCCAGGAAGGCGATGCCTCCGACCAGAGCGAGAGCGCGTTGCCCTGGCTGGCCACGCTCCCGCAACCAGAACCAGACGATCAACAGCGCGACGGCGGTCGAAAGATCGACCGGGTTGAGCACCGGCAAGTATGGCAAGGGCGTCGGATCGCCGCTGCTTCTCAGATTGAGCCAGGCGACCAGCGATCCCTGGATTGTGATGAGCGCAAGGCAACCCCAACGGGTGTAAACCTGAGCAAACTCGGTTACGGGCCAGATTTGCCTGCCCTTGAAGTGGAACACGGCCAGCAGCATGAGGCCGGGGACCCAGGAAGCGACCGAACCCGACCACACGTGGCCGGGCGCCACCCGACCCACCTGCCAGTGGACCTCCAGGACCAGCACGAGAGCGGCGAGTGTCAACGCGGCAGCATGCGCGACCTCGGTGAGCGCTGGCAGGCGCGACGAGTGCTGCCGGAGCATCCAGAACTGGGCAGCGATCGCGAGCAGCCACCCAAGCCAGCCCCAGTCGCCGCCCGGGTGTCCACCGGTCAACGGATAGGACACGACCAATAGCAGCAGCAAGGGCAGCGAAATGAAGGTTGCAAGTCTTCCGTCGCGCCAATCCAGGCGGCGCGCGACCAGAGTCATCAGACTCGCACTGAGCGCGATAAATGCGATCAATGCCGGCCGTTCCATCCCGGAGGCCAGCCGCTCCTCGATTTCGAGTCCACCCGAACCGAGCCACCACGCCACGCCCAGCAAGACGAGCAAACGAGCGCCGATGGTCTCGACAGATTGCCAGCGGCCGGTCGCGCGCTCCAGTTGCCGTGCCGAGAAAAGCGCGGCGAATGAGATCAAGAGCCCGCCCAGCAGATTGCCGTTCAGGACCGGCGGACCTTCCAGTTCGCGCCAGCCATGGTCCATGAAGGCGAGCGCGGATGCGACGATCAGTGCGGCGCCGGCGCCGCGCGCCAGCGCGCGATCCTGCCGGCGGCCGATCCAGACGAGCGCAGCCCCCTCGAGAGCCCAGCCAACCGCAGTCCAGCGCGCATCGAGCGCGAGCGGAATGGCGAGCGTTGCGAACGCGACGGCCAGCGCGAGGTAGGCCTCGATGAGCAGGCGCAGGATCGGGGATCGGCCGCGGTTCAGCAGGGTCGCAGTGATCGCGTAAAAAGCCGCCGCGATCAGCGCGCTGTAGGCAAGACCGAACTCGGTATCGCGCAGCATCAATGCCTGCATCGCGAATACCAGCACGGGCGTCGCGAATACGAGCGTTCCGTCCACGACACCGCGCATCGCGAGCGCGGTGCGTTGCGCGAAGAGGATCGCGACGCCCTGGTAAAACAGGAAGAACAGCACGACGAAGGGCTGGGTGCTCGCGTACTTCGCGGGTTCGTAACTCTCAGCGGCCCAGATTCCGCCGATCACAAAGGTGAACAGGAAGCCGATCAGATTGAGTTCACGCCACGGCCTGTACCACGCGACGCCCAGGATCAGCGCATTCAGCACCAGGTAGTACGAGAACAATACGACGTGATCGCCGGCGCCGGTCGAGACCAGTATTGGCGCGAGGAAACCGCCGATCGCGCCTAGCGCGGCGAGACCGCGCGCATTCTGCAGAACTGCGAGCGCCCCGACGCCGATCGTGAGCGCGATCAGCAATCCGAATGCGAAACCGGCCGGGACCAGTTCGTAAAGCCTGAATGCCGCAAACGTCGTCAGATAGAGGATGCCGAGGCCGCCGCCCTGAAGGCTCAGCGCATACACGCGCGCGCGGAGCCGCAGGCGCCAGCCGACCGCGAGCAGCGCCAGGGCGATTCCGGAAATCGACAACAGCCTGAGTTCGATCGGGAAAGCGAACAGTCGATGATCGACGGCATACTTGAGCAGGAACCCGACGCCGAAAAAGGAGACGATTACACCGACTTTGACCGGCACGTTTCCGGTCGTCAGCCAGTGGCGAACGAACCGCCAGGCAGCTTCGAGACGATCGCCGGTTTGTTCGACGGGTCCAATCCTGGCGGGCGTGAGCGGCCGTGGCGTCGCGATCGGCACCGGTCGCGGCGCTGCGGGTTCCCGGGCAGTCGTGGTCGCAGCGACCGCTTGCGGCGCGGGGCCCGCTGTCGCTTGAGCGGATGTCTGGACGCGAGTCGTCCTTTCGGCTCCTTCCAGCGCTTCCACGCGGCGCGTGAGTCGCATTATTCGTTCGAGAAGGTAGCCGCATGCGCCACCGAGCGCGGCGCCCAATGCGGTCGACGCGTCAGAAGCGAGGGCCATCCCCAGCAGCGCCCCGACCAAAGCGAGTACGATCGGCATCCCCGTGTCTCACCTTTGCTGCGCCCGGCACTCTAGCAGGACCGGAATTCCTGCGTGCCGCAGCGGGTCGACTCTGGCGGGCGCCGGCGAAGCGCCGCCAGCCGGAACCCGGTGTCCAGTCGCGTCGAAACCCCGGTCCGGCGCCCCGGCCTCGCAAAGCAGTGCCATCGGCTGGCGGGAGTGTGGAACCGGTCACCGCTCCGCCTCGGTTTCCTGATGTGGTTCACAGTTAGCAGCCGACCGGCTGAGGCTACATATATCGACTCGAAAGCCGGCCCAGGGGGGCGGGCTCTGCGCGGGAGTTTGCGCCAGAACACATGTCTCCGGTCGGGGAAATCAGCAGGGAGCATTCAGTCCGCGAGCCGTTCTTCGCTCGATGGACGGGCGTGCTCGCGGCCTGCCTTTTCGCCTATATCCCGATCACCCTGCTCCTGACGTACTCGGACGGGACCGGTGGCCCGGCATTCGAGATCTTCAAGCTTTTCTCCGACTCGCCGGCCAGTATCGGCGCCGCGATCCTCGCGGCGGTCGCCGCCCGGCAAGAGACGGATGTTGCCGTAAAGCGCACCTGGAACTATTTCGCCGCGGCGATCGGCGTCTACAGCATCGGCAACCTGCTGAATTCCATCTACTGGATGTTCGGCGTCGACCCGTTTCCTTCCGTCGGCGACGTCTGCTTCATGGGTTTCTATCCGCTGCTGTTCGCGGGCATCCTGACCGCGGTTCGCGCCGCTTCCTTGCGGGTGCATTGGGGCCGCCTCGCGCTCGACGCCACGATCCTGATGCTCGGCTTCGGCGCATTCTTCTGGTTCTTCGTGATCGGGCCGACGGCCGCCGCTGAACGCGATCCCGACGTCATCAAGTACGTCCTGACGCAGAGCTACATCGGGCTGAACTGCCTGATGCTGCTCGCGTTCGGCATCCTGCTGATGCACGCGGGCGCCGGGTCGATCGCGCGCCGCACGCTCGTGCTCCTGACCATCGGTTTCTCCGCCATGTCGCTCGCCGACATCGTGTGGGCCATGGCAAAGGTCTCCGGGACCTACCTGCCGGGCGGCCTGTCGGACGCGATGTACCTTTCCTGTTATGCCTGGCTCATCGCGGCGGCACGAGAACAGCTCCGCGGCGCGCCTGTCGCGCGGCCCGAAGCGAGCGCCACGAGCGGCGCCCTCATGCAGGGCATGCCGTACGTGGCGATGCTGGTGTCCTTCCTCGTGCTCGTGTACGTCGAGCGCAGTTCGGTCTCGAGTCCGGCGACGGCGATGACCGTGATCATCTTTCTACTGACGCTCCTCGTCATGCTGCGCCAGGGCGTGCTGTCGCGCGATGACGCGCTGCTGCGCGAGCGGCGTGCCGCCGGCATCGTCGAGGCGCGCTATGCATCGCTCATCAAGAACGCATCCGACGTGATCATGATCGCCGACGTGGACGGGCGTCTGCGATTCGCGTCGCCCGCGGCCGAACGCACGTTCGGCATGCACCCGGACGATCTCGTGAGCCGCAACCTGCTGGATCTCTGGGGCGAGGCCGATCGCGAGCGTCTCGCCGCCTTCCTCGCGGAAGTCGCCGCCACCCGCGGCCGCTCGATCGGGCCCGTCGAGGTCACGGTCGGCAACGGCACGCGGCGCAGCACGCTCGAAAGCGTCGGCAGCAACCTGCTCGACGATCCGGCGATCGCCGGACTCGCTCTCAACTTCCGCGACGTCAGCGAGCGCAAGGCGCTCGAAGAGCAGCTCCGCCAACTCGCCTTCCACGACCCGCTGACGCTCCTCGCCAACCGGAGCCTGTTCCGCAACCGCGTCCAGCACGCGCTCGCGCTGACGCAACGCTCGCACCAGCGTCTCGCCGTCATGTTCCTGGACCTCGACAATTTCAAGAACGTCAACGACTCGCTTGGGCACGATGCTGGCGACCGCCTGCTCCAGGCGGCCGCGCAACGGCTCGTCAAGTCGACGCGCCCGTCCGATACGGTCGCGCGCCTCGGCGGCGACGAATTCGCCATCCTGCTGGAGGGAATCAACGAATCGACGGACGTCGAGTGCATCGCCGCCGCGATCACGCGCTCATTCGACGAGCCATTGCTGCTCGACGGCAGCGACACGCACATCGCGGCCAGCATCGGCATCGCGTTTTCGCAGGCCGACGACGACACCGAGCAGCTGCTGCGGAATGCCGACATCGCGATGTACAGCGCGAAGGCCGCGGGCAAGGCGAGGTTCGTCGTATTCCAGCCGCGCATGCAGGAACAGCTCCGCGAGCGGCTGCGCCTCGAAGAGGACATCAACCGGGCGCTCGAGCGCAACGAATTCTTCGTCGAATACCAGCCGGTCATCGACCTCACCCGCCGGGAATTGCTCGGCGTCGAAGCGCTGGTGCGCTGGAATCATCCGGAACAGGGCCTGGTCATGCCGGGCGCATTCATCACGGCGGCGGAGGAATCCGGCCAGATCGTCGAGCTCGGCCGCTGGGTGCTGATCGAGGCCTGCCGCAGCGTCAAGGCCTGGCGCGACTCGATCGTCGCAGGCGACGGGCTCAGGGTCGCGGTCAACATCTCGGGACGCCACCTGCAGCACGCCGATCTCGTCGCGGACGTGCGGAGCGCCCTCGAGATCTCCGGTCTCGAACCCGAGAATCTCGTCATCGAGCTCACCGAAAGCACGATCATGCACAACACCGAGGTGAACCTGGAACGCTTCCGGGAGCTCAAGGCACTCGGTGTGCGCCTCGCGATCGACGACTTCGGCATGGGCTACTCGTCGCTTTCCTACCTGCACCGCTTCCCGATCGACATCCTGAAAATCGACCGCTCGTTCGTCGGCCGGCTGACCGAGCAGGACGACGGGCCGGAACTCGCGCGTGCGGTGGTCATGCTCGGTGAAACGCTCGGACTCGAAACGGTCGCCGAGGGCGTCGAGCACGAGGATCAGGTGGCCAAGCTGCTCGAGCTCGGCTGCGTCGCAGCCCAGGGATTTCTCTTCGCGCGATCGAGCTCGCTCGCGGACGTGGCCGCGACTTCATTCACCTCGCGGCGCGCGGAATTGCGGAATGCCCAATCGTTGCACGACCGGCTGACCGCGACCGGGCGCTTCCACGTGGGCAACGCGCGGACGCGATCGGTCGCCTGAGTCAGGGCGCCCCGTACACGATCTCGCCGCCAATCACCGTCATCACGGCGCGTGAGCGCGGGATCTCCGCCTCGGGGATCGTCATGAGGTCGGTCGAGAACACGCTGAAGTCCGCAAGCTTGCCCGGCTCGATCGTGCCGCGGTCGTTTTCCTCGAATGCGGCAAAGGCTGGACCTTTCGTCAACACCGCGAGTGCTTCGTCGCGCGTCAGCCGCTGGTCAAGGCCCCAGTCCGCACCGGCATAGCCTTCGAGCGTGCGGCGCGCGACCGCGCCATAGAACTCGACCAGCGGATCGCCCTGCTCGACCGGCGCGTCGCTGCCGCCCGCGATCATCGCGCCGGCATCCATGAGCGAGCGCCAGGCGTACGCGCCGGCAATCCGCCCGGGACCGAGGCGCGCGGGCGCGAACAGCATGTCGCTGATGGCGTGCGAGGTCTGCATCGAGGCGATGACCCCGAGCTTTGCGAAACGCGGCATGTCCCTGGCGGACACCACCTGTGCGTGCTCGACGCGGAAGCGCGGTTCGGCGACCGCGCGTTCGCCCGGCGGCACCGTCGCAAACGCCTTTTCGTACTGGTCGAGAGCGACGCGGTTGCCGCGGTCGCCGATCGCGTGCGTCTCGATCTGGATGCCACGTTTCAGGCCCGCGATCGCGATCCGGAGGATTTCCTCCGGCGGAGTGACGTAAAGACCGCGGCTTTCCGGCGCATCGCTATAAGGCTCCTCGAGCGCCGCGCCGCGGGAGCCGAGAGCGCCGTCGATGTAGAGCTTGATGGCGCGCACGGTCAGGCGCGGATCGCAACTCTTGTAATTCCGGCCTTCGTTCAGCAGGCGCTCGGCATCCGCACTCGGGCCGCCGATTGCGGCGTAGAGCCTGAGATTCAGCCGGCCCGACGCGTAGAGCCTGCAGAGCTGCTCGATTTCCCGCCAGGTCGTGCCGGCGATCTGCATTTCCGTCCACCCGAGGCGAACGCTGCGGCTCGCGCCGGTCTCGAGCGCCCGCGCGAGATCCTCGTCCGTAACCGGAGGCACGTGGCGCTGAACGAGGTCCATGGCCGCGTCGACAAGCATGCCGGTCGGCAGACCGGTCCTCGGATCGCGCAGGATCTGTCCGCCGGCCGGATCGGGTGTGTCCGGCCCGATGCCTGCGATCTTGAGCGCGAGCGAGCTCGCGACGACCGCGTGGCCGTCGGCGCGTTCCAGCACGACGGGCCGGCTCGTCACGACCGCATCGAGGTCCTCGCGGGTCGGGAATACCGCCGGCGTCCACTTCGACTCGATCCAGCCGCCTCCGACGATCCATGCGTCGCCCGGCGCCGTCCGCACTCGCTCGCGCAGGCGCTCCTGCAATACCGGCAGGCTTTCGACGCCGGTCAGGTCGAAACTGAGTTCGCGCCAGCCGATGCCGGAAAGATGCGCGTGGGCGTCGGCAAGGCCGGGAAAGACGGTCGCGCCTTTCAGGTCGACGCGGCGCGCATCTTCCGGTGCGAGCGCCAGCGCGCCGGCTCTGTCGCCGACATAGGCGACGCGGCCGCCGACGGCGAGCACCGCTTCGGCACGCGGTTGCGCCGGCACGCCGGTATGGATGTTGGCGTTGTGAAGCAGGAGCGCCGGCGGCGCCCCGGCGAAACTCCGCGTCCCGGCGAGCAGCGCCGCCGCGGCGCCGAGAAGCAAGCCGATCCAGCACGGGCGGCCAGGCACGCGCCGACTACGCCTTCTGGCTTTTCACGACGCTCGTCGCGAGCGCGATCATCGAGGCGATGTCCGTGAGATTCGCGGGAACGACGAGCGTGCTCGACGCCTCGTTCGCGAGCTGCCCGAACTGCTTGACGTATTCTTCCGCCACCCGCAATTGCATCGCCTCGATTCCGCCGCGGCCGGAAAGCGCCTCGCCCACCTGGCGCAGGCCCTCGGCCGTAGCCGTCGCGACCGCAAGGATCGCGGCCGCCTCACCCTGTGCCTCGTTGATCTGTTGCTGCTTGTTGGCTTCGGATTCCTTGATGACGCGCTGCTTCTCGCCTTCCGCCGTGTTGATCTTGGCGTCGCGCTCGCCCTCGGAAGTCAGCACGACGGCGCGCTTCTCGCGCTCCGCGCGCATCTGCTTCTCCATCGCCTGCAAAACGTCTTTGGGCGGATTGATGTTCTTGATCTCGTAACGCAGCACCTTGACGCCCCAGGGGGCGGAAGCCTTGTCGAGTTCGGCGACGACATTCTGGTTGATCGTCTGCCGCTCCTCGAACGTGCGGTCGAGTTCGATCTTGCCGATTTCGCTTCGCAAGGTCGTCTGCGCGAGCTGGATGATCGCGAAGCGGTAGTTCGTGATGCCGTAGGAAGCCTTGCTCGCCTCCAGGACCTGGAGATACAGCACTCCGTCGACGCCGACCTGCACATTATCCCGGGTGATGCAGATCTGTTCCGGAATGTCCATCGCCTCTTCCTTCAGGTTGTGCTTGTAGGCGATGCGCTCGATGAAGGGGACCAGGATGTGAAAACCCGCCTGGATCGTGCGGCTGTAGCGGCCGAGATTCTCGACGACATACGCGCTTTGCTGCGGCACGACGACTGCGGTCTTCGCAATGATGATGATCGCGAGAAGCGCGACGACGCCGACGACATACATCGATTCCATGCGTGCTTACTCCGCTTTGACGTGCAGGGTCAGACCGTCGACCGCGGCAATGACCGCCTCGCGGCCCGCCTCGATCGGCTCTGAACCCGTATTCCGTGCGGTCCAGCTCGATCCGCGGTAGTCCACGCGGCCGCTCTGGCCCGGGTCCAGGCGCGAGGCAATCACGACGCGGTCGCCGACAGTCAATCGCTCGTCGACGTGGCCGCCGCGATTTCGCACCATTTCATACAGCCGCTTCCGGAACGCAAGCATTGCGACCACCGCAAGCGCGGAAAAGATCAGCCATTGCATCCAATTCGGCAGGTCGATGCCGGCGAGACCGAGAAGGCCCACCGCGGCTGCCGACAATCCGATGAATACAAGGTAGAACTGCGCGTCGATGACGAACATCTCGACGCCAAGCAAGCCGATGCCCAACACCAGCCAGGCCCACCAAGGCATCCGATCCCCCTGGGCGCCGATCGCGCCGTCAGTGCCGTTCACCGCAAAGCTTAACCGATCCCAAAGTCATGTATTGAACGCCTGCGACCGCGGGCGGTAGCCTGCGCAGGCCGGAAATCCTCCCGTTGCCAGGAAGCCGCCATGAAAGCAGTCCTTGGGTCGCTCGCCATCCTGTTCCTCCCGCCGGCGCTTGCGGCCGACGCAGGCCTCAACCCCGCGCAGCAGGAGATGGTCGACGCGGAACGTGCTTTTGTGCGACTGGCCGCCGAACGCGGATTCCGCGATTCGTTTTTCACGTACTTTGCCGACGACGGCATCGCATTCAATCCGCATCCCTTCCGCGTCAGGACGGCGCTTGCAAACCAGCCGCCCTCGCCCGCGCCCATGGGCGCCATCTGGGCGCCGGTTTACGGCGGCATCGCGGAGGCCGGCGACCTCGGATGGAATACAGGCCCGCTGGTGTTCGAGGGCAAGGGTGGGCAGCCGGACCGGCACGGCATGTTCTTCTCGGTCTGGAAGCGCCAGGCCGATGGGCAGTTCAAAGTCGTGCTGGATGTCGGAAGCGATACGCCCACCGCCGTCGTGCCGATGGACACGCCGGTGCAGTCTTCGCACCGCGCCGCCGCAAATCCGCCTGCAAGCGCCGATGTGGCCGCCGAGACCGCCGCTCTGCTCGCGCTCGAGCGCGAGTTTCTCGCGACCGCCCAGTCGGAGAGCCTCGGCCGGGCGTACGGAAGCCGGCTGAGCGACGACGCGCGCGTGCATCGCCCCGGTGTGATGCCGGTCGTCGGCCGGGTCGCGCTCGGTGAGTGGGCAAACGCCCAGGTGGCGAAGTATCGGGGCGAGCCGCTCGCCGCCGACGTCTCGCGATCCGGGGACCTCGGCTACGCCTATGGCAATTACGAGAAGCTCGGCGAGACGCCGGAGGCCGGCTACTTCGCCCGCGTGTGGAAGCGGGATTCAAAGGGCGATTGGCGCATCGTGATGGACACGATCAGCCCCCTGCCCGCCGGCGTGAAGCCGTTGACCGCCGAGTTGCAACGCGCCGAGGAACTCTACTTCGCCGGTCGATGGGCGGAGGCCGAAGCGGCGTACCAGAAGCACGTCGATGAGAATCCGGGCAATGCGTTCGCATGGAACCGCCTCGGATCCAGCCAGATCTTCCTGAAGAAATATCCCGACGCGATCCGGAATCTCGAGCGGAGCATCGAACTGAGCGGTGGTATCCCGGCCGACTTCTACAATCTCGCCTGCGCGTACGCGCTCTCGGGCGAGCCGGACAAGTCGCTCGACAACGTGGAAACCGCAATCGCCAAAGGGTTGAGGAATCGCAGCCAGTACGAGTCGGATCCGGATCTCGCAAGCTTGCGCGAGCTGCCGCGCTTCAAGGCGTTGATGCAGCCTCTCGGCTGACGCCTACCGCATCTGATTGCAGGGCGGATTCCAGACCGAGATGAGATCGGAACGCTCGGCGCGACATGATTGTCGAATGGCTCTGACAGGTCGTCCGTCTGGCCGATGTAGATGGGCATGAACTGATTCGGCCGCGTCTCATGCGCGAAGATATGGTTGGCCGGTCCGGGACCGAAGACCGTGCCGAACATGTAGACCGTGTAGCGGTAATTCTGGCCGGACTGTCCCGTCCAGACGTGAATCCCCGGATCTCCCATGAGACCGGCTTGTACGTCGGTTCAGTCCCGCGTTCAACCGGAACCGGAGCGGATCGGTATCATTATTTCCGGATTGATCCTTGGTCGCCGTCGCGCTTTGAATAGTAGCCGTCGAAGACCGTCGTCCAGGTCTTGCCGCCATCGGTCGTCGCTTCCCAGTGCTGGCGCACGCGCCCGTCGTCGAGCGGCGCCCAGGTGATCCGGTTGATCGACTGCGGATCGGTCGTCGTCGCGAGGACCATGGCCTTTCCCTGCAACCCGCCTTCAAGGTAGAGCGCGCCGCCCTGGTTGTCGATCCAGGTCTGGTGCCAGGCTTTCCGCGCCGCATCGTAGAAATTGAGGCTCGTCCCTTCATATCCGCCGGGCGTCGTGTACACCTCTCGAATCGTGCAGCCGTCATTGATCGACGTGATCTGGTTGCGGCTCACGCCGCCCGGCGAGGCCGGTGATGCGACGTTCCAGTCGCCGAGCCAGAAGTCGAATTGCCGAAACTCGGGCGACTTGCACGGCTTCAGCGGTTCCATCATGGCGACGAACCGCGGATCGTCGTGCAGGGACTGAAGCTCGGGCAAGGTCATCGCCGCCTGATACGAGCCGCTGCCGGTCGCAAACCAGGCCTGCAATGCGCTGAGGGCGCCGGTCGAATCGCCGCTCGCTGCACGGGACCGGGCGAGCCGGATCTGCGCCAGCGCATTGGCGGGCTCCCGCCCGGCGATTTCCTGGTAGGCCGCCGCGGCCCCGGCCCACTGCTTCGCCGTGAACAATTTCTCCGCGTCTTCCGTCGTGGCGGTCGCCGCACTGGCGCAGAGAAGCGTGCCGCACAGGAGAAGCATCGATTCTCGCATGGACCGGACACCCCAGATAAAGCCGATACTCCGGGCAAATTGCTGGCAATTCGATCCGATTGCCAGTGCCGCGCGCCAGTTTCGCAATCCGTGACCGATCGTGTGGCGGCGGCGAAACGAGCGGGTCAGGGAAACTCGAGCTCCAGGTCGGCAGCGGTGACGAAATGGGGGCGTATATCGACCGGCACGTCGCCCAGGCGGTCCAGCACGGCCTGCACTTCCGGCCGGATCACGACGAGGCGTTCCAGCATCCGCTTGCCGCCCTCGTAATCGCCATTCGCCTGCAAGGTCATGAGGTCGCGCGTGAGGGTCGTCACGCCCTTCTTCGTCTTGCGCAGATCGAGACTGAAGGTCCCGTCGGAATTCACGCGGAATCCGCCGGCATCGAGCAGGTAATTGACCTGCATGGCCATGCCCCTGGCATGTGCATCGTCGGTTCCGAAGCGCAGCGTGCGAAACGCGGACGCGAGGAAGGTCGTGTACATCGCGCGCTCGTCGGCGCGGTCGAGTACGCCCTTGTCCATCAGCTTTTGCAGCGCCCAGAGACCGGAAATATCCGCCTTCGCCTCCTCGACCGTGCTGTAGAGCTCCTTGATCGCCTGGCGGACGCCTCCTCCCGAGCCGTTCGGTCCCGTGTTGGTCGGCCCGAGGCCGTGCATCACCTCGTGCATCAGCACGTGGGTGAAAAACGCCTCGAAGTTGACGTGCGGCTGATCATCGGGCGCGAGCGCCTGCTTCGAGATCGGGACCAGCGTCTGGTCGAACTTTGCCTGCATGTAATTCCGCAGCATCGTGCGCTTCGATCCCATCTCCGCCACGATGCGTTCGTCGTTCGGCAGGTTGAATGCCGCCGTCTGCACGTCGTGATTGCCGTCGCCCGCGGCGAACACGACATTGACGACCCGCATTGGCGCGAGCCCGCCCAGCTGCTTGCGGCGATAGCTCGCGTCGATGGGCAGGCGGTCCTCGAGCCATTGAAGCTCGGCCCCGAACCGGTCGAGCTTCGCAGTCTCCGCTTCGTCCCGCACCGTGATGAAGGCCTCGAACGCCGCCTTGTAATTGAACCACTCGTCCTCGTAAACCTCATAGGGCCCGATCGTCGCTTCGATCGACGAATCGAGCTTCATCCACGCGACGTCGCTCGCGTAGTAGTCGTTGGATACGAAAGCGGCCGCTCGCGATTCCAGGAAATCCTGGAGCGTCGGTTGCGCCGTCGCGGACGCCGCATCGCGCAGGTGCCGCGCCATTTCGGCAAGCTCACCCTGGTATTCGAGGCTGTAGGGCACCGCCATGAATTTTCCCGATGCATCGCGGCGGATCGTCGTGAAGAATCCCGTTGCCGCCGCGTGTTCCGCGCCCTGCAGGCCCTTCAGCCAGTTTTCGACGTCCGCCTTGCTCGCGCCGGCCGGATAAAAATTTCCGGCTTCCGGCTTTTCCGGGACACCGGGGATGAACGCGGCATTCTCGTCGAGCCTCGACCAGGGTCCGCGGTTGATCAGGAAATAATCGAATCGCGCCCGGCCAAGCGGCGTCGTGTCTTCCAGGAGGCGCAGGAGCAGCGATTCGTCACCCGCCCACAACTGCCGCATGAAGAGCGCATCGGTGATGCGCGCGGCCCTGACGAGGCTGGCGAGCGCCTTGCGTTCGCTGGCAGGCAGGCCCGACAACTCGACCCGGATGTCGACCGGCGCAAAGCGCGCGGCCATCTTGTTGAGACGCACGGTCTCCGGGGGCAGTCGCATCTCCTGGTCCGCCAGCGCAAGGGCCGGCAGCAGCAACCAGGCAGCAAGCCAACGCTTCATGGCATCTCCTCGGCGACACGCCCTGTCGCGGATGAATCGCATGAGGATATTAGAATTCTTCTCCGCCCATCGCCATGCCCGCACACGCCGTGCCAATATTCGGCCAATGTCGCGGCGCCTTACACTCAGTCTCGACGCCGTCATCGTCGCGGTCACCGCGGAACAGCCACGCATACTGACGACACGACTGCGAGGCAGCGGCTTTCCCTCCCTGCCGTTTGGCCCACTGGACACCGACCTCGACCTGACGCTCGAAATCGGCCTGCGACGCTGGGTGGCCAAGCAAACCGGCCACGATCTCGGCTACGTCGAACAGCTCTATACCTTTGGCGACCGGGATCGCCGTCGCGGGGCGAGTGGGACACGCCTGCTGTCGGTCGCGTATCTCGGCCTCGTCAGGGAGGCGCAGCCCTCCCCGGGCGCTGCCTGGCTCGACTGCTACGAGATCCTCCCCTGGGAGGATCGCCGCGGCGGTGTCACCGAGCTCGTCGCGAACGAGTTGCTGCCAGCCCTTGGCCGCTGGGCTGGCCGGAATGCCACGCGCCGTCACCGCATCGACGCCAATTTCGGCGGCCGCCGCCCGTGGGACCCGATTCGCGTGCTCGAGCGATATGAACTGTTGTACGAGACACGACTGGTCCCGGAGAATCAGCGCGATCGCGGCGGAAAGCCCGCCTGCGGGATTCCATCAGGCACCGAACTCGCCCACGATCACCGTCGCATCGTGGCGACGGCGCTCGGCCGGTTACGCGGCAAGCTGAAGTACCGACCGGTTGTCTTCGAGCTCCTGCCCGAGACATTCACTTTGTTGCGGCTGCAACGAACGGTCGAGGCGCTGACCGGCATGCGACTGCACAAGCAGAATTTCCGTCGCCTGATTGCCCAGGGCGAGCTTCTCGAGGCAACCGGCACCATGGAACGCTCGCCACGCGGGCGACCGGCGGAACTTTTCCGATTCCGCCGCGAGATCGTGCGGGCCCGGCTCTACTGATCTATAATACCGACTAATACTCAGTCAGAGCATAAATGGAGGACACCATGCGCGGACTCGCGGGTGTGCTGCCGGACGTCGAAATCGCCGCGATCGAGCCGCTGCTGTCGGAGATCGAGGACCTGAAAGCCGCACGCCGGGCGGTGATCCTCGCCCACAACTACATGACGCCCGACATCTACCACGGGGTCGCCGACCTGCGCGGCGATTCTCTCGCCCTCGCCCGCATGGCGGCGGAGACGGAGGCCGATGTGATCGTGATGGCGGGCGTCCACTTCATGGCCGAAACCGCCAAGTTGCTGAATCCTTCGAAGACCGTACTGATTCCGGATCTTCGCGCCGGCTGTTCCCTGGCGGAATCGATCACGGGCGCCGACGTGCGCCTCCTGCGTGAGCGCTACCCGGGCGTGCCGGTCGTCACCTATGTAAATACTTCGGCCGAGGTGAAGGCCGAATCCGACATCTGCTGCACGTCGGCGAATGCGGTCGAGGTCGTCGAGTCGCTCGGAAGCGACCAGGTGATCTTTCTCCCGGACCAGTATCTCGGCCGCTGGGTTGCATCCCAGACGGGCGTCAAGGTGATCCTCTGGGAAGGCAGCTGCATGGTGCATGAACGCTTCACGGGTGACGAGCTTCGTGCCTACCGTGCGGGGCATCCCGGCATCCGGATCATCGCGCACCCTGAGTGCCCGCCGGATGTGCTGGCGGAATCCGACTTCGTCGGCTCCACCACCGCGATGATTTCCTGGGTCGAACGCAATCGCCCGCGCCGGGTCGTCATGGTCACCGAATGCTCGATGTCCGACAACGTCGCGGCCGAGCTGCCCGACGTCGAGTTCGTGCGTCCCTGCAACCTCTGTCCTCACATGAAACGCATCACACTCGCCGGCATCGCCGATTCGCTGCGCCAGCTGCGTCATGAAGTGAGAATCCGTCCGGCCGTCGCCGAGCGAGCCCGGCTCGCCGTGACACGGATGCTCGCAATCAGGTCATGAACGTCCACGACTTCGTCACGGCACCCGCGGTCGTCGTCGGCGGTGGCATCGCCGGTCTCGCGACTGCGCTCGCGCTCGACGGCTGCGTGGTCGTCGCCAACGAACCGGTCGGCGGGGGCTCCTCCGTTCGCGCGCAAGGCGGCGTCGCTGCCTCGATAGCGTCCGGCGACTCGCCGGCATTGCATGCAGCGGACACCCTTGCGGTTGCCGCCGGGCTTGCGGATCCCGGGATCGCCGCGCTCGTCGCCGCGTCAGCGCCCCGTCGCATCGGTTGGCTGGCCGAGCTCGGCGTTGCATTCGACCGGGGTCCGTCCGGCGCGTTCGCGCTCGGCCGCGAAGCCGGCCACGGCCGTCATCGCGTGGTCCACGCCGGTGGCGACCGCACCGGCGCCGCTGTCATGCAGGCCCTGCGTGGCGCGGTCCTTGCGCGTCCCGACATTCGCGTCCTGGAGCCATTCGAGCTCGTCGATCTCGTGACGGCGGGCGATCGTGCGGTCGGCGTGCTGCTGGCCGGCCGCGGTGGCTTGCGGCTGGCGGTGCTCGCGCCGCATGTCGTGCTTGCAACCGGCGGCATCGGCGCCTGCTTCGATCGCACGACGAATCCCGCGACTTCCGGCGGAGCCGGGCTCGCTGCCGCGGCCCGTCGCGGCGTGCTTCTGGCGGACCTCGAGTTCGTCCAGTTTCACCCGACTGCACTCGCGGTCGACCTGGATCCTGTTCCGCTGCTGACCGAAGCTTTGCGCGGCGCGGGCGCGAGGCTGTTGGACGATTCCGGCGAACGGTTCATGATTGCGATTCACCCCGATGCCGAGCTCGCGCCGCGCGACGTCGTCGCGCGCAGTGTCCATGCATTCCGCGCGGCCGGCAGGCCGGTGTTTCTGGACGCGACTGCCGTACCCGATCTGGCAGCGCGTTTTCCCGGAACCTGCCAGATCGCGCGTGCTGCAGGATTAGACCCTCATACGCAGCCGCTGCCTGTCGTGACCGCGGCGCATTTCCACATGGGCGGGATCGCGACCGATGCGCAGGGCGCGAGCTCGTTGCCCGGCCTGTGGGTCTGCGGTGAAGCCGCAGCGACCGGCCTGCACGGCGCAAATCGATTGGCGAGCAATTCGTTGCTCGAGGGACTGGTATTCGGCGAGCGAATCGCCCGTGCCATCCGGCGCGCACAGTTGGCGCCTCCGCGAGGCGTCCTTGAAGTGGCGCGCCGGCCGGCGGCGCTTCCCGCCGAAGGCCGGATCACGTTGCTCCGGCAACTCATCGGCGCGAGCCTCGGACCCCTGCGCACGGAGGCCGTGATGATCGCGGCGTTGCAGCGCCTCGAGGCCTGGAATCCCGCGACTCGCGCAGAGGACGATGGAATCGTCGTCGCCCGTCAGGTGTTGTCGGCGGCGCTCGAGCGCCGCGAGTCGCGCGGCGCTCACCAACGTGCGGATTATCCTGAGACCGCCGGCGGCATGGCGGCGCGCAGTTTCCGGAAGCCGCAACCGGCACCGCTCGAAAGACTCGAACTCGTCCGGAGCCGGGTCGCTTGAGGCCGCCACTCGCTGCGCTCGAACAGGCGGTGACCCTTGCGCTTGCCGAGGACCTCGACGCCGCGGGAGACATCACGACAGATGCCGTTGTCCCCGCCGGGTCTACGATCGAAGCGGAGATCCGCAGCCGCCAGCCGGGGAGAATCGCGGGCGCGGACTGCATTGCCCTGACCCTGTCGAAGTTTTCCGAACCGGCCCAGGTTGCCGTCCTCGCGCGCGACGGCGCGGATGTCGCGCCGGGCGAGACAGTCGCCCGACTATCCGGATCCGCGCGCACGGTGCTGACTGCCGAACGCACGATCCTGAATATTCTATGCCGGCTGTCCGGCATCGCGACCGCGACCGCCGCCGCCGTGCGCCTGGCCGCAGGCACGCGGGCGGTCATCAAGGACACGCGCAAGACCACGCCGGGTCTGAGGGCACTCGAGAAGTACGCGATCGCGGTCGGCGGAGGCGTCAATCACCGCTTCGGGCTCCACGATGCGGTGCTCATCAAGGACAATCACATCGGCCTCGCAGGCTCCATTACGGCCGCGGTCGATCGCATTCGCTTGCGGCATGGCGCATCGACCCGCATTCAGGTGGAGGTCGAGTCGATCGCGGAACTCGAGGAGGCACTCCGCTGCAAGGTGAACGCCGTGCTTCTCGATAACTTGTCTCCCCCGCAGTTGCGTGCGGCCGTCCGGCTGGTCGATGGCCGCTGCCACACGGAAGCCTCGGGTGGAATCACGCTGGCAAACTTGCGGGATGTGGCGGCGACCGGCGTCGAGGCGATTTCGATGGGATGGCTCACCCATTCTCCGCAAGCGCTGGATCTCGGCCTCGATATCGGCGTGTTGCGGGAAGCGTAAAATGACTGCTCGGACCGAAAAGGAATTCCACCCGTGAAGCATTCCCCTCAGAAAGCGCATGCCATTGGAATCAACCACGTGGCCATCGAAGTGGGCGACGTCGCTGCCGCGATCGACTTCTACGGGCGGTTCCTCGATTTCCAGGTCGAGGAGCAGAACGACGACATGGCCATCGTCTATTTCGGCGACCAGTTCATCAACTTCATCCGGAACGCCGACCGCAAGCCGGACCAGATGCGCCACTTTGGAATAGCGGTGGACGACAAGCCGCTCGTCCGCCGGGCACTCGAAGAGTTGGGTATCAAGCTCCTGGACAGCCGGTTCCTGGATTTTCTCGATCCTTGGGGCAATCGAGTCGAGATCACGACCTATACGAACATTCAGTACACGAAGGCGGAGCATGTGCTCCAGGGCATGGGACTCGCACACCTGAAGAAATCGGACGAGGCGATTGCCGAGTTGCGTGTCAAGGGCATGGCGCCGGGCAACCGTTGATGCGGTCGGCCGTCACGCCGGGCCGCGGGCTCCGGGCCGCGACGAAGGTCCTGGTTCTCGCTCTCGGGTCCTGTGCGACGGCCGAAGTGACGCGCCGCGGCCCCGGCTACAAGCTCTACCAGGTCGGCAATCCGGCAGATGTCGTGCGCCCGACCCGCGGCCCGACAGCCTGCCGCGTTGCTGCAACAGCAGCAGCGCGAAAGCCGTGAACTGCTTCGAAACGGAACCGAGATCGATCGTCGAGTGCGTGTCGAGCGGCTTCGCCCGCTCGACGTCGGACATCCCGAAGGCGAGCGCGTGCTGAAGTGCGCCGTTCTCCGTTACGCCCACCGTGCAGCCGGGTTCACCCGGCTTCACGAAGCCGTCGAGGATCTCCGAGATGGCGCGATCAATCGTCGTGTCTGCAGCGAAGCTTGCGAATGCCATCAGGCCGGGCAGGCCGGCGGTCAGGAGTCGAGTGGCGACGTGTGGCATCTCAATCCGGGCATGAGACAAGATTCTCATTTTGATTCAAACTGTTAAGCCTAAGCAACGGCAAGCCATGATCCACAGTCCCTATCTCCTTTTCCTCGGCGATGCACCGGATATCGCGACCGCCAAGACCGCCGCCGGAATCCGCCAATGGCGACCCGAACTCTGCGCGGGTCAACTGCGCCTGCCGGGCTGCCGGGTCGATCTCGGACTGCCGGACCTGACGCCCGCTGAAGCGGCCGGCCACGGCATTCGCAGCCTGATCATCGGCATCGCGAACGACGGCGGCTTCATCGCGCCGCATTGGGTCGCTGCCATCGTCGGGGCTTTGCAGGCGGGACTCGACATCGCCTCCGGTCTGCACGAGCCGCTTGCGGGCGTGCCCGAGATCGCAGCGGCCGCAAGGCAGACCGGCCGGCGGTTGATCGATGTGCGCCAGCCCGACCAGGCGTTCTTGCCGGGCACGGGAAAGAAGCGGACTGGCCGGCGCGTGCTGACGGTCGGCACCGATTGCGCGGTCGGCAAGAAATATACGGCGCTCGCCATCGAAAAGGAGATGCGCTCGCGCGGCATCGACGCCGATTTTCGCGCCACCGGCCAGACGGGCATCTTCATCTCCGGCCGCGGCGTCGCGGTCGACTCGGTCGTGTCGGATTTCGTGTCCGGTGCGGCCGAATGGCTGTCGCCGCCCGCCGCGCCGTCGCACTGGGACGTCATCGAGGGCCAGGGCTCGCTCTTTCACCCGGCGTACGCCGGCGTGACGCTCGGGCTCATTCATGGCAGCCAGCCCGACGCCATGGTTCTCTGCCACGACCTCGCGCGGCGCGGCATCGCGGACTATGAGGGGTTCGCGATTCCGTCCTACGAATCCTGCTTCGACCTGTATCTCGCCGCTGCGCGCTTGACGAATCCGAGGGCCCGCTTCGCCGGCGTCTCTCTCAACACGTCGCATCTCGAAGAAAAAGAAGCCGCACGCGCCGTCGCAGACGTCGCAAATCTCGTCTCCCTGCCCTGCTGCGATCCGATCCGTCACGGCGTCGGGCCGGTCGTCGACGAGATCCTCACGGCTGAGCAACGTTCCCGGCAGCGGGAGCCCGTAATATCGCGTCCGAATCCCGGGTCTCAATCGTGAAGGACACGCAGTGAATTCATTCGCCATCACGATCGAGCAGTTCACGCTGTGGCTTCGCGCCTATCAGGCCGCGTGGGAAGGCCGGGACGCCGCGGCGGCTGGCCGCCTTTTCACTGACGATGCGCGGTACTTCTGGACGCCGCTCGTGCCGCCCCAGAATGGCCCCGCCGAAATCGCGGCTGCGTGGGACGCGGCTGTTTCCAGCCAGCGCGATGTCCGCTTTGCTTTCGACGTGTTCGCGGTGTCCGGCCCGACTGGCTTCGCGACCTGGCGTGCCGATTTCGTACGCCAGCCCGACCAGTTCAGGGTGCGGATCGAGGGCGTGCTCTCGGCGGAATTCGCCCCAGCCGGGCAATGCCGGGTTTTCCGCGAGTGGTGGCATAGCGCCGAGTCGCCAGGCTGAACTTTTTCGTCCAGCTGGCAAAGGGGGGGTCATGAATTTTCTCATCGGCGTGCTGATCGACTGGCCGGCCCGTGTGGCGCGCCAATTGCAGTGGCTCGCGCCCCTTCTTGCGCGCATCGTCGTCGGCTGGGTCTTCCTGTGGACCGGCTGGGGCAAGCTCACGCATCTGCCGCTCGTCACCGAGAACTTCGCAGGCTGGGGCGTTCCCGCGCCGCAAATCCTCGCGCCGTTTGCGTCTGGCGTCGAGTTTTTCGGCGGAATTTTTCTCCTGCTCGGCCTGCTGACGCGCATTTCGGCGGGCGCGCTCGGAATCGTGATGATCGTCGCGGTCATGCTGGTGCAGTGGGAGCAGGTGGATTCCCTGCTCACGTTCCTGGGCCTCGAAGAGATCATGTACCTCGCGCTCTTCGTCTGGCTCGCAATCGCAGGACCCGGCCCGGTCTCCGTCGATCGCCGGCTCGAGGGCCACCGGAAGGGCTGATCAGGTCGCGAAACCGCGCAGCGGCAGTGTCGGCCGCTGCAGCCAGTTATCCGGCAGATAAGCCGCGGTACCGTCGATCGCGTGAAGCGTGTAGGCGTGCCGCGGCTTGTCGCTCTGGTTCGGCCCCGACCGATGCGGCAACGTACCGTCAAGCAGGACGAGCGTGCCGCGCCTCGCTTCGAGCGGGACGAGCCCCTCGGCCGGATACGGCTCCCGGTCCAGTTCGTCCATCACCGTCGCCGTGCGCGAGGCATTGAGTCTCGAGCGGCCCTTCACCGGCAGCCGGTGGCCGCCCGGCAAGGCCCACATGCAGCCATTCTCGGTCGTCGCATCGTCGATCGCGAACCAGAAACCGACCACGCTCCGCGGTTCCGTCCATAAGTAGGTGTGATCCGTGTGGCAGGCGACCTCGCCCCCGATGCGCGCCTGCTTGAAAATGTACATCGACTGCAGCAGGAGCGGCTCGCGCATCCCGATGTCGTTTGCGACGGCGGCAAGCTCGGGCGTGCGGCTGAAGGCATCGAAGAAGGGATCGAGGTCGTGCATCGCATGGCCGAGCTTGTTGAGGCACAGATGGGCGTCGGCCCTGAGGCGGCCATCGGCATCGAAGGCGTCCTTCTCGAAGAAACAGCGGATGGCCTCGCCACTCGTGAGGAAGTACTCGTCGCCCGCGTGCAATGGCTTGCCGTCGCCGGTGAATATCGTCGCCTGTCCCGGCGGCGGGACATGCTGCCGCGCGAGCTCGATCGCGCGTTCGCGCAGCATCAGGCAGGTTTCGGCTTCGACGAAATCCGGAAGGACGAGGAATCCGTCGCGGCGATAGCGCGCGCGCTGCGAACCGGAAAGGAACTGATGCATCGCGCATGCCCCGCCGTGGTCAGGCCGGGCGGCGGGCCGAAGCCCGCATGGAATCAGACGGCCCTGGCATTCTGCGCATCGGTCAGCCGCTGGCGCTGCGCCGAATTGGCATCCCGGATCCGCCCGAGCCAGCGCGCGAACCGAGGGTCGGCGCGGAGACCGGCCAGGGCCGGGTCGGCCTCCAGCGGGTCGACATAGAGATACGACTGGGGTCGCAGATCGAGCGCCCAGACGGTTCTCAGGCCCTGTTCGTAAGCGCGATCGAGTGCGGCAAATGCCGCATCGGCCTCGCCTGCCAGCGCGTGAATCCTCGCGCGCTGGAACGTGAACATCGGCAACCGGAGCGCGTCGGACCCGTCCAGATGCGCGGCGACCTGCCCGAGCAATGCCTCCCCTTCGGGCCGCGCTCCCGCGTGGAGGCGCGCCATCGCAAGGTCGATCGCAGGCAGCACGTTCCGGGCGCTGATCGGTTCGATGCCCTTGACGAGATCGGGAAAGCGGCGCTCGATGATTGCGAGCGCCTCGCGCGGCTTGCCCGCGAGCAAGGCAAACCTTGCCGCCGGAAGATCGAGCAATCGGCTGTCCGGGTGCTCCCTGCGGAACTGCTCGAGCACGGCGTACGCCCGGTCGTGGCGGCCGTGCGCGGCATGCCGAGCCGCGTCCGACAGCGACTTCTCGAACGGCTCCTTGCCGAAATCGAGCCACTCGTCGGCGCCTGCCGGATCGCCCATGGACATGTACATCGACCAGAGCTGGATACGCGCAGGGCCGCCGACACCATTCTCGATCGACCTCAGGAGCGGAATGGCCCGGTCGAAGTTCCCGAAATAAGTTTCGAGCGTGCCGACCGCCATCGAGCAGATCCTCGCGTCCGGATTGCGCGCGACGAGATCGCCGCAGCGCTTGCGCGCGGCGTCGAGCTCGCCGCGATTGCCATGCAACGTCGCGATCAGGACATTGGGAAATGTGCAGAGCACATCCACCTCTATGGCCCGCTCGAGAAGGCTCATCGCGAGGTCGGGCTCGTGCCAGAGAATCGCCCTGCCGAAGTCCTCGTAGGCGAGCGAGTTCGCGGGATCGAGCTCGATCGCGCGCTGCAGATTCGTCTCGCCGGCGATATGCGCCTCATAGTCGCCGTGGACGCGGTAGCGCCAGAACTGGAAATTCGCCCGCGCCTGCAACGATTGGCTGAGCTCGGGATCGAGCGCCATGGCCCGTTCGGCCGCCGCCATGCCCAGCCGCTCATTTTCTTCGGCGTTCGCCAGCGTGCTCGAGACGCGACGCAAGTAGGAACGCGCCAGATCCGCGTGAGCCGCCGCGAAGTTCGGATCGCGCGCGATCGCCGCCTCGAGCAGCCGCTTGGCGACATTCTGGTCCGATCCCTTGGTCCTGCCGAGAAGATGGGCGTGGGCAATGACATACAGCCGGTAGGCTTCCGCGTCGTCGGTTCCATGCCGGCGGATCCGGTACTCGTCGGAATCCAGCAGCGTGACCTTGAGCGCTTCCGCGACCGCGAGAGAGATTTCCTCCTGGATCCGGAAGATGTCGCCGCCGTCACGGTCGAACGTCTGCGACCAGACATGACGATCGCCGCGCGCATCGATCAGCTGCGCCGTGATCCGGAGCCGCTGCTCCGAGCGACGCACGCTGCCCTCCAGGATGTGGTCCACCTGCAGCGCTTTCGCGATCGTCGCTGTGGATTCCTGCTTTCCCTTGTAGCTGAACGACGAGGTCCTTGCGACCACGCGAAGGCCGCGGAGCGTCGCGAGCCGTGTGACGAGTTCTTCCGTGAGCCCGTCGGCAAAGTACTCGTCGTCCGGATCCGGCCCCAGATTCACGAATGGCAGGACCGCAATCGATGGCACCGGCGCCTCGGCCGGTGCCGGCCGGACGTCGCTCGGCCGGCGGCTAGCGATACCGGCGTACAGGCCAGCGATTGCGAGGACGCCGATCGCGGCGCCTGCGACGGCCAGCCGGCGGCGGCGAATCCGTGTTTCCGGCGTCGACATGCCGGACGCGTCGGGAACCGCGGCGACAGGTGTCTCGGAGCCTGCGGTGACGGCTCCGATGAAACGGTACCCCACCCTGGGCACGGTCTCGATGAAGCGTGGTGCGCTGGCCTCATCGCGAAGCACCTCGCGCAACCGGGCGATGGCGTTGTTGAGGCCGTGGTCGAAATCGACGAATACGCTCGAGGGCCAGATTCGCTGCCGCAGCTCGTCGCGCGTGACGACCTTGCCGGCTTGCTCAAGCAGCAGCCGCAGGATCTGGAATGGCTGGTCCTGAAGGCGGATGCGGGCACCCTGCCGGCGCAGCTCATGCGCGGAGGCGTCGAGCACGAAGTCTCCGAAGCCAAAGACCTGCGCCCGCTCATCCGAGACAGTCACGCGGCATTCCCTCCGTGCCCGGCCCGATTTTGCCACCGGCCCGGCGACGCGTCAGTTTGGCGCAATCCCGGAGAACCGTTGCCGCGGAGCGGCCGCCCGTCGAAAAACGCTGTCATATCAATCGGATGGAGAATGACAAATTGAGGACAAATTGCGGACCTCGCGGTGATGGCATCGCGCGCACGGCTGCGGCAGGTTTCCGATGGGTTCAGCACGGTGTCCGAATGCCGGGCAGGGAGGCGCCATGCCAGTCAATCGCAGCATAGTCCTCGGCGCGCTCGCATTGCCGGCGCTCGTCGCTTGCGGCAGCAGCGGTGTCGAAGCGAGCGCCCCGCCCATCGGCATCCCGGCGCCGACGCCACCGCCGCCGGCCGTCAATGCCGTGCACGGACGCTACGTCGGCTCGGTGACGATCGGCCCGGTGGAATACTTCGCCGACGCGCTGTTTACAGCCACCGGTGAAGCACGCATCTATTTCGGCGGCGCCGGCGGAGGCGCGAGTGGAGCGATTCCCGACACGCGGGCGGAAGCCGCCTCGCAGTTCGTAGGCAATCTCGATCTCGACGAGGGACAGGCCGCCGGATCGGGCATTGTCATCGGCGAAGGCTGCGCCATCTCCGCGCTCACGCGATTCTGCGATGAAGCGGCAACCGCCGAGATCCGCTTCCCCGGCGTCTCAGCCGGCTTCGGCAGCGATCTCAAGGGATCGCTCACCGTTACGACCGCGCAAGGAGTGGAATTCTGGACCCTGGCGCTCCAGCCCTGGAATAACGTGTACCCATTCGGAATCGAGCTGGCGCATGCGGCCGGCCAGTATCGCGAGCGGATCGCCGAGTTCGCTGCCGATGACGATACGCTCGTCGTCATCGACGAGACCGGCCAGCTCTTCTTTCAGAGCGCGGGCTCCGGCTGCACCGGAAATGGCATCGTCACGCCCGACCCGGAATTCAACGAGCTCGAAATCGAGCTCACGATCGAAGCCTGCAACGGCGCGTTCTCATACCTGAACGGCGATCACTCCGGGCTGGGCACGTTCAGCACTAGCGATTACTGGAACTATGATTCGGTACTCCGGGTGTGGCTGTCGAAGTCCGGTACCGCATCGCCACGGGCAGCCTTCACCATGTGGGGAGTGCTGCCTTAGGAAGAGACGCGCAACCGGCGTTCCTCAGGCCGTCGCCTGGTTCCGGAGCCGCCCCTCGGCGGCGAGGATTTCCGCCTTGTCCGTCCGTTCCCAGCTGAACTCGGGCTCGTCGCGGCCGAAATGACCATAGGCCGCCGTCTTGCGATAAATCGGGCGCAGCAAGTCGAGCATCTGCACGATGCCCTTCGGCCGCAGGTCGAAATGACGCAGGACGAGTTCCTCGATCTTCTCATCGGCGATCCGGCCCGTGCCGTAAGTCGTCAGCATCACGCTGGTCGGGCGCGCGACGCCGATCGCATAGGAAACCTGCACCAGGCAGCGGCGCGCGAGCCCGGCGGCGACCACGTTCTTCGCCACGTAACGCGCGGCATAGGCGGCCGAGCGATCCACCTTCGAAGGGTCCTTGCCTGAAAATGCGCCGCCGCCGTGCGGCGCCGCGCCGCCGTAGGTGTCGACGATGATCTTCCGGCCGGTGAGCCCGCAGTCGCCCTTCGGACCGCCGACCACGAAGCGACCGGTCGGGTTCACGAGGAAGCGGATTTTCTTCGAGACCAAGTCCGTCGGAAGGACGGGCTTGATGATTTCCTCGATGACGGCTTCCGCGAGCGACTTGTGCTCGATATCAGGCGCGTGCTGAGTCGAGAGCACGACGGTATCGATCGCCGAAGCCCTGCCCTCGACGTAACGGACGGTGACCTGCGATTTCGCGTCGGGACGAAGCCAGCCGAGCTTTCCGGAATGACGGAGCTCCGCCTGCCGCTCGACCAGGCGATGCGCCAGATGAATCGGCAGCGGCATGAGCTGCGGGGTTTCGTCGCAGGCATAGCCGAACATCAGGCCCTGGTCCCCGGCGCCCTGTTCGAGATCGAGCCCGCGACCCTCGTCCACGCCCTGCGCGATGTCCGGCGACTGCTCGTCGTAAGTCACGAGCACGCTGCAGCCGCGATAGTCGATGCCGTACTCCGTATTGTCATAACCGATGCGCCGGATCGCCTCGCGCGCTACGGACTGATAGTCGACGACGGCCTTCGAGGTGATTTCGCCGGCGAGCACGACGAGGCCCGTGCTGCAGAGCGTTTCCGCCGCGACTCGCGCCGTGCGGTCCTGCGCGAGCACGGCGTCGAGCACCGCATCCGAAATCTGGTCCGCAACCTTGTCCGGATGGCCCTCGCCGACCGATTCGGATGTAAACAGATAGCTTTCGCTCATGTTGCCTCTGACTCGTGCGGTATTCCTATGGATCGACATCGAAGCGGCCGGCACGGACGGACTCGAGCCACCGGACAGTCTGCAATACGCCGCCGAACGAAAAGAAATGCGGCTGAACGATCCGCCGCGCCAGCGCGCCTTCCCGCATGCGCACGATCTGCACGAGCATCTCGTCGGCGGAAGTGACAAGGTGCTTCACCGAGTTGATCGCACTCAGGTTCGTCATCAAGGCATTCAGCGAAGCGCCGATGCCGCAGAGCATCGCGTACTTGATGAGCGTCCTGAGCGAAGCGGGACCCGCAATTCCGACGTGAACCGGCAGTGTGATGCCGTGTTCCGTGAGCTGGCGCTCCCAGTCGACCAGCGCGCCCGGATTGAACCCGAACTGGCTGACGATGTGGACGCGCGCGCCGGTCAGCTCGGCGTAATCCTGTTTCTGCTGCAGGGATTTCCACAGCAGGGTCGAGCCGATGCGCTTGTGTCCTTCGGGATGTCCCGCGATACCGATCGAGTCGACGCCCGCGGCGACCAGGGTTCCCGAATCGAGGAGGTCGAGCGTGCTCGCAAAGAGCCCGGCCGGAGTCGAAAGATCGCCGGCTACGAGCATTGCGCGCGTGATGCCGGCGTCCCTCAGACGGTCGAGCGCGGTCACGAGCGCCATTTCGCTCTCGATTCTTCGCGCCACGATATGGGGAAAGGCCTTGAACCCCAGATTTTCGACGGTGCAGGCGATTTCCGCCACGTCCGCGATCGTCGCGCTCGGCGTGTGCGTGACGTAGACGGCGGTGCCGGCGGGCAGCCGGCCGACGAGCGAGGCGAGCACGTCTCCATCGTGCGGCGTGACTTCGATCGAGGACGCGCGGACGAAGTCGATCAGGCGATTCTTCAGGTCGGTGTCGACGGCGCCGCCGGTCCGGGCGGCCGCGGCCGCCGTCCTGAGCTCGGGATCCACTATTTCTGCCGCCGGCTCACGACGAATGTCTCGTCGTTGAACCAGAGCCCGCCGTGCTTCTGCAGGATCGACTGCGTGGCTTCGAGATAGGCGCCCGTCGTCACGACCTCATCCAGCCGCTCGTCCTCGACCTGGTTGACGTAGATCGCCGCATTCCAGGCCGCGAACAGCGTCGAGGTTCCGATGCGGTCGCCGATCTCGTTCGGCAGCGTGTGCATCTCGTATTTGAAAATCGCCTTGTCGTCCGCCGGCGCCGTCAGCGAGAACTCGCTCGCTTCGCGCCCGAGTTCGGTCTTCAGGGCGGCCAGGAGCTGGCGACGATCCACCTGGAACGGATTCTCGTCGGGCCACAGCTTCTGGATGATTTCAAGCGCGGGATCGCGGCCATACGACTGGACGACCAGCAACCGCCCGTTCGGAGCGAGGCTTCGCGCCAGCGGGGCGAGCACTCTCTCCGCCTTGAACTTCGCGGACATCCGCGCGCGCCAGGGCTGCGAAGCTACGATCAGATCGTAGGACTCGAAGGTCTGGCCCGGCTTGGGGATCACGCGGTCGAGCAGGAACTTGTGGTCCTCCCGATAGACGACGAGGACCGAAGGCCGCACGTAGACGGGATTCCCGGTCTTCGGGCTCGGCTTCGTCTGCCAGCCGAACGCGAGCATTGTGGCCAGCTCTTCGATCTGCTCCGCGTAATCGTTCGATGTCTGGCCCTTCAGCCGCACTTCGTGCCAGTTGAGGGCCGCAGCCGCATGAATGTCGCGCGGCATCAGCCGCGGCGCTTCCGAGTAATTCATGTTGGTGATCACGAGCACGGTCGCCGGATGCTCGAGGAAGCGATCCGGCATCTTCTCCAGGCCGAGGCGCACGTCCTCGAGGCTGATCTCCTTCGCCACCACCATGAGCGGCACCGTCGGCCCCTGGCTATGCGCATGGCGCATCAGCCGCGACAGCACCGTGGCATCGCCCATGCCCGCGTCGAACAGGCGCAACGCCGGCGGCGTCGGCCGGACATGCTTCAGCTCGAGCGAGGCGCGGTTCGCGACCGCCGACTTCTCGTTGCAGGTGTTGACGAACGCCAGGTACTTCTGGCGATTGTCATAGAAGCGAAACGGCGTTGCCTGCTCGGCATCCGCCGCGGCCATGGACGTGAACTTCTCCTTGTTCACCGCCGCGCGCCCGCGCGGCCGGCGACAAGGTCGCGCGTGATGCGCGCGACGTGCTCACCCTGGAAGCGGCACATGCCGAGCTCGAGCTGGCTCGGCATCCGCATTTCGTCGCCCGCACCCGTGATGCTGCTCGCCCCGTACGGGGTGCCGCCTGTCACCTCGCGCATCGTCGTGATGCCCGGCGCCGTGTACGGCAGGCCCACGATGATCATGCCGTGGTGCAACAGCGTCGAGTGGAAGGAGGTGATCGTCGTCTCCTGGCCGCCATGCTGGCTCTGGGTGCAGGAGAAGACGCTTGCGACCTTGCCGAGGAGCGCATTGCGCGCCCACAGGGGGCCCGTCTGGTCCAGGAAATTGCGCATCTGGGCGCACATGTTGCCGAAGCGCGTCGGCGTGCCGAACAGGATGCCGTCGTAGTTCCCGAGCTCGCCCGGCTCCGCCACCGGCGCCTGCTGGTCCAGCTTGAAGCCGTACTGCTTCGCAACCTCGGGCGGAGCGAGCTCGGGCACGCGCTTGACCTCGACCGTGACGCCTTCGACCTTCGCGGCACCCTCGGCCTGGGCCCGCGCCATCTGCTCCACATGTCCGTAGCTGCTGTAGTAGAGAACCAGTATGGTAGCCATCGTAATTTCCCGCCCTCAGGCTGCGGCTCGCGACTGACGTCGCAGGAATGACTGTATCGCCTCGTTATAGGCCGCCGGGTTGTCGAGATTCGGCAGGTGCCCGGCGTCCGGGACCAGGACGCGCTCGGCGTGCGGCAGGATGCCGGCGAGCCTTTCGCCGGCCCGTAGCCGCGTCTTCGTGTCGAACCGTCCGTTCACGATCAGGGCCGGCGTCGCAAGTCGCGCGAGCGCCGCGCTTCCTGCACGCGGCGATGGCTCGGATCCGGGGCCGAGCAGATCCCTCGCCGGGTAGCGCGCGAGCATGGCTCCGAGCAAGGCATGCGCTGCGGCGTCCGTCGTATGCAGCTTCATCAGCGGGTGGTTCCGCCAAGCGCGCCGGAATGCGTCCACCCCGCCATCGCGGACGAGCCGCCGGAACTCGTCGACGGAAAAGTCTTCGTCGCCTGTCGCGGCGGATTTCCCGATTTCGTCGGGCGGCCCGTCGAGAACGACGCTCATGACGCGCCCGGGATCGCGCGTGGCGAACGCGAGCGCGACGCGGGCGCCCTGCGACGCGCCGACGAGCGCCGCCCGCGCGATGCCCAGCCGATCGAGGAGCGCGCGCAGATCGTCGCAGTCCGCGGCGAGATCGGGAATTCCGTCCGACAGGCCGAATCCGCGGCGATCGAGGCGGACGACGCGCATCGACTGCGAGAGCGCCGCCGCCTGCGGATCCCAGATGTCGAGATCGACGGTCCAGCCGTGGATGAAGACGACCGGCATGCCCTCGCCCTCGTCGCGAAAACGCAGCCGGACCGGACCGGACAGGAATTGGTCGTGGCGTGTCTGCATGCCATTTCGAATATCGAAAAAAAGTTCGCAAACAGGCTACGAGCGCGCGGGGTGGGCGTCAAGCACGGCCTGCCGTGCCCTCAGACCTGTGCGCTCAGCGAAAGACCCGGAACGCGCGCGAGCTCCGCGGAGATCTCGCGGCTCGCCTGCCTGAGCATCGCGAGCCGTTCGCGGACCAGCTTGACCTTGGTGATGCGGCGCGAGTGGCTCGAGCTGTTCAGCGACGCGACAACTCGCCCGTACTGGTCATGCACGGGCACGGCGACGGCGACGACGCCGTAAGCGAGCTCGTCCTCGACCGCCGAATAGCCTGCCTTGCGGCATTCCTCGATCAGCTGGCGGATCTTCCGGGGGTCGGTGACCGTGGAATCCGTCAGGGCGACGAACTGCTGCGTGCGAAAATAGTTTTCGAGACGCTCCGGCGCGAGTCCCGCGAGAAGTACGCGGCCCATGGATGTCACATGCGCCGGAAAACGGCTGCCGACATGCGCCTCCAGGCGCATCAGCGTGCGCACGGAAGTGCGCGCGACATACACGATGTCGTTGCCGTCGAGCACGGATAGCGCCGCCGAGTCGCCCGTCAGGCGCGCGAGTTCCTCGAGATGCGTTTTCGTGAGGTGCTCGATGTCCATCGATTCCAGATAGGCGGCGCCGAACTCGAGCACTTTCGGCCGCAGCAGGAATTGCCTCCCCCGCCGCGTGACATAGCCGAGCTCCTCGAGCGTCAGCAGGCACCGGCGCGCGGTGGCCGCGGGCATGCGCGCGATGCCGGCGACTTCGGAGAGCGTCAGCGCCGAATGGTC
The DNA here is from genome assembly GCA_036397615.1 of Steroidobacteraceae bacterium. Taxonomy (GTDB): domain Bacteria; phylum Pseudomonadota; class Gammaproteobacteria; order Steroidobacterales; family Steroidobacteraceae; genus SCUD01. The sequence continues at coordinate 153,621 of DASWIQ010000118.1, forward strand.
GCGGGTGAAGGCGCGGATCACCTGGAGCCCTTTTGCGAGCCCGCCCATGGCTTCCCTGCGCACCGGTGTCTGGCGGCGTGGCATGGGTTCCAGTGTATTTCGATATGCGAAGAATCAAAAGCGATGCCGCCGCGCACTTGACGGCAAGAGGCAGTCGCGTTCAGCATGTTCGGCAGTCGAATCTCTTTTCGGTATACGAAAACGGGTCGAGCCGGCAGCGGGAGGCTCCGCGGCATGAAAATCGGTTCGCAGGCCGGGCGCAGCTCGGCGATCTCGGCGTCGAATGCGGATTCGATCGTCGTCCGCGGCCATGACCTGTGCCGCGAGCTCATCGGGCAGGTGACCTTCACCGACCATGCCTGGCTTCTCGTGACCGGCGCTCTCCCCACCCCCGCGCAGCGGCGCATCCTCGATGCCGCGCTCGTCGCAATCGCAGAACACGGCCTCGTGCCGAGCGTCGCGGCGAGCCGCATGACGCTCGCGGCCGCGCCAGAAGCGATCCAGGGCGCGGTAGCGGCCGGCCTCCTCGGCTGCGGCTCCGTGATCCTGGGCTCGGCCGAATCGGCCGCAAGATTCATATCAGGAATCCTCGATCGCGAATCGGCGCGCGCCATCAGCGCGGCCACGCACGCCGCGCTCGTCGAGGCGAGAGACGCGCGCCAGGCGGTCCCGGGCTTTGGACATCCGCTGCACAAGCGCGCGGACCCGCGTGTCGAACGCCTGCTCGCCATCGCCGCCGAGTCCGGCAGCTCCGGGCGCCACATCGAAGTCGCGCGACTCATCGAAAAGCTCCTCCCCGAGATCACTGGCAAACCGCTCGTCATGAACGTTTCAGGGGCCATTGCGGCGATGCTTCTCGACGCCGGCTATCCACTGCTCGCGGTCAAGGGCATTCCCATCCTGGCGCGGACGGCTGGTCTCATCGCGCACCTGCTCGAGGAGCAGGAGCGATCCATCGGATTCATTCTCGCGGACGAAGGCGCCTCGGCCATCGCCTATGACGGCAAATCGCCCGCCGGGTTCGTGCCGAGCGCCTGATGTTCCAATCCGTGCTCCGCGGCATCCGGATCGTCGAACAGGGCACGTTCATCACGGGTCCCTGCGCCGCGATGATGCTCGCCGATCTCGGCGCGGACGTGATCAAGATCGAGAGCCCTGAAGGCGACCCATACCGCAGCTACCAGAAAGGGCTCTATTCGCCGCATTTCCAGGCCTACAACCGCAACAAGCGGAGCCTCGTCTGCGACCTCAAGCAGCCGGCCGACCGCGAGGTGTTCGACCAGCTGATCGCAGACGCGGATGTCTATCTCCAGAACTTCCGTCCGGGCACGGCCGAGCGGCTCGGCGCCGGCGCAAAGCGGCTGCGCGGCCTCAATCCGAAGCTCGTCTACTGTTCGATCAGCGGCTTCGGCGCGGACGGTCCCTATGCCGACCGGCCGAGTTACGACTCGGTCGCGCAAGCGCTTTCGGGATTCCTGAGCGTCGTCGTCGACGAGGAGCGGCCGCGATTCCTGGGCCCGGCGCTCGCCGACGCGATCACCGGGATCTACGCGGCCTACGGAATCCTGGGCGCCCTCCTCGAGCGCACGCACACGGGACAGGGCCGGCTCGTCGAGATATCGATGTTCGAGGCGATGGCGCATTTCGCGGTCGAGCCCTTTGCCGCGTACTTCGCGCTTGGCGAAGTCCCGAAGTCGAGCGACCGCCCGCGCCTGGCGCAGGCCTACATCCTGCGGACCGCCGACAACCGCCTGCTTGCGATCCACCTGTCGTCGCTCGAGAAATTCTGGCAGGGGCTGACGACGGCGCTCGACGCCGATCATTTCAACCGGGATCCGCGATTCAACGAGCGGCTCGCCCGCATCGACAACTACGAGGCGCTCGCCGAGGAGCTCGACCGGATTTTCCGCAGGCGCCCGCTCGCGGAATGGGTCAGGCGCCTGTCGGAGAACGACGTTCCCTTCGCTCCGATCAACGGCATCGATTCGGTCGTGAAAGACCCGCAAGCCCGGCACCTCGGGCTCGTCGTGCCCGTCGAAGAGTCCCTGGAAGGCGGGCGCGAGGCCGTTCGCCCGGCGCTTCAATTCGACGGCAAGCGCGCGACCGCCGTTACTGCGGCGCCATTGCTCAATCAACATGGGGATGCGATCCGCGCGGCGCTCGAGCGCGAGCGGGCATGGCCGGCCGCCGCCACGGATTCGGTGGCGCGCCGGGCGGCCGGGTGAGCGAAATGCCCGATCCAATCCCCGCCCTCTTCCCCACCACGCTCGTCGGCAGCATGCCGCAGCCGGACTGGCTGATCGATCGCGAGAAACTTGCCGGGCGCTTTCCGCCCCGCGTGCGGGCGCGCGAGCTTTGGCGCATCCCGGAGGACCATCTGGTCGAAGCGCAGGACGACGCGACGATCGTCGCGATCCGCGCGCAGGAAGAGGCGGGGCTCGACATCGTCACCGACGGCGAAATCCGCCGCGAGAGCTATTCAAACCTGTTCGCGACGGCGCTCGACCGGAGCGGCCACCCGACACCGGTGCCGCGGGTCGTCGGCCCGATTCGAAGGCGTCACGCAGTCGGCGTCCGCGATCTCGAGTTCCTGCGCCGCCACACGACGAAGCCGGTCAAGGTGACGGTGCCGGGTCCGTTCACGATGTCGCAGCAGGCGCAGATCGACCATTACGGCGGGAGCCGCCACCTCGCGGCCGCGGATTACGCCGTCGCGCTGAACGGGGAGATTCGCGATCTCTTCTCGGCCGGCGCCGACATCGTGCAGATCGACGAGCCCTACATGCAGGCGCGGCCCGAAGAAGCGCGCCAGTTCGGCCTCGAGGTGCTCAATCGCGCGCTCGAGGGCGTGAAAGGCACGACGGCGGTTCACATCTGTTTCGGCTACGCCGCGATCATCCACACGAGATCGACCGCGTATTCCTTCCTGCCCGAGCTCGCGGGCTGCCGATGCCAGCAGATTTCGCTCGAGACCGCTCAACCGAGCCTCGACTGCTCGATCCTCAAGTCACTCGACGGAAAGAAGATCATGCTCGGCGCGATCGACCTCGGAGATCCCGGGATCGAGACGCCGGAAACCGTGGCCGCGCGCATCCGGCGCGCGCTGCCCTTCGTGCGCGCGGAGGACATCATCGTCGCGCCCGACTGCGGATTGAAATACCTGAGCCGGGAAACCGCTTTCGGAAAGCTCAAGGCGATGGTCGCCGGCGCCGCCATTCTTCGCGAAGAGATGGCGCGAGACTCCGGGCCCGTCAGGATGCAATCGAACTCTTAACGCGGAGACGCAAATGTACATATCCAAGGGGATTTCCATGCTGGCGGCCTGGATCGTCGCGACGGCAGTCGCGATGCCGGTGATGGCCCAGAGCACGGAAATGGAAGAAATCGTCGTGACGGCCCGCAAGCGCGACGAGTCGTTCCAGGACGTGCCGGTGACCATCAACGTGTTCACCGAAACGCTGGTCGAGGACGCCGGCATCCTGCGGCCGGCCGACTTCATCCAGCTGGTGCCGAACATGACGCTGGTCGAGACCCAGAACGCGGGTAACGCCTTCGTGGTCATTCGCGGCATTTCTCAGGCGCGCAACAGCGAGCCCAGTGTCGCCGTGCAGGTTGACGGCGTGCTCCAGACCAACCCGGCGGAATTCAACCAGGAGCTGTTCGACATCCAGCAGATCGAAGTCCTGAAGGGACCGCAGGGCGCACTGTACGGGCGCAACGCCATCGGCGGCGCGATCATCGTCACGACCCGGGACCCGGCCGACGAATTCGAGGCGACCGTCAAGGCGGGCTACGGCAACGAGAATTCGATTCGCGGTCAGCTCGGCATCAGCGGGCCGCTCGGCGACACGGCCGGCTACCGCGCATCGGTCAACTACTACGAGACCGACGGCTTCCTGCACAACGTATTCCTGAACGAATCGGTGGACCCGGTGGAGAACTTCTCGGGCCGCGTGCGCTTCGTCTGGGAGCCCAGCGACCGGTTTACCGGGGACTTCCGCGTGTCGATCGACGACCTCTCGACCCGCGCGCTCTACTTCGTGATCCCGCGCGACGACGAGTCGAACCCGTTCAGCACCTTCTTCACGCCACCGAACGCCAATAACGTCGAGGAGCCGATCCAGCTCGACAATCCCGGCATCAACGACCGTGACCTGTTCAACTCGTCGCTGAAGCTCGATTTCGGGGCCGGCAGCGGCACCCTGACGTCCGTAACTCACTACAACACGACCGAGGAGATCCTGACCGGCGACGCCTTCGATTTCCGGCCGGCGCCAAACTCGATCTTCATGGCCCTGTTCGGGACGGACCTGAACCAGAGCCAGTTCCTCGACATCGAGAGCTACAGCCAGGAAATCCGCTATACCTCGCCGACAGAGGGCAAGTTCCGCTGGATCGCGGGCGCCTACTTCGTGCACACGGACCGGTTCATCTCGACCGGCAACAACGTGGATACGGGCGCAGGCGTGTTCCCGATCTATCGGGAGCCGCGGCTGACGGGCCCGAACCCGAGCGCCACCTTCCTCGCCGACGAACAGGACAACGATGCCTGGGCCGTGTTCGCGAACGCGACCTTCGAAATCGGCGACAAAGTCGAGCTCGACGCGGCGATCCGCTACGACGAAGACAAGCGCGAGAATACGACGGTCACGCCGGAGGCCTTCCTGCCGGCCGGCACGCCGCCCGGATCGAGCGGTCAGGTCCGCACGCACACCTGGAGCGAGCCGCAGCCCAAGATCACTCTGCGTTACGAGCCCACCGAGAATACGACCATTTACGGTGGCCTGAGCCGCGGGTTCAGGAGCGGCGGCTTCAACCAGACCGGCGTCGGCGCGGTGGCGGACGCGAATGGCGTCGCGGGCGTCAACGACCTGTTCGAGGCCGAGGCGGCCGATACCGCCGAGATCGGCGTGAAGTCGCAGCTCCTCGACGGACGCCTGAACCTGGGCGCCGCGGCCTTCTACACGGAGTCGGAGAACGGCTACTTCTTCGTGTTCCTCGCCGCGAATTCGACCCAAAATCTCGGCAATCTCGACGCGCGCTACAAGGGCTTCGAGGTCGAGATGAACTGGCATGCGACGGACAATTTCGACCTGTACGCGAGCTACGGCTACACCGACAGCCAGATCACGGACATGGAGGATCCGACCGTCATCGGCAACGAGGCACCGCTCGTCTCGCGCATGACCGGCAACCTCGGCATGCAGTACGTAGTGCCGGTCGGCGAGCTCGACCTGTCGTTCCGGGTCGACTATCGCCACACGGGCCGCACCTGGTGGGAGCCGTACAACACGACTTCGCGCAACCCGATCGACATCGTGGATGCGCGCATCGGCCTCGAGGGCGAGCGTTGGGCCGCGACCCTGTGGGGCAAGAACATCACGGACAAGGAATACAATCAGGAATTCTCGCCGGGCGGCTTCCTTTTCAAGGCGCTGCCGATCCGCTACGGCGTCGAGTTCGAATACAGCTTCTGACCGGAGACGGGACATGGCAACGAAGGCAAAGCTTCCAAACAGGCTTCATCACAATGCGTATGTGTCGCGCGATCTCGAGGCGACACGGAAGTTTTACGAGGATGTGATCGGGCTGCCACTGCTCGCGACCTGGTGCGAGAAAGACGTGCTCTTCGGCGCCGAGCGCACTTACTGCCACTGCTTCTTCGGCCTGCGCGATGGCGGCGCGCTCGCCTTCTTCCAGTTCGCGGATCCGCGTGACGCGGATCAGTTCGGCCCGAAGATGCCTTTCAGCCCCTTCCATCACATCGCGCTTCACGTCGACGAGGAGACGCAGAAGGGCATCGAGGAGCGGCTGACGAAGGCCGGCTACAAGGAGCCGCAATCTTTCGTGCTCGAGCACGGCTACTGCCGGTCCGTGTACGCGACCGACCCGAACGGCCTGATCGTCGAGTTCACACTCGACCACGCGGACGTCGATAAGATCAACGAGACGCGCCGGGCCGACGCCCACACTGAGCTCAAGCGCTGGCTGGGCGGCGATCACACGTCGAACAACATGTATCGATGAGGAGCAGCACCGAGCGGATCCTCACGACGCACGTCGGCAGCCTGCCGCGCTCGCAGGCCGTGACCGACGTCCTTTTCGGCCGCGAGAAGGGCGAGATCAGGGACAGGAGCGCAGCGTCGGCGGTCATTTCGGACGCGGTCGCCGAGGTGGTGCGCCGGCAGGTCGAAGCCGGCGTCGACGTCGTGAGCGACGGCGAGTCGAGCAAGATCAGCTACGCGACCTACATCGCCGACCGCTTCGAGGGCTTCGGCGGCGACACGCCGCGCGAGCCGGGCCAGGATCTCGTCGAATTTCCCCGGCTGCTCGCCAAGCTCGCGGAGCGCGGTACGACGGCAAAGTACCGGCGCCCGCGTTGCATCGCCGAGATCAGGCCCAAGGATTCCGGGCCGCTCCACGAGGACCTGCGGAACTTCCTTCGCGCGCTCGACGCAGCAAAGCCGACGGAAGGCTTCCTGAATGCCGCGTCGCCCGGCGTGATCGCCCTGTTCCAGCCGAACGACTACTACAAGACCCAGGACGCCTATCTCGAAGCGCTTGGCGAAGCCATGCGATCGGAATACGAGGCGATCGTGAGCGCGGGATTCCTGCTTCAGATCGACGCACCGGACCTCGGCATGGGCCGCCACACGATGTACCGGAACGCGAGCGTCGGCGATTATCTGAATGCCGCGGCGCGGCACATCGAGGTCCTGAACCACGCCCTCCGAAATCTCCCTGCCGATCGCATGCGTATGCACATCTGCTGGGGGAACTACGAAGGGCCCCATCACCATGACGTGCCTCTCGAGCAGCTCCTGCCGGTGGTGATCAAGGCCAGGCCACAGGCCCTGCTGTTCGAATCCGCCAATCCGCGGCACGCGCACGAGTGGGCCGTGTTTCGCGATCAGCGCGTGCCGGATGACAAGATTCTCGTGCCAGGCGTCCTCAGCACCACGACGAATTACGTCGAGCATCCGGAACTGGTGGCGGAACGCATCGTCCGCTTCGCGGAAATCGTCGGACGCGAACGCGTGATCGCCGGATCAGACTGCGGATTCGGCACATTCGCCGGATTCGGCCCCGTCGACCCGGACATCGTCTATCTGAAACTCGGCTCGCTCGCCGAAGGCGCCCGGATTGCCAGCCGCAGGCTTTGGCGGCACTGAGTCGCAGTTCCTCAGTTTCCGGGTGCGATTTACTACATAAGGCATTGATTCGACACAGTAACGTCATCTGGCCTTAACAGCACTGCAATACGCGGGGCTCATTCTCCATGCCATGGGAATACGCCTCGCAACCGCGTTTCAGCATTTCGATCAGGCGGAACTCCGCTTCTGCCGCTACTTGAACCGTCCGAGCGGTTCGCAGGTGCTTCGCGCGTTCTTCAACAGTGTCAGCCGGCTGGGTGACGGCTGGCTTTGGTACGCGTTGATTGCGGTGCAGCCGATCCTCCTTGGCGCGCAAGGCTGGTTTGCGGCGGCACACCTCGCCGTGACCGGCGGAATCGGCCTGCTCGCCTACAAGTTGATCAAGCGCCATGCGGTCCGCGAGCGCCCGTTCATCACGCACCCGGCGATCAACTGCGCGGCCGCACCGCTCGATCGTTACAGCTTCCCGTCCGGCCACACACTGCACGCGGTTTCGTTCGCGCTTCTCGGTTCCCACTATCTCCCGGAGCTTGCCGGCCCGCTCGCGGCCTTCGCGCTGCTCGTCGCGCTGTCGCGCGTCGTTCTCGGCCTGCATTATCCGACCGATGTCGCCGCGGGTGCGGTCCTGGGCGGCGGTCTCGCCCTCGCAAGCCTGCAGGTCGTGCAGTCGCTGATTGTCTAGAAAAAGACTCAGAACGAATTCACAGGTATTTCAAGACTCCGGCCGTCGCCTCGGGGACGCTGGCACGCGTCCAAAACCAACCCGGGAGGCGACCATGAAAGCCCTTGCTGCTGTCTTTGCGAGTCTGATCATCACGCCAGCTCTCGCCGAAGTTTCCGCGTTCTACGAGATCCATGTCTGGGCCTGGCGGAACAATCCCGACGGCACTTTCGCCGACTGGAATCCGCGGGTGTCCTGCGCCGGATAACCGCTGCCGGCGAACTGAGATATCCGGCTTCGTTTCCAGGGCCACCCGGCGGGTGGCCCTTTTCCTATTCGATCACCGGCAACTCGATTGAGGACGCCTGCTCCGCCGTGCGCCAGATCCGCTGCGTCGCCTTGATGTAACTTTCCCGCGGCGCAAACATGATGTTCGGCACATACGACTGCGGATTCCGGTCATACAGCGGGAACCAGCTCGACTGAATCTGGACCATGATGCGGTGGCCGGGAAGGAATGTGTGATTCGCCTGCGGCAGGCGGATCCGGTACTCGAGCACCGCGCCGGGCATCAGCGCTTTCGGAGTCGTAAAGTCCTCGCGATAACGGCCGCGGAAGATATCCGCCGAGATCATCTGCTGGTAGCCGCCCAACTTCGGATTGTTCGGGTACTCGTCCGGCCAAACGTCGATGATCTTGACCACCCAATCGGAATCGCTGCCGCTCGTCGACGCGAACAATCTCGCATGAGGTTCGCCGGCGACGCGAACCGGATTCGTCAGCGGCTCAGTGGAGTATACGAGCACGTCGGGCCGTGAGGCCGCCTGTCGCTGGTCGTCCATCAGCCAGTCACTCCAGGTCGATTCCGTGGCGCTCGATTCGAGTGTCGGACGCAACCGGTAAGGCACAGGCTTCGCGGGATCGGAAACGTACTCGTCGAAGGCGGCGCGTCTCACGGCCGGAGAATCGAATCCGAGTTTCCCGTCCGCGAGCAGATAGAGATTGCGCGCCTTTTCGCCGCAGCCCGATGCGCAGGAGCGCGGCCAACGGTCATACCGCTGCCACTGATCGGCGCCGGTTTCATACGCCAGCACGCGCGGAGTGTCCGGCTTTGGAGCGTCCTTGAGGTAGTAGTCCAGAAATGGCTGCATCACCGTGCGGCGAAACCAGCCCGCGGTGTCGCCCTCGAACTGGACCATGCCGATGCCGCGGCCCTCGCGCCGTCCCTGGCCGTGATTCCAGGGGCCGAGCACAAGATGCACCATTTTGCCTTCGGGATCCTTGGGGGCGAGCGCCTTGTAAAGGGCGGGCGCGCCGTAAATATCCTCCTGATCGAAGAGCCCGCCGACGATCATCATCGGCACGGTGAGCGGCTCCCGCGCGAGCAGCTTGTCGACCGCCTGTTCCTGCCAGAACAGGTCGTAATTCGGGTGCTCTGCGAGCGCCCGCCAGAATTCGAGCTGATCGAGTCCGCGCGACGCGGCGAGTTGACCCGCCGATCCCGCCTTCAGGTAGAGCTCAAACGTATCGTAAGTGCCGGTCCACCATTTTTCTTCGTTCTTGCGCGAGGCTTCCTGTTCGTAGGTGTAGTCGAGCGCTCCGTCCTGGCGGAATGCGCCGTTATGGAACCAGTCGTCGCCCATCCAGCCGTCGACCATCGGCGCGAATGGCACGGCGACCTTGAGCGCCGGATGCGGCCGCACGGTGGACATCAGCGTCGTGTAACCCTCGTAGGAGCCGCCGATCGTGCCAACGCGGCCGTTGCTTTCGGGGACATTCCTGATCAGCCATTCGATCGTGTCGTAGCAATCCGTGGCGTGATCGGTGTCGGTCGTGTTGAGCGGGCCGCGCAGCGGCCGCGTCATGACGTAATCGCCTTCCGAACCGTATTTTCCTCGCACGTCCTGGTACACGATGATGTAGCCGGCCGCAGCCGAGGTGTCGTTCATCTGCGGCACAACCGACAGGAGACGCGGACTCTGAAATCTCGCCACGCGATTGGACGCGTTGTAAGGCGTGCGCGTCAGCAGGATCGGCGCCTGCTTCGCGCCCTTCGGCACGAGAATGAATGTCTTGAGCCTCACGCCGTCGCGCATCGGAATCATCTCCTCGCGCTTGACGAAGTCGAACTCGTCGGTCTTCGGCTTGAACGCCGCGGGCGTCTGGCTTTGCGGGAGCCGCGTAGCCTCCTGGGCCACCGCGCCAGTGCAACAGATCAGAAGTCCGAGCGCCAGAAACCGGACCATCGGTCCACGAATCAAAACGATCGACATGCGGCTCCTCCTGAACAGGCACCAAAAAACGGGGCCCAATGGCCCCGTTCTTTGACGCCTCGATGAGCCGATAGTTTACGCGGCCTTGTCCTCCGGAATCAGCCCCTCCGCGCGCATCGCCTGCAAAGTGGACTTGCGGCTGCCGACACGCTTCTGGAAGGCCTGAATGTTCGGGAACTCGCCGAGATCGAATTTCACGATCTGGGCCCAGTTAGTGACGACGAAGAGATAGGCGTCCGCCACGGTGAACTGTTCGCCGAATAGGTGTTTCCGGCCCGCCAGGCGCTTTTCCAGCAGCGCGTAGCGCCTGTGCAAGTAGGCAAGCCGTTCCTCGCGCACGGCCGGCAGGACGTCCGGATTGAACAGCGGCGAATAAGTCTTGTGGATCTCGGACGTAATGTAGTTGAGCATCTCCTGCAGACGCGTGCGTTCGAACGTGCCGTTGGCGGGCGCCAGCGCCGCTGCCGGCTTCTGGTCGGCGAGGTATTGAACGATGGCCGGGCCTTCCGTCAGCACTTCGCCATTGTCCAGTTGGAGCGCCGGCACGTAGCCCTTGGGATTGATGGCCCAGAAATCGCCTTCGTCGCGGATCGACTTCGTTTTCGTATCCACCTTGACGAGTTCGAGCGGGATTCCCGCCTCGGTCGCGACGATGTGGGGCGAGAGCGAGCAGGCGCCGGGTGAGTAGTAAAGCTTCATGCATGCCTCCTTGTGTGGTGTGGAGGCAAATTAGCAGTTCTTACTTACCTTTGTATAGTATATATATTCCGGTAAGCCGCAAAATCAACTATCCTGACGGTAACCGGTCCGGAGTCCGCGAATGGCGCTGAAAGTCCGCAGGAGCAAGGCACCCCCGCCGCCGCCCGGCTGTCCGATGGCGGCCTGCATGGCGGTGCTCGGCGGGGCCTGGACGCCGAGCCTGATCTGGAAGCTGTCGGGCGATCCGAGACGCTTCGGCGAGCTTCAGCGGGACATTCCCGGGATCTCACCCAAGATGCTGACGACCCGACTGCGGGAGCTCGAGGAAAAGGGCGTGGTCATACGCGAGGTCGTGCCCTCCTCGCCGCCCTCCGTCGAATATTCGCTCTCGGAGCTCGGGCGCGAGCTCGTGCCGGTGATCAACACAATCGTCAGGGTGGGGACACGGATCCGCGAAGGCGCCGTTCACCGAGCCACCGCAGCATCGCATCCACCGCCACGTCGGAATTGACGACACCGCCTTCGCCGCGAAACGCGGCCGCCGCATCCTTGAAGCGCTCGAAGTGATGATCGGTCGCTGCGATCTGCACGTACTCGCCGCGACCTGCACCGCGACGGTTGGCGATGTCGGCGACGAGCCGATGCGCGGCGGCGTCTTCGAACCAGTCGTACTCGCCGTATAACGCGAGCACGGGCGCATCGACCCGCTCCCAGGCAGCGGCCCAGTCCTGCGCGGCGGCCTGCTGGTGAAACGCGAGCGGCCGTCCGTATTGCGTGCCTTCCCCGGTCCCGGTGATCGTGGCCCAGACCCCGGCAAGCGCAGGCTGTTCGCGCGCGATCGTCACCGGGTCCTTGCGATCGAGCAGGTACGCCACCAGGAAGCGGCTGAGCGAACGCATGTAGCCATCGAGTCCTGCGGCCGGAATGGCGCCGAATTCCTTCGCGCGGCGCTCGAAGCCGAGCGTCCGCTCGAACCAGCTCTTGGCGCCGCCTCCCCAGATCATGACGCCCGCCAGTTTTTCGCCGGCTGCCACGAGTGGCGCGTAGTTGCCGCCCATGCTTGCGCCGAAAACGACGATTCGCTCCGGATCAACGTGCGAAGATCGCCTCAGCGCCGCGAGCGCAGCGCGATGGTGCGCGAGTTCGGTTGCGTAATCGAGCGCCGCGCAGGTCCCGCCCTCGCTGTCCCCTACGCCGGCCTTTTCGGTCCGCATCATGACCATGCCGGAATCCTGCGCGAGGCGGCGGAGCATGCGGCTCCATCCGTCCTGCTGCTTCGCAGGCAATTCGATGCTGTCGCAGGACAGCCATTGCAGGAACAGGATGGCCGGCAGGCGGCCGCTCGTGCCGGCCGGCCGCGTCAGGATGGTGCGAAGACGCACGCCGTCAGTCGCCCGTAGCACGCCGTAAAGGCTGTCGATCCCTGCGATCTCCTCGAGCGGGCGATTCTCGCGCCGCGGAAGCTCGCCCGTGATCGTCGATTCGGCGGCCGCGGCGAGCGGCAGGCAGCAAGCGAGAGCGAGCCACAGAAACGTCATTTTTCCTTCTCCTCGTACTTACGGCGTATTTCGAGACCGCGGCGCAGGTGGTCGATCGTGACCGGAACGCCGTGCATCGGAACGAATCGCTCGACATCGAGATTGAACTCGCCGATCCGCTCCGCCATGACGACCGCGTCGATGCCCGCGATGACGAGTTCCGGCGTCAGCACGTCGAAAATATCAGCGACGTGCAGTAGCTTCTGTCGCGGGAAATAGGCAACCAGGAGCTGCGTCACGTGCGGCGTGGGCCCGAAGTCATAGATTTCGACACGCTGGCTGCCGTCCTCGAGCACCGTTTTCCGGCCCGCGACGTCGATCGTGGCCGCGCGCGGCGCGCGCGAATACTCGTCGGGGCGCATCGCCTGGGTGCTCGCAAGCGAGCGTTCGATGACGACTCGCGCGTCCGCGGTCGTCACGATCGGAACGCCGCGGGCGACGGCGGTGCGGACGCCGCCGATATGATCGAAATGGAAATGCGTCGAGACGAGCCGCACGGGATTGCCGGGCACCGTCGCCGCGTCGAAATAGAGGCAGATCTGCGTGCCCTGGCTGTCGGCAAAGGCGATCGCCTCCAGTCGCGTGCCACCCTCGACGACCGGCCCGAGCCAGAGCAGGGTTTCCACGCGGTCGAGTGCCATCCGGAGCAGTCCCTCCGGAAAGCGCCTAAAGCGCCGCAGCCGCTCCGATTCCCGCGATCCGGCGGCGTGCTCCGTGAAGAACGGCCGTTCGTGCACATAGGCGATGGACTGGAATGCGCGGGCCGGCGTCCCGGATTCCACGACGACGGCGTAGTCGCTCGGCGCATCGGCATAGCGGATCGACTCGTAGTAACGGTTGCCCGCGTAATCGAGAAAGCTCAGCGCTTCGGAGTCGTCGAAACCGCGATGCGGCGGCAGGGCCTGGATCGCCGGCGTTCCGGTCCAGGGCCGCTCACCCTGGCCGACGTCCACCCAGTCTTCGAGATAATCGCGACGGACGCTTTGTAATCCGCGCAGCGCCATTTCGCCACCGATTGCCTGAACTGCGGCCGCCAGGACACGCTGTGCCTCGACCTGCGAGTCGAGGCTCGTCGCCGGGCCCGACGCGGGGGCGACAAGCAGGAGAAAAACGATGAGTAATCGGTGCACACGCGCCGATCATGAATCGGCGGCATGCGAAGTTCTTGCCGGACAGCCGACAAAAGCTGGCCGATTTCGAAATCGGCCACCCGTTCAGCGCGTCAACTGTTCCTCTGGTCGCTCTTGCCGCCCCGCCGGAATCGTGTGGGCGTCATGCCGGTTCGCGCCTTGAAGGCTCGATTGAACGGCCCGATGGAGCCGTAACCGACCTCGAGCGCGATGGACAGCACGGGCAGGCGGGCATCCTCGGACCGGCGCAGGCGCTCGCAGGCCTCGCGGATCCGGTAGGCGTGCAGGAAATCGTTGAAGTTCCGATAGCCGAGTCCCCGGTTGATGACCCGTCTCAGGACCTGCTCGCGGGTGCCGAGTCGTTCGGCAAGAGTCCCGATCGCGAGCCTCTCCTCGCGGTACACGTGGCGCTGGTCGAGCTGCTCGCCGAGCGCAGCCAGGATGCGGCGCTCGAGTGGTGTCAGCTCATCGCCCTTGACGCCCGCGGGCTCGGGGTCGAGCCAGCTCGCGGTGCGCATCTGCACGAGATTCCAGATCGCAGCGAGGCCTGCCGTGGTGACCAGCGCCAGATTCGCGATGACGAGGAAACCCGGGGTGTGCGTTTCCAGCATGAGGTTGTAGCCCTGCACGAGGACGGCTGCCGCCAGGTAGGCCGAGACGCCGGCGACGAAAAGAATGCGCATGCGGCGGCGGCGCTCGACGAGGTCCGCATTCAGCCCCCGATGGGCTTCCGTGAGCGCCAGGAGCACCAGGACGAGCACCCATAACTCGAATCCCGCGGCCGCGAGCCGTTCCCAATCGCTCGCGAGACCATGCCGTGCCTGCGGATTGAACAGGAGCTGTTGCCAGACGCCGTAAACCATCGTAATTCCGATGATTGCCGCGTGCCTTGGCTGGACGCGAAAATCGTCGGCGAACAGGCCGCGCGCGAAAAGCCAGAAGAACGCAGCCTTGGCGACGCAGATCGCCGTCAGTGGATATATCCAGATACCAGGCCAGGACGAGGCGCCGCCTGCGGACGTCACGACGAAGCTCGCGACTGCGGCGGCGACGAGGGCGCCCAGCCAGGGCGTGTGGTCGCGGCGGCGGGAGCTCAGCATGAGGCCCGCAAGCGTCAGCAGGACCAGGACGGCAGCCGTTCGCAGAATGATTTCGGGAAACAACATGCGAATGATTATCCTATGGCGTTGCCGAGGGAGAATAGTTCATGGAATTTGACCTGGATTTCGTCCGGGCGCAGTTTCCGGCCTTCCGGGAACCGTCGCTCGAGGATTTCGCGCACTTCGAGAATGCCGGCGGCTCCTACGCCTGCCGCCAGACCATCGACTGGCTCGGCCGCTATTACCGGGAAACCAAGGTCCAGCCTTACTATGCTTTCGCACCGTCCAGGAAAGCGGGCGAGCAGATGGACGCCGCGAAGGAACGCCTGGCGGCCTGGCTCAATGTCGGCAGAGACGAGCTGCACTTCGGGCCATCGACTTCCCAGAATACCTACGTCATCGCACAGTCGCTGCGGAAATTCCTGAAGCCGGGCGACGAAGCGATCGTCACGAACCTGGATCATGAAGCAAATGTCGGCGCCTGGAGCCGGCTCGCAGACGATGGCATCGTCGTGCGCGAATGGAAAGTCGATCCGAAGACCGCGGACCTGAACCGGAAGGATCTCGAAACCCTCCTCGGTCCGCGCACGAAACTTGTCGCGTTCACGCATTGTTCGAACGTGGTCGGGAGCATCAATGCAGTTCGGGAATTCACGGATCTTACCCACGAGGCCGGCGCCTGGGCATTCGTCGACGGTGTCGCGTTCTGCCCCCACGGCATGCCGGACATCAAGGACCTGGGCGCGGACGCGTATTTCTTTTCCCTATATAAAGTGTACGGCCCCCACCTCGGCGTCATGTTCCTGCGACGCGAGGTCAATGCCGCGCTCCCGAACCAGGGCCACTTCTTCAACGACGGCAAGCCGGGCGCGCGGTTCACGCCGGCCGGACCGGATCACGCGCAGATTGCGTCGGTCAACGGCGTCATGGATTACATGGACGCCGTCGCCGACCGGCACGGACAGAAAGGCAAGCCGGTTCAGACGCGTGCGCAGGCGGTGCGCGATCTTTTCCGGAACCACGAATCCGAGTTGCTCCAGCCTCTGCTGGATTTTCTTTCCAACCATCCCAAAGTGCGGCTGATCGGCCGCAGCCGTGCAGGCGGTCGCGCGCCGACGGTTGCCTTCACGGTCGAAGGCAGGAGCTCCGCCGAAATCGCAGGCAAGCTTGCGGCCGCGAAGCTCGGCGTGGGCGTCGGGAATTTCTATGCGTATCGCCTCATCAAGTCGCTCGGCATCGACACGGAAGACGGGGCCGTGCGCGCATCGTTCGTCCATTACACGTCGAAGGAAGAAATGGGCCGGCTGATCGAGGAGATTGGCCGTTGCTTGAACTAGACCTGAGGACCCAGGACGGCTCTTTCAGCCGACTCTAGTCGCAACCTGATGCAAGTTCCGGCGAAGTAGCTCAGTTCGTGAGTGGCAGGATCCCGAGCTCGCGCCACATCGCTTCGGGATCGAGCGGGACGCCATCCTTCACGACGAGCCGAAGATTCCGGAGATCGCCCGGATTCACAATGGGATTTCCGTCGACGAGGATGAGGTCGGCGAGCTTGCCCGGCGCGATCGATCCCAGTCTTTCGCCCTGCCCGGCTCGATTTGCCGCTCCGAGTGTTGCCATCTGGAGCACTTCCGGCGCCGGGATCCCGGCCGCGACGTACAGTTCCAGCTCGCGCATCAGCGCAAAGCCGCCGAGCGAATCCGTTCCCGCAACGATTGGCACGCCCGCCGCGTGCAGAGCGGAGAGCATCGAGAGCATCGCGCGGTACGACTCCTCATAGCGGGCTTCCTTGCCCTCCGGAACAGGCAATCCGCCTTCGAGCAAGCCGCGACGCACGACCGGTGGCAGCCGCGGGGCGATCGGCGCGTAGGCCCGCGCGACCTGGCCTGGCCGGTCGAGAATCAGATTCTCGAAAAGCTGCAAGGTCGGATCGACCGTGATCTTCTTCGCCGCGAGGAGCGCAATGAACTCCTTCACCCTGGCCGAATTGAAGTCGAGCTCGGCCGCATGTTCGGCGACCGCTGTCAGCCGTGCCGGCGTGCGCGTATCCGGCACCTGCTCGAACAGGAAATTAAGAAAAAGCATGTTCATATGCTGGATTTCGTCGAAGCCGGCGCGCACGGCCTGCTCCGCGGTCATGAAGGCCGGGACGTGGCCGCCGACCCGCATGCCGCGCCGGTGCGCCTCGTCGACGATCGCCGGCACGAGTTCGGGCTTCACGGAGCTGTAGATCTTGGCGAGCACGAATCCCGCCTCGTCCATCGCGCGCACGGCCGCCCGGGCTTCGTCTTCGGTGTCCACCAGCATTTCGGTCGGCCCCTGGAACGGGCCGGGCCCGTCAACGATGCCGGCATAGGCGATGCGTGGGCCGAGTGCTTCGCCGTTCTCCCATGGGCGCATGCGCTCGACTTTTTTCGGCTCCGCCGCCATGTCGCGCACGCCGGTCACGCCGGCCGCGAGCAACAGCAACCCGTCCGCCGCTTCCGGATGACTGTGCATGTCCCATAGACCGGGCAGCAGCGCCCGTCCCGCGGCGTCGACGCGCAGGGCGGCCTCCGGAATCTCGACTGAACCATCCGCGCCGACGGCGCGAATCGTGTTGCCTTCGATCACGACCGTCGTGCGGGGGTGCATTCGGCGCGATTCGGCGTCGAAGACATTCGCGTGCTCGATGACGAGCGGGCCCGGCGGCTTGTTGCGCAGGCGCGTGGTCTGCGCGCGGCGCGCGGCGGCCAGGCGCTCCTCCTGTGCCGCCAGCAGCTCGGGTGCCACCGATTCCCAGCCCTCCGGCACAAGCTGAAACCAGCTTTCGACTTGCCCGAACATGTTTCCCAGCTCGTCCAACCACACCGTGCTCGGCTGGTAGCCGAGACCGTAGACCGCAAAAAGCTGGACGCGGCGCGATTCGTCGCCGGCCTTGACGGTGCGTTCGTCGAGCATCTCGACGCGCGCTTCGCCCTGCGGCAGCAGCGGCAGGCTCAGGTTCGGCGAGGCAACCAGCGCCCGCGCGAGGAGCCCCAGTTCCGCCGGCGTGCCGGACTGACTGAGATAGAAGGCCGGCGTATCCAATGGCCGCTCGCCGGCTTCAACCTTGTTCTTCCAGGCCGCCTTGCCGCCGGTCACCGAGAATCGTTCAGCGATGGCGTTCTTGAGATAGTCGTGGCCGTCCACGGTGATCGACGCGGGGATGCCCCGCTCGTCGAGCACGATCCGCGATCGCAAAGCGGGCCCGCGGCCACGATCGTTGAATTCGAAAATGTATTCGCCGGAGCCGTCCGGCATCCGGCATTCCGTGTGGAAACCGGCGCGATTGCCGCCGAGATAGGCCGAAAAGACCTGACTGTTGACCGCCGAAGCCGGGCAGCGCACGACGGGCGGCGCCGAGGAGGGTTCAGCGGCGAGTGCCGCCTGGACCAGGATCGTCGCCCCGACGATCGAGGCCGATCGAAATCGCCGCATCACGCGGATCGCATCTGACATGCGCAGATTCAGTTGTTGGCTCAACTGCGAGGGGTCCTTTGACGTCATTCTCCAGGCAGGACTACCATGACTTTATCAGGATAATAACTTCGCACTTGCGCATGCGCGCCTTTTCTCTGATCGCGATGTTCCTACCCGCGTCTTTCGCCATTGCCTCGTCGGCCGAACCCGCCGCGCCGCAGCTCACGAGCATGGATGTCGAAGCCTGGCTCGACGGCTTCATGCCATTTGCCATGGCGCGCGGCGACATCGCGGGTTCGGTCGTCGTCCTCGTCAAGGACGGTCAGATCCTGCTGCAGAAAGGCTATGGCTATGCAGATGTGAAAGCACGCAAGCCCGTCGACCCCGAGCGCACATTGTTCCGGCCGGGCTCGGTGTCGAAACTCTTCACCTGGACGGCCGTCATGCAGCAGGTCGAGCGCGGCAAACTCGACCTGGATATCGACATCAATGAATACCTCGATTTCGAGATCCCTCCGGGGCCCGGCGGCGAGCCGCTCACGCTTCGAAACCTGATGACCCACACCCCCGGGTTCGAGCAGACGATCAAGGAATTGATTGGTTCCGACGCCAGGAGCCTGCGGAAGCTGGACGAGGCCCTGAAGCTCTGGGTTCCGAATCGCATTTACGCCCCTGGCACGACGCCCGCGTACTCGAACTACGCGACCGGCCTCGCCGGTTACCTGGTCGAACGCAGCTCGGGCCTCGGATTCGACGATTACGTCGAGCAGAATATTTTCCAGCCGCTAGGCATGACGCGTTCGACCTTCCGGCAACCGCTGCCTGAAGCATTCGAGGCCGACATGTCGAAGGGCTACAAGCTCGGCTCCGACGAGCCGCATCCCTATGAACTTATCAACATGTCGCCCGCCGGTGCTCTAGCCTCCACCGGCGCCGACATGGGCGCTTTCATGATCGCCCATCTGCAACAGGGCGCCTACAGGGAGAACCGCATCCTCTCCGCGGAAACGGCGAAGCAGATGCACGAAACGCCGCTGACCTTGCTGCCGCCGCTCAATCGCATGGTTCTCGGTTTCTACGAAACCAACATCAATGGCCGGCGCGCGATCTCGCACGGCGGTGACACCCAGTACTTTCACAGCAACCTGCACCTGTTCCTGGACGAGGGCGTCGGGCTCTACATCTCGATGAACAGTACGGGCAAGGACGGCGCGGCGGGGCCGCTGCGGGACGGCCTGTTCAACGGGTTCAGCGACCGCTATTTTCCGGGCCCTGTTCCGGATGGAGAGGTGGACAAGGCGACGGCCGCGGAACACGCGCGCCGGATCAGCGGGCACTACATCCTCTCGCGACGCATCGAGTCGAGCCTGGTGAGTCTCCTCAACCTCGCCACGCCGATTTCAGTGGGCAGCAACCCGGACGGCACAATCTCCGTTTCCATATTGCTCGGGCCCAATCAGAAGCCCATCAAATGGCGCGAGATTTCGCCCTATGTCTGGGTTGAAGTCGGCGGCAAGTCGCGCGTCGCGGCGAAAGTCGAGAATGGCCGCGTCGTGCGGTTCAGTTTCGACGACTTCGCGCCGATCATCTTCTTCGAGCGGGCGCCGGCGGCCAAATCCGGCGCCTGGTTGCTGCCGGCCGCGGGCGTCAGCCTCGCAATCCTCGTCCTGACCGTGCTGTTGTGGCCGGTCGCGGCCCTGGTGCGCCGCCGGTATCGACAGCCGCCGCCTTTCGCGGGCCGGGAAGCGCGCGCATACCGCCTCGCACGCATCGGCGCGCTCGCTTCGGCTCTCGCGATTATCGCCTGGGCCGGCATGTCGATCGCCATGCTGGAAGATCTCGAACTCATGACGCCGAGCCTCGATCCGTGGCTGATGGCGCTGCATATCCTGGGCACGATCGGAGTCTTCGCGGGTTTCGCGCTCGCACTCTGGCATCTGCGTGTGGTCTGGAGCAGCAGGCGAAAATGGCTCGCCAGAATCTGGAGCGTGGTACTGGTGCTCGCGACCGCCGTACTGCTCTGGCTCGCGATCGCGTACCA
>DASWIQ010000119.1:0-6109 GCA_036397615.1 Steroidobacteraceae bacterium
AGAACATCGAATTGTCATCGCCGGTCGAGCTTGCCGCCGTTCCCGACCCCGTTCCGGCCGCGCCCGCCGCCAAGCCGCCGGAAGAGTCAATCGATGAAGAACGGGCCATGGAATTTCACGGCGATGCGGCCGATCTTGACCGGCTTTTCGTCATCGAGGCTTCGGATTCGGTGGGTTTCGACCCGGGTGCCGTGGCTGCGACGCTCTCGGTCAGAGAACCGAAGAACGACCTCGACAGCACGGATGAACATCCGATTCTCGTGCTCGACGAGCAGGACGAGCCTCTCGAAGCGCTCCAGGCGGTCGAGGACGTTGAAGCAGTCGAGGTCAACGAGGCGGGCGAGGAACTCGAGGAGTTCGAAAGGGCCGGAGAAACCATCGTCCTCGAATCGGAACCGCCTCCTCCGCCGCCGCCGCCGCCGCCGCGTTCCGAGCCACCGCAAAGCACGCACACGGCGCCGCGAATCCTCATTCCGGATGAAATGCGCCGGCGACTGGCCGAGGAAGCCTCCGCGCGCGCCGCCGCGGCCCGGGAGTTCGAACCGCAGGAGTCGGACGGATTTCTTTCGAAACGTTGGCCGTGGGTTGCCGGCATCGCGGTGCTCGCCTTCCTGTTCGCAATCCAGGTGGTCCACAGCAAGCGCGATGACCTGGTCAAGAGCCCCGGCATCGGACCGGTGATTGCGGGAACCTATGCGTTATTCGGCTTGACGCTCCTGTCCCCGACGGATCTTTCCGCTTACGAGCTTCGCCAATGGGGTGCGGCCAGCGATCCGAACGAAGCGAACCGACTGTTGCTTCGCGCGAGCATCGTCAATCGCGCGACCTATGCCCAACCCTTCCCCCTGCTGCGCCTGGTGCTCCAGGATCGCTTCGGCGGCACGCTCGGCATGCGGGACATCGGGCCGGCCGACTATCTGCCGGGCGCGGGCTCGCACGGACTCCTGCAGCCGGGCGAGCGCGCGGATGCCGTGATCCGCATCGTGGACCCGGGCACCGAGGCGGTCGGTTTCGAACTCGACATCTGCCTGCCGGCGAAGGGCGGCGTGCGCTGCGCCAACCAGATCAAGACCGCCCTGCAATGAAAATCGGCATTTTCACGCTCGCGGCGCCAATCGCGCTCGCGCCGATGGCGGGCGTCACCGACCTCCCGTTCCGGCGTCTGTGCCGCCGCATGGGCGCCGGCATCGCGGCTTCGGAAATGGTCACATCCGACGTGCGGCTCTGGAATACGTCCAAGTCGCGCCATCGGCTCGATCATCGCGGCGAATCCGAACCGAGGGTGGTGCAGATCGCGGGCTACGAACCGACGATGATGGCCGAGGCGGCGCGCATGAACGTCGAGCTGGGCGCCCAGGTCATCGACATCAATTTCGGATGTCCGGCCAAGAAAGTCTGCAATCGCGCCGCCGGTTCGGCGCTGATGCGGGACGAGCCGCTCGTGCGCCGGATTCTCGCCGCAGTCGTCGCCGCTGCCGGAGTCCCGGTCACGCTGAAGACGCGCACGGGTTGGGACCGCGAGAACCGCAATGCGGTTTCGATCGCCCGCATCGCGGAACAGGAAGGCGTCGCTGCGCTCTCCGTGCACGGCCGGACTCGCGACGATTTCTTCGAGGGCGAGGCCGAATATGAAACCGTCGCGGCCGTCAAGCGGGCGGTCCGCATCCCCGTATTCGTCAACGGCGATATCGATTGTGCTGCCAAGGCATTGAAGGCACTGGAACAAAGCGGCGCCGATGGCGTGATGATCGGACGCGCGGCGCAAGGCCGGCCCTGGATCTTCCGCGAACTGCGCGCGGGACTCGCAGGCGTGATCGCCGCGCCGCCTTTGCTCGACGAGGTCCGTGCTATCATGCTTTCGCACCTCGAGGCCCTTTACTCGTTTTACGGCGAAGCAAAAGGTGTCCGCGTGGCGCGCAAACATCTCGGTTGGTATTGCCGTCTTCATCCGGAAGTCGGACACTTGCCAATCCGGTTGTTGACGACGGAATGCGCGAGGGAGCAGCTTTCGCTCACGAGCGAATTCCTGTCAGGACTGATCGGCCGCGTGGCGCGGGCAGCCTGACGGCCAACGATGACGACGGATTCGGGGACCCATTGGCAATGACCGTGAAGAATCGGGCGCTGACGTCGCGCCGTCCGCAGCTTTCCCGTCCCATCAATGGGCATGCCCGCGACATACCGCTTCGTGACCACACCGAGCAGGCGCTCTGCACGTATTTCGACAGCCTGAACGGCCATCGCCCCGGCCGGCTCTACGATCTCGTGATGCGCGAGGTGGAATTGCCGCTGTTCCAGGCGGTCATGGACTACGCGGACGGCAACCAGAGCCGCGCAGCGACGATTCTCGGCATCAATCGCGGCACCTTGCGCAAGAAATTGCGCGAATACGGGCTCGCTTCCTGAGCTAATGACGCTGCCGAACGCCCGGCGGGCGTTGCTTTCCGTTTCCGACAAGACCGGCATCGTCGAGCTCGCGCGCGAGCTCCGGCAACTCGGCTTTGAACTGCTGTCGACCGGCGGCACCGCGCGCGCACTCGCGGCTGCCGGGCTTCCAGTCACCGAAGTCGCGGACGAAACGGGCTTTCCCGAGATCATGGGCGGCCGCGTGAAGACGCTGCACCCCCGCGTGCACGGCGCCCTGCTCGGCCGCATGGGACAAGACGACGAGGTCATGCGCGAACACGGCATCCGGCCGATCGACGTTCTCGTCGTTAATCTCTATCCCTTCGCCGAGACGGTCCTGCGTCCCGGCTGCAGCGACGAGGACGCGATCGAGAACATCGACGTCGGCGGCCCGGCCATGCTCCGTGCGGCGGCGAAGAATCACGGACGCGTCACGGTCCTCGTCGATCCCGCCGATTATCCCGGCGTGCTTGCAGAACTTCGCGCCGGCGCCGTTTCCGGCGAGACACGCCGGCGCCTCGCGGCGAAGACGTTCGCGCACACCGGCCAATACGATGCGATGGTTTCGGCGTGGTTCCGGGGCCGGTCGCAGGACGATTCCTTTCCCGATGCGCTGGCCGCGGGCTTTCGCAAGAAGCAGGATCTGCGCTACGGCGAGAATCCGCACCAGACGGCGGCTTTCTATTCGGATCCGCTCGTGACCGCCGCGTCGATCGCGACCTCCATCCAGTTGCAGGGCAAGGAGCTTTCCTACAACAACATCGCCGACGCGGATACTGCGATCGAATGCGTGCGACAGTTCGATGCGCCCGCCTGCGTGATCGTCAAGCACGCCAACCCTTGCGGCGCGGCGACGGCCAGGGGCGCGCTCGAGTCCTATCTCCGCGCTTACGAGGCGGACCCCACCTCGGCATTCGGCGGCATCATGGCTTTCAACCGCCCGCTCGACGCGAAGACTGCGGCCGCAATCGTCGAACGGCAGTTCGTCGAAGTGGTCGCGGCGCCTGATTACGCGCCCGATGCGCTCGCAGTTTTCGGATCGAAGCAGAATGTGCGCGTGCTCCGAACCGGGCCGCTCGACGGCGTATCTCCGCGCGCGGTCGAGTTCAAGTCGGTCGCGGGCGGCCTGCTCGCCCAGGCGCGGGATAGCGGCTCCGTCGACGTGGCCACGCTTCGGCCGGTTACGCGGCGCGCACCCGACGCGGCTGAACTCGCCGACCTGTTGTTCGCCTGGCGGGTGTGCAAGTACGTCAAATCCAATGCAATCGTGTTCGCGCGCGACGGCCGCACGGTCGGCATCGGCCCGGGCCAGGCGAGCCGCGTCGTATCGACGCGGATCGCCGCAATGAAAGCGGCGGACGTGAAGCTGCCGGTCGAGGGCAGCGTGATGGCATCCGACGCCTTCTTTCCATTTCGCGACGGCCTGGACGCGGCGGCGGCCCTCGGCATCCGCGCCGTGATCCAGCCGGGCGGCTCCTTGCGCGACGCGGAGATCATCGCCGCGGCGGACGAGCGCGACATTGCGATGGTCTTCACCGGCATGCGACATTTCCGTCACTGAGCGCTCCGTGAAAGTCCTCGTCATCGGCAGCGGCGGGCGCGAACACGCGCTGGCCTGGAAATTCGCGCAATCTCCCCGAGTCTCCGAAGTGCTGGTCGCGCCGGGCAATGCCGGGACCGCAGTCGAGGATAAATGCCGGAACGCTGCGGTGGCCGCCATGGACATTGACGGTCTCGTTGCGCTCGCCCGTGCCGAACGCGTGGGTCTCACCGTCATCGGTCCCGAGAGTCCGCTCGTCGCGGGGGTCGTCGACGCCTTCGAGGCTGCCAGCCTCGCCTGCTTCGGCCCGCGGCGCCTGGCCGCACGTCTCGAGGGCAGCAAGCAGTTCACCAAGGAATTCCTGACACGCCACGGCATTCCGACCGCGCGCTACGCCGCCTTCACGCAGGCCACCTTCGATCCCGCCGTGATCCGGGCGCAGCGCCCGCCGATCGTCGTCAAGGCGGACGGGCTCGCCGCGGGCAAGGGCGTCACTATCGCTGCGAGCGCGGCCGAAGCGATCTGCGCGGCCGAGCAGATGTTCGCAGGCGCGTTCGGCGACGCGGGGCGCGTCGTCGTCGTCGAGGAATTCCTCAAGGGCGAGGAAGCCAGTTTCATCGTCATGTCGGACGGCAAGCACGTGCTGCCGCTCGCAACCTCCCAGGATCACAAGCGGCTCCTCGATGGCGACGCGGGACCGAACACCGGCGGGATGGGCGCCTATTCCCCGGCGCCGGTCGTCACGACTGCGATGCACGATCGCATCATGCGGGAAGTGATCGCGCCGACGCTTCGCGGCCTTGCCGCCGAGGGCATGCCGTACACGGGTTTCCTGTATGCAGGAATCATGATCGCGGCCGACGGCACGCCCAACGTGCTCGAGTTCAATTGCCGGTTTGGCGATCCGGAGACGCAACCGATCATGGCCCGTCTCACGAGCGACCTCACGACGCTCTGCGAGGCGGCGCTCGCGGGACGGCTGGACGAGGCGCATGCCGAGTGGGATCCGCGCGCGGCGCTCGGCGTCGTGCTCGCTGCCGGCGGCTATCCGGATGAACCGCGCACGGGCGATGCCATCACCGGTCTCGACAAGGCAGCCACGCTCCCCGGCAAGATTTTTCATGCCGCGACGCGCCGGGACGGTGAGCGGGTCGTGACGGCGGGCGGGCGGGTCCTCTGCGCGGTCGGGCTCGGCGCGCGGGTCGTCGACGCTCGGCGCGCCGCCTACGCCCTCGTCGACTGCGTGCAATGGAATGGCATGCAGTTTCGCCGCGATATAGGCTGGCGTGCGCTATGAGCCGGATCCATCTGCGTCGCAGTCACGACCTCACGGCAAAGGCCGCACGAATGAAGGTGGAGCGCATGGCGGACGCGCTCGCCAGGCGCTTCGACGCCGAGTGCCAGTGGAAAGGCGACGTTCTCTCGATCGCGCACCCGAGCGTCAACGGCAGGGTCGTCGTCGGGAAGGACGAAATCGTGGTCGAAGCAACGCTCGGATTTCTGCTCGCGATGTTCCGCGATCGCGTGGACGAAGAACTGGTTCGGATACTCGACGCGGAGTTTCCCGAAGCCGAGGCCTAGTCGGGCGGACGGACTAGAATGGGCCAGGACAGTGTCGATTCGACGTTGACGCCGTTCCGCCGCGCCGGCACGAAGCTGAGCTTTCGCAGGATGCAGACGCCCGCCGCATCGAGCGCCTGGTCGCCGCTCGTCGTGACGACCTCCGCCTTGCGCACGCGCCCGCCGTCGGTCACGGTGATCCGGTAGTTGATCTTCGCCTGGTCGATGCGACCGGCCGGATAGCAATCGCGATAGGCATCGAGGATCTGCTCGTCGCTCGAGCGCACCGTCGGGGCGTCGAGCCGGATGCGCTCGTGCGGATTGCGCGAAAGATTGAAGTCGACCGGCACGATCGTCCAGGACTCGACGGCTTCGAGATTCAACCGGGCCGGAAAGAAATCCAGGCGTTCCTTGAGGCAACGCGCGGCCTCCACCATCCAGGGCAGCACGCCGTCCGGCAGCACGGTCTCGACCACGCGCCCGTCCTTGCCGACCTTGACGAGAAGATCGAGCCTGCCCTCGTAAGCCGAGTTCAATGTCACGAGCGGCTGGATCGCGGGCTGGCAATAAGCGACGGCACGTTGCAAGTCCTGCCGCAACTGC
>DASWIQ010000120.1:0-35179 GCA_036397615.1 Steroidobacteraceae bacterium
ACCGCTGCTCTCGAACCGGAGCAACAAGTGGAGCAGGCCGTGGCACTTAAGGCTTTCCGCTACGAGGCGGACTTGCACAATGCTGCCGCTAAGCCAGGCTCCTGGGTTTTTCACATTAGGGTCGAGAGGTACCCAGGTCCACATCGAACACTGCAGGCGGCGCCAAACCAGTGGCGCCCCGCGCATTCCGCGCGTGACGCCATCAATTCAATTCCCCAGCTGCTGGCCTCGCGTGAGCGCCGATTCGACGCGCTCGCGCATCGCCTTGATCCGCGCGGCCAGGCCGCTTTCGAACCCCTCGTCCTGGCCGCGCGATTGCAGCAGCTCGTTGACGATATTGAGGGCCGCCATGACCGCGATGCGGTCGAGCCCGACCACCTTGCCGCTGTCCCGGATTTCCCGCATCTTGCGGTTCAGGTACTCGGCCGAATCGAGCAGCGCCGGGCGCTCCTCTGCCGGACAGGAGACGTGGTATTCCTTCTCGAGGATCCGGACGCTTACCCGGCTCTGGTCCGCGCTCATGCACCGCTCTCCATCGCCTTCAGGCGTCCGATCATCGCTTCGACACGCGCCCGGACCTGTTCGTTCTTCTGCATCAGCGTAGCCCTTTCGGCGGACAGCGTGTCCTGGCGCTGGCGCAGGGCGCGGTTCTCTTCCTTCAGCTGAGCGACCACCCCGACCAGTTCGTCGAGGCGGCGTTCGAGCCGCTTGAATTCGCGTTCGAGGCCGGGTTTATTGGACTCTTCCATGGAGCCCTTATGCTGCCACGACCTGCCGATTACTGCTACCGTTTGGGGGATGACGCACCGGGAGATTCAATCTGCCCTCGACGGAATCGACGTCGCCGTCGACGCGGCCGAGGCTCATGGCATTCTTTGCGGCGCGTTGTGCGTGCGCCAGGCCTATGACGCGCGGGCGTGGATTGCGGACCTGGCGGAGGACGCGGGTGCTCCGGCTCCCGATAACGCGCTGCCGGAAGCGCTCCTGGCGGCGCATGAAGAGACGCTCGACGCATTGCGCTCGACGGACTTCAGTTTTTCGCCTGCCCTTCCGGATGATGAAACCCTGCTTTCCGATCGCGTCGCTGCGCTCGCCGCCTGGTGCGACGGCTTCCTGTATGGCATCGGCTCGGGCGCTTCAGGTGGTGAGATCGTGAAAGAGGCCGACATCGGCGAATTCCTGCGCGACCTGACGGATATTGCGCGCGCGGAACTCGAGCCGGGACGGAGCGCCGAGGCTGCGGAGGGCGATTACGCCGAGCTTGTGGAATTCGTGCGTGCCGGTGCCCAGCTCACCTTTGACGAACTCCTGAGGACGACGGCGAATGCAGCGGGATGAATTCGCGCGCCGCCGGCGCCAGCTCATTCGGCTCATGGGCCGGGACGCGATCGCAATCCTGCCCGCCGCCCCGGTCCGGACGCGCAACAACGACGTCGAGTACCAGTACCGCCCGGACAGCGATTTCTACTACCTGACCTCGTTTGCCGAGCCCGAAGCCGTCGCCGTGCTGCTGCCGGGTCGCCCCCAGGGCGAGTACGTGCTGTTCGTGCGGGACCGCGATCCGGCACGCGAGGCCTGGGATGGCTCGCGTGCCGGGCCGGATGGCGCGGTCAAGGATTTCGGCGCCGACGACGCCTTTCCGATCGGCGACATCGACGAAATCCTGCCGGGGCTGCTCGAGCGCTGCTCGCGCGTCTTCTATACGGTGGGCGCGAATCCCGAATTCGACAAGCGCGTCATCGGCTGGGTCAACCGCCTGCGCTCGCAAGGGAAGCAGGGTACCCACACGCCGCATGAATTCGTCGCGCTCGATCACCCGCTGCACGAGATGCGCCTTTTCAAGAGCCGGTCGGAACTCGCGACGATGCGTCGCGCAGCCCGGATCGCCTGCGACGCCCATCGCCGGGCGCTCAAGGCGACCGCGCCCGGGCGCATGGAGTACGAGGTGATGGCCGAGATCCTGCACGAGTTCCACCGGCGCCGGGCCGATATCTCGTATCACCCGATCGTTGGCAGCGGGCCAAACTCCTGCGTGCTGCACTACCGCGACAACCGCCGGCAGATGAGGGACGGCGAACTCCTGCTGATCGACGCCGGCTGCGAGTTTGACTATTACGCATCCGACGTCACGCGCACGCTGCCGGTCGGCGGGCGTTACGGCAAGCGCCAGCGCGCGGTCTACGAGATCGTGCTCGAAGCTCAGAAGGCGGCGATTGCGAAGGTCCGCGCCGGCGGGCACTGGAACGATCCGCACGAGGCCGCCGTGCGCACGATCACCCAGGGACTCGTCCGCATCGGCCTGCTGAAGGGGCGGGTCCCGAAACTCATCAAGGACGGCGCCTATCGGCAGTTCTTCATGCATCGCGTCGGGCATTGGCTCGGGATGGACGTTCACGACGTCGGCGAATACAAGGTCGGCGAACAATGGCGGCTGCTCGAACCGGGCATGGTCACGACCATCGAGCCCGGCATCTATATCGCACCCGGCACGAAAGGCGTGCGCCGCGAGTGGTGGGGCATCGGCATCCGCATCGAGGACGACGTCGTCGTGACTTCAGGCAAGCCGGAGGTCCTGACCGCAGGCATGCCGACGGATCCGGACGAGATCGAGAGCCTGATGGCGGCGGCGTGAACGGTTCGGGGACCCGCCGCTGCGACGTGGCGATCGCCGGCGGCGGCATGGTCGGCCTGTCGCTCGCGGCGGCGCTCTCTGAACTTCCGCTCGACGTAGTCGTGATGGAGCCGGTCGCGCCCGGCGCGGATGTGCAGCCGAGTTTCGATTCGCGCACGACGGCGCTCTCGTCCGGCAGCCGGCGGGTGCTGGAGGGCATCGGCGTCTGGCGGGGCATCGCGGGTGAGGCGACGCAGATACGCCGCATCCATGTTTCCGAGCAGGGTGCTTTCGGGACGGCCTGCCTGACCGCGGCGGAGCAGGGCGTCGCCTCGCTCGGCTATACGATCGAGAACCGGCTGCTCGGCCGGGCGCTGCAGGATCGATTGGCCGCGACGCCGCGGCTGCACCGGTGTCCCGCCGGCGTGCGGGATGTGCGGCCCGGCGACGATGCCGTGCTGCTCCGGACCGATGCGGGCGACTCGTTCGCGGCGCGTCTCGTCGTCGCGGCGGATGGCGCGCAGTCTGCCGTCCGCAAGGCGCTCGGCATCGAGGTCGTCATCTCAGACTATGGCCAGCACGCGATCGTCGCGCACGTCGATACAGCGCGTTTTCACGACTACACGGCCTATGAGCGCTTCACCCCGACGGGACCGCTCGCCGTGCTTCCGATCGCGGAGGGCCGTTCGGCCGTCGTCTGGACGCTCGTTCCTGACGCCGCGCGTCGCGTGCTGGCGCTCGAGGACGATGCCTTCATCGCAGAGTTGCAGCGGGCCTTCGGCCTGCGGCTTGGCCGGTTCACGCGCGTAGGCCGCCGCCAGTCCTATCCGCTCGCCCTTTCGCGGTCGGAATGCCTGACCGCGCCGCGGGCCGTGATCCTCGGCAATGCCGCGCAGGCGCTGCATCCCGTGGCCGGGCAGGGGTTCAATCTCGCATTGCGCGACGTTGCGATGCTCGCGGAGTTGCTCGTGGACTCGGGCGGCGGCGACCCGGGCGCCGCCCCGCTGCTCGAACGTTATGCGACATGGCGCGCCCCGGACCGCGAGGCCGTCATCCGCTTCACTGACTCGCTGGTGCGCGGCTTCGGCCTGCCGCTCGCGCCGCTGCGGAGACTTCGCGGCAGCGGTCTCCTGCTTTTCGACTTGCTGCGACCCGTGAAACACGAATTCGCGCGCCGCACGATGGGCCTCGCGGGCCGGCAGCCGCGACTCGTGCGCGGCCTGCCGCTGCTCGGACGGCCGATGGCGATCTCCGGGAGCGGTGGCCGATGAAACGCGATTTCGACGTCGTGATCGTCGGCGGTGCAATGGCGGGCGCCGGCGCCGCGGCCCTGCTCGCGGCGACGCCTTCGACCGCCTCACTGCGGATCGCACTGCTTGAACCGAAACCCGCATCGCTCCCCGCCGCCGATGCGCCGCTCGACCTGCGCGTATCGGCACTGTCGCGCGCGTCGCAGCAGCTGCTCGAGCAGACCGGCGCCTGGCCGGTGGTCGTCGAGAGGGCCGTTGCCTATCAGCGCATGGTGGTCTGGGAAGAGCGGATGGATCCCGCAGGACCGGGCGCGCTCGTCTTCGACGCGGCCGAGCTGGGCGAACCGGACCTCGGACACATCGCGGAGAATCGAAGCATCCAGGCCGCGCTGACCGCGCGCGCGCAGGAGGCGGGCGTGGTGCTGCTTCGCGCGGGCTTCACGACACTCGAAATCGCGGGCGATGCAATCCGGATCTGCCTCGACGACGGCCGCGAATACCGTGCGACGCTCGCCGTCGGCGCCGACGGCGCGGAATCGGCCGTGCGGCGGCAGGCCGGTATCGACGTGCGGGGCTGGGACTACGGCCAGCGCGCGGTGGTCGCGCACTTGCGTCCTGAACGGCCGCACGGCGATACGGCCTGGCAGCGCTTTCTCGACACCGGGCCGCTCGCGCTCCTGCCGCTTTCGGACGGCCGCGTGTCGCTCGTCTGGTCGACGCTGCCGGCGATCGCGGAGGAACTCGTGCAATGCGACGCGGCGGAGTTCGCGGCGCGCGTGACGGAGTCCTCGGCCGCGGTTCTCGGGCGGCTTGCGCCTGCGAGCCCGCGCGCTTCGTTTCCGCTCCGGCTCCTGCACGCACGGCGTTATGTCGCCGACCGGATCGCGCTCGTCGGCGACGCCGCGCACACGGTGCACCCGCTTGCCGGGCAGGGCATCAATCTCGCATTCCTCGATGCGGCGGCGCTCGTCGACGTGCTCGGCGCCGCGGTCCGGGCAGGCGACGATCCGGGAGAGTTGCGCGTCTTGCGCCGCTATGAGCGCTGGCGCAAGGCCGAGGCGCTGCCGGCGATCTTGCTCCTGGACGGCATCAAGCGGCTTTTCTTCGGCGACAATCCCGTCCAGTCGCGGCTCAGGCAGGGGGCGCTCGGATTGGTGCAGGCGGCACGGCCGCTCAAGCGGATGTTCATGCAGCGCGCGCTCGGCGTCGCGGGCGAGGTGCCGGCGTCGGTCCGCCGCCCGCCTTTATGAGCGACGCCTGCCTTCACGAGCGGATGTCGACGTCCTTGGTTTCGCGGACCCAGATGAAGCCGACGACGCCGCTCATCGCGGCGATCGCGATCGGATACCACAGCCCGTAGTAGATGTTGCCCGTCAGCACGACGAGAGCCGACGCCAGGAAAGGCAGGAAGCCGCCGAACCAGCCGTTCCCGATGTGATACGGCAGGCTCATCGACGAGTAGCGGATGCGGGTCGGGAAGAGCTCCACCAGGTACGCGGCGATCGGCCCGTACACCATCGTCACGTAGATCATCAGGACCGTCAGCAGGAGGAAGGTCACGGGCCGGTTGACGCGCTCCGGGTCCGCTGCGGCAGGATGGCCGGCGGCAGCGAGCGCTTCGCGGTAAGCCGCCTCGTCGAATCCTTCGAGACGCCGGCCCGCGACCGTCGTCACGACGTCGTAGCCAGCCACGGACGCCGCGCGCTCGTAGCTGACACCTGCCTTGGTCAGGAAATCGCGCGCCTGGTCGCAAGCGGTCGCCGGTTTCGCGAAGATGTGGAAGCGGCAGTCCCGTCCCGCGACCGTCACGGCCGCGCGCGCCTCGAACTCGGCGAGCGCCGGATTCACCGACAGCGTCAGGCCCTTGAAGATCGGTATGAAAGTGAGCGCAGCGAGCAGGCAGCCGGCCACCATGATGCGTTTGCGGCCGATGCGGTCCGACAGCCGGCCGAACAGCACGAAAAATGGCGTGCCGACCACGAGCGCCGCGGCGATCAGCAGGTAGGACGTCTGGAAATCCAGCTTGAGCGTGTTCTGGAGGAAGAAGAGCGCGTAGAACTGGCCCGTGTACCAGACGACGCCCTGGCCCGCCGTGGCGCCGAGGAGCGCGAGCAGCACGATTCGCGCATTCCCCCAGCGCGCGAAGCTTTCGGTCAGAGGCGCGCGCGACAGCCGGCCCGCCGCCTTCATCTCGACGAAGACCGGCGATTCCTGCAGCTTGAGCCGGATGTAGACCGAGACGCCGAGCAGGACAACCGAGATCAGGAACGGCACGCGCCATCCCCAGTTGCGGAATTCGTCCTCACCGAGCCCGATCCGGCAGGCGAGGATCACGGCGAGCGACAGGAAGAAGCCGAGCGTCGCAGTCGTCTGGATCCAGCTCGTGTAGTAGCCGCGTTTCCCGCGCGGGGCATGCTCGGCGACATAGGTCGCGGCGCCGCCGTATTCGCCGCCGAGCGCGAGACCCTGGGCGAGGCGCAGGCTGACGAGCAGGATCGGCGCCCAGATGCCGATCCGCGCATAGGTCGGCAGCACGCCGACGAGCGCCGTCGAGAGACCCATGACGACGATCGTGATCAGGAACGTGTACTTGCGCCCGATCAGGTCGCCGATGCGACCGAATACCAGGGCACCCAGCGGCCTGACTGCGAAACCCGCGCCGAAGGTCGCGAGGCTCGCGAGAAAGGCGGCAGTGTCGTTTCCTGGCGGGAAGAAGAGCGCCGAGAAGAACACGGCAAGCGTGCCGTAGAGATAGAAGTCGTACCACTCGAAGACGGTGCCGAGCGACGAGGCGAAGATCACCCGCCGATGCGCCGCATCGATGCCGACTTTCCGCTTCACGGAGAGACTAGAGGAGCGCGTCCGCCTTGGCGGCGCAGATGAAATCGTTGTCCGACAGACCGCCGATCGCGTGCGTCGAGTAGCGGATACGGCAATAGTTGTACCCGATCTCGAGATCCGGGTGGTGATCCTCGATGTTCGCGATGTGCGCGAGCGCGTTGACGAAGCTCATCGTGCGCCAGAAATCCGGGAACTTCAGTTCCCGCCGGATTGCGCGACCGTCCTCGACCAGCTTCCAGTCGGCGTGCAGCAGGCTCAGCATGCCGGCGGCGGATTTCGCGTCGTGCGGCCGCACGCCGCCTTCGCATGGCGCGCACTTGCGTTCCTTGAGCGACTCCATCAGGCCTCCCGGCGCGCATAGCGGCGCGCGACGTAGCGTTCGACCAGTTCCTGGAATTCCTCCGCGATGCGCTCGCCCTTCAACGTCACGGTCTTCTCGCCGTCCTCGTAGACCGGCGCGACCGGGCGCTCGCCCGTGCCCGGCAGGCTGATGCCGATGTTCGCATGCTTGCTCTCGCCCGGCCCGTTGACGACGCAACCCATGACCGCGACGGTCATGTTCTCGGCGCCGACGAAATCGTGGCGCCAGTCCGGCATGCGCCCGCGCACGTGATCCTGGATGCGCTGCGCGAGTTCCTGGAAATAGCTGCTCGTCGTGCGGCCGCAACCCGGGCAGGCGACGACACGCGGCAGGAAGGCGCGAAGTCCGAGACTCTGGAGGATTTCCTGCGCGACGCGGACTTCCTGCCGGCGGTCGCCGCCCGGTTCCGGCGTCAGCGACACGCGGATCGTGTCGCCGATGCCTTCCTGAAGGAGGACGGCGATCGCCGCGGTGGACGATACGATGCCCTTCGCGCCCATGCCCGCCTCGGTGAGCCCGAGATGGAGCGGATAGTCGCAGCGGCCGGCTAGCGCGCGGTAGATCGCGATCAGGTCCTGCACGCCGCTGACCTTGCTGCTGATGACGATCGCGTCGTGCGGGAGGCCGAGCTCTTCCGCGCGGGCGGCGGAGGCGAGCGCCGAGACAACGGTCGCCTCGCGCAGGACTTCGAGCGCATCCTTCGGCTCGGGTAGGCGCGAGTTCTCGTCCATCATCCGGGTCAGGAGGTCCTGGTCGAGACTTCCCCAGTTGACGCCGATCCGCACCGGTTTCGTGTAACGGCAGGCGGTCTCGATCATCGCGGCGAACTGCGGGTCGCGTTTGCTGCCGCGGCCGACGTTGCCGGGGTTGATGCGGTACTTGTCGAGCGCCTCGGCGCAGGACGGGTGGGCCGCCAGCAGCTTGTGGCCGTTGAAATGGAAATCGCCGACCAGCGGCGCGGCGCAATCGAGCGCAAGGAGTCGCTCCTTGATGTGCGGCACCGCCGCCGCCGCTTCGTTCGTATTGACCGTAACACGCACGATCTCGGATCCCGCTTCCGCGAGCTCGCGCACCTGCCTGACGGTGGCCTCGACGTCGGCCGTATCGGTGTTGGTCATCGACTGTACGATGACCGGCGCGCCGCCGCCGACGGTGACGGCGCCGATGCGTACCGCGACGGCGGCGCGGCGGGCGTCGATCACGGCTGCCGCTGGGCTCCGATCCAGTCGTCGACCGTGCGCTCGAGGATTTCGAGCGGCACTGCGCTGGTCGCGAGGATCGTGTCGTGGAAGCCGCGGATGTCGAAATCCTTGCCGAGAGCCTTCTCGGCGCGCGCGCGGAGTTCGAGGATCTTCAATTGACCGACTTTGTAGGCGAGCGCCTGGCCCGGCCAGGCGATGTAGCGGTCGATCTCGTTCACGATGTCTGTCTCGGTCTTGGCCGCGTTCGCCATGAAGTAGTCGATGGCCTGCTGGCGCGTCCACTTCATCTGGTGGATGCCGGTGTCGACGACGAGCCGGACGGCGCGCCATTGGTCGTAGGTCAGCTGGCCGAAGCGCGAGTAGGGATCTTTGTACAGCGCAAGCTCGTAACCGAGCCGCTCGGAATAGAGCGCCCAGCCCTCGACGTAGGCCGTGTGGCCGCTAAAGCGGCGGAACTTCGGCAGGTCGGTCTGTTCCTGGGCGAGCGCGATCTGGAGATGATGTCCGGGCGCGGCCTCGTGAACCGTCAGCACTTCCATCTCGTACTTCGGCCGCACCTCGGGCTTGTACAGGTTCACGTAGTAATAGCCTGGGCGCTTGCCGTCGATCGACGGGCCCTGGTAGTAAGCGGTCGTGGTGTTCGGCGCGCTCGTGTCCGGAATCGCGCGCAGCCCGAACGGCGTGCGGTAGAGCTTGCCGAAGAGCTTTGGCAGTTCCGGGTCGATCACCTTGGTGATGAAGGCGTAGCCGCGCAAGAGCTCATCGCCCGTCTTGTAATAGAACTGCGGGTCCGTGCGCAGGTGATCGAAAAACTCGTTGAGGCTCCCCTTGAATCCCACTTCGTCCATGACCTGCTGCATCTCGGTGCGGTTGCGCGCGACTTCGGTGAGGCCGATCTTGTGGATCTCCTCGGGCGTCAGCGAGGTCGTCGTGTGGTAGCGCGCTCGATTCGCATAGTAGGCGCGGCCATCCGGCGTGTCCCACACGCCGACCGTCTCGCGGCAGGCGGGCAGGTATTCGTCGCGGAACACGGTGGTGAACCGGCGGTAGGCCGGGATAACGGCCTCTGCGATGATTTTGCGAGCCGCCGCGGACAGGCGCTCGCGCTCGGCGGCGGGAATCGCGTCCGGATACTTCGTGAACTGCTCGAAGAAGGGACTCTTCTCCGGACCGTCGGGCGTCTGCATCGCGAGTTGCGGCAGCACGCGGTCCATGATGACCCGCGGCTGCGTGTGCTTTTCCCGGGCGGCGCGCCGCAGGAGATCCGCGTACTGGTCGAGGTGTGCCGGCAACGTGGCAAGGCGCTTGAGCCAGATCTCGTAGTTCGCGAGGGCCTGGAACGCCATCTGACCGGCGATTTCGTTGAGCGACTGCGGGCCGTCACGCGCGCGGATCTCGTAGTACTCGGGATGAAATGCGGCGGCGGCCTTGCGGTCCTCGTACTCGTAGCGGAACAGGTCGTAGTTGAGCTGTTCGGCCGGCGGCAGCTGGTCGCGGGGAATGCGATCGAGATCCGCAAGCACTTTCGCATCGGCGGCATTGCGCGCGGCCTGCGCGGCCGGCGAGATGTCCGGCCAGCGGTCGTCATAGCGCGTGTCCCCGCGGTAGGTCGCGAGGAGCGGATTGTCGCGGAGGTCGCGCTCCCATTCGCGCTCGAACAGGGCATGGAGTTCGGCCGTGGCGTCGGCCGCGATGGAGGGAGTTGGCGCAAAAAGCACCGTGCCGAGCAGCATTAACGAAGGCAGAATCGATCGGGACATGAGCGGACTCCGGCACCCGGGAACCTGGTTCCGCGCGACTATACCCTGTGCACAAGTGCGCTTTCCGCTAGAATCCCGCCTGTCGCGAAGAGTCCCTGCCGGAGAGACCGCGCACGCGCGGCGCCGAAGGCGCAACCCGCCCGGAAACAACGCTCAGGCACCCGAACGGCAGGCACTGGCGAACTCTGGAGAGCGGCCCATGCGGGCGGGTCCGGTGGCCCGCCGCCTTTATCAATTCCACGAGGCGCAGCCGGGCTGCGGAAACGCGGATGGGACGACGGACACCGCTCTTTGACCTGCACGTCGCCGGCGGCGCGCGCATCGTCGACTTCGGCGGCTGGGACATGCCGGTCGGCTACGGATCGCAGATCGAGGAGCATCACGCCGTGCGGCGCGACGCCGGCATGTTCGACGTCTCGCACATGTGCACGATCGATTTGCGCGGGGCCGGCGTCCGGCCCTTGCTGCTGCGGCTCCTCGCGAACGACGTCGGCCGGCTGACGGCGCCGGGCAAGGCGCTCTACAGCTGCATGCTGCGTCCCGACGGCGGCGTGATCGACGACCTCATCGCCTGTTTCCTGGACGAGCGCTGGTTCCGGCTCGTCGTCAATGCCGGGACGGCCGACAAGGATCTCGCCTGGATCAAGGAACATGCGAAGCAGATCGGGGTCGCGGTCGTCCCGCGGCGTGATCTCGCGATGATCGCCGTGCAGGGTCCGCAGGCCCGCTCGAAGGCGATCGCGGTTCTGCCGGAAGCCTGTCGCGCGCAGGCCTCCTCACTCGGCGCATTCTTCGCGGCCGCCTGCGACGAATGGTTCGTCTCGCGCACGGGGTACACGGGCGAAGACGGCTACGAGATTTCGCTCCCGTCGGAATCCGCACCGGAATTCTGGCAGGCTTTGCAGAAAGCGGGTGTCGCGCCCTGCGGTCTCGGCGCGCGCGATACGCTCCGGCTCGAGGCCGGGATGAATCTCTACGGCAACGACATGGACGAAACCGTATCGCCGCTCGAGTCCGGGCTCGGCTGGACCGTGGCGCTCGAAGGGACGCGCGATTTCATCGGCAAGGAGGCGCTCGAGCGCCAGCATGCCGCCGGTCCCGCGCGGAAACTCGCCGGTCTCCTCCTGCTCGAGCGCGGGGTGTTGCGATCGCATCAGGGGGTTTTCGCCGGCGCGGCCGGCGAAGGTGAAGTGACGAGCGGCACGTTCTCGCCGACACTCGAACGCTCGATCGGCTTCGCGCGCCTGCCGGCCGCTGCCGCGGGCGAAGTACAGGTGGATGTCCGCGGCAAGCGGGTGCCCGCGCGCATCGTGAAGCCGCCGTTCGTCAGGAACGGCCGCGCCAAGATTGAACTTTGATACGGAGAACGGCATGAGCATGATCCCGGCCGACCTGCGCTACACGAAGAGTCACGAGTGGCTGCGTACGCTGCCGGACGGCAGCATCGAGATCGGCATCACGGACCACGCGCAGCAAACGCTCGGCGACCTCGTGTTCGTCGAGGTCCCCGAAGCGGGGCGGGTGCTCGCCGCGGGCGACGCCTGCGCCGTGGTCGAGTCGGTCAAGGCGGCGTCGGATGTCTATAGCCCGGTCGCCGGCGAAGTCGTGGCCGGCAACGATCGTCTGGCGACGCAGCCTGAACTCGTCAACCGCGATCCGTACGGCGAAGGCTGGATCCTGCGGCTGAAGCCGGCCGGCGGCACCGCGGGCCCGGCGCTCCTCGACGCCGACGGCTACCGCGCCGATATCGCGGCCGGCGGCTGAGGTCCCGGGTGCCCTACATCCCGCACACGAGCGTGGACATCCGCGCGATGCTCGACCGCATCGGCGCGCGCTCGATCGACGACCTGTTCGACGAGATTCCGCCGGAGCTGCGCATCGATTCGCTGCCGGGCGTGCCCGAAGCGCTCTCCGAGATGGACGTGTCGCGACTCGCCGCGGAGCGCGCGGCGGCTGACGGCCGGGTTCTCAATTTCATCGGCGCCGGCGCCTACGAGCATCACATCCCGGCGCCCGTCTGGGCACTCGTGACGCGCGGAGAGATCTATAGCGCCTATACGCCGTACCAGGCGGAGGCGAGCCAGGGCACGCTTCAGATCATGTACGAGTTCCAGTCGATGATCGCGGGCCTCACGGCGATGGACGTGTCGAACTCCTCGCTCTACGACGGCGCGTCCGCACTGGCCGAGGCCTGCCTGATGGCCGTGCGCGCACATCGCCGCTCGAAGTCCGCGCGGATTCTGCTGCCGGCCACCGTCAATCCGGCATGGCGGCGCGTCGCGCGCGCGATCACCGAAGGCCAGGGCCTCGCACTCGAGGAATTACCGTATTGCACGGAACAGGGGACGACGATCCCCGGGTCGCTCGCGCGCTTCGCCGGGCAGGACATCACTGCCGTCGTGATCCAGCAGCCGAATTTCTTCGGTCAGCTGGAAGACGTCGATGCATTGACCCGCTGGGCGCGCGCCAATGGCGCGCTCGTCATCGCGGCCGTCAATCCGGTTTCGCTCGCGCTTCTCGCGCCGCCCGGAGAATGGGGCGACGGGGGCGCCGACATCGCCTGCGGCGACGCGCAGCCGTTCGGCGTGCCGCTGTCTTCGGGCGGCCCCTATGTCGGTTTCATGGCGAGCCGCATGGAGCATGTGCGCCAGATGCCGGGCCGTATCGCCGGGCGCACGGTCGATACCGAAGGCAAGCCGGGATTCACGCTGACCTTGCAGGCGCGCGAACAGCACATCCGCCGCGGCAAGGCGACTTCCAACATCTGCACGAACCAGGGACTGCTGATGAGCGCGGCGACGATCCACCTCGCGCTCCTCGGGCCGGCCGGGCTCGAACGCGTGGCGCGGGCCTGCGTCGCGCGCACGCGCGAGCTCGTCGCCGCGCTCGGGCGCCTGCCGGGGGTCCGGGCGGCATTCGCGGGGCCGCGATTCCACGAGGCGGTGCTCGTGTTCGACCGGCCGGTTGCGCCGCTTCTCGAATCGCTCGCCGCGGAGGGCATCGTCGGCGGACTCGATCTCTCGCGCGACTACCCGGAACTGGGTGACGCGCTCCTCGTCTGCGCGACCGAGACGCGGACCCAAGCGGACGTCGAAACTTATGCGCGCGCGCTCGGCCGGCTGCTCAGCCACGCCGCCGCGGCCTGAACTCATGCTGACAAGGAAGCCGGAACCCCTGATCTTCGAACTCTCGCGCGGTGGACGCGGCGCGACGGCGCAATATCCCGCGGCCGAAGAGGCCGATATCCCCGCGTCGCATCGCCGCCGGCAGGCGCCGCCGCTCCCGGAGGTGTCGGAACTGCAGGCGGTGCGGCACTACACGCGCCTGTCGCAACTCAACTTCGGGATCGACACGCATTTCTATCCGCTCGGCTCCTGCACCATGAAGTACAACCCGCGGGCCTGCAATTCGCTCGCGATGCTGCCTGGATTCCTGGGCCGGCACCCGCTCGCGCCGGCCGCGACCGGCCAGGGCGCGATGGCCTGCCTGTTCGAGCTTCAGGAAATGCTGCGCCATGTGACCGGGATGGCCGGCGTGTCCCTGACGCCGATGGCGGGTGCGCAAGGCGAGTTCGCCGGCGTCGCGATGATTCGCGCCTATCACCGGGCGCGCGGCGACGCGGCGCGGAACGAGATCATCGTTCCGGACGCGGCTCATGGCACGAACCCGGCGACCGCGACCATGTGCGGCATGAAGGTCCGCGAGATTCCTTCACTCCCGGACGGCGACGTCGACGTGGCCGCGCTCGAGGCAGCGTTGTCGCCTGCGACTGCCGGCATCATGCTCACGAATCCGAGCACGCTCGGCGTCTTCGAGCGGCACATCGTCGAGATCGCGCGCAAGGTGCACGACGCGGGCGGGCTCCTGTACTACGACGGCGCGAATCTCAATGCAATCCTTGGCAAGGTCCGTCCCGGCGACATGGGCTTCGACGTAATCCACATGAACCTGCACAAGACCTTTTCGACGCCGCACGGCGGGGGCGGTCCGGGCTCCGGCGCGGTCGGCGTCGGAAAGCGGCTGCTGCCGTTCATGCCGGTCCCCGTCGTCGGGCGCGAAGGCGAGCGCTTGCGCTGGCTGGATGAGCGCGATCTTCCGCAATCGATCGGCCGGCTCTCGGGTTTCATGGGGAACACGGGGGTCTTGCTCCGGGCCTGGGTGTACATGCGCATCCTCGGCGCCGCCGGCATGCGCCGCGTCGCCGAGTTCTCGACGCTGAATGCGAACTACCTGCTGGCGCGGCTGAAGGAAGCCGGTTTCGACGCCGCATACCCGGGGCGGCGCGCGAGTCATGAGTTCATCATCACGCTCAAGCGGCAGGCACGGGAGCAGGAAGTCACCGCGATGGATTTCGCGAAACGGCTGCTGGACCATGGCTACCATGCGCCGACCACCTATTTTCCGCTGCTGGTTCCGGAGTGCCTGCTGATCGAGCCGACCGAAAGCGAGACGCGCGAGGAGCTCGACGGATTCGTCGAGGCTCTCGTTGCCATCAAGAACGAGGCCGAGAACGACGCGGCCCGCGTCAAGACCGCGCCGCACACGATGCCGGTGCGACGGCTCGACGACGTGCGCGCCGCGCGCCAGCTCGACGTGGCCTGGAAGCCGGCCGCCGCGTGAATCACCGACCCGACAAGGGGACCACCGGCCCGGTCCGGCTCTCGCGCGCGTTCGGCAGCACCTGGCGCGGCTTCCGCGCCGCATGGCGCGAGGAAGAAGCTTTCCGGCAGGAATGCCTGCTCGCGATCCTGGTGGTGCCGCTCGGCATCTGGCTCGGCCAGAACGGGGTGGAGCGCGCGCTCCTGGCCGGCCCGATGTTCATCGTGCTCGCGATCGAACTCGTCAATAGCGCGGTAGAGGCGACCGTCGACCGGATCGGCGTCGAACGCCATCCGCTGTCGGCGATCGCCAAGGAGCTCGGCTCGGCCGCAGTCTTCGTCGCATTCCTCCTGCTGGGCCTCAACTGGTTGCTGGTGCTTGCATGGCGGCATTGATCTGCGGGTCGCTCGCCTATGACACGGTAATGGTCTATCCGGGGCGTTTCCGCGATCACATCCTGCCGGACAAGATCCATCTCCTGAACGTGTCCTTCGTCGTGCCGACGCTGCGCCGCTACTACGGCGGTTGCGCCGGCAACATCGCGTTCAATCTGCGTCTGCTGGAGAGCGACGGCCACGCGATGGGCGCCGTCGGGCACGATTTCGGCCCATACCGCGACTGGATGAACGCGAATGCCATGTCGCTCCGATTCGTCAAGGTCATGGAGGGGGAATACACGGCGCAGGCTTACATCACGACCGATCTCGACGCCAATCAGCTGACTGCCTTCCACCCGGGCGCGATGAACCAGTCCTGGCGGCTCGAAGTGCCGGCCGATGGCGGTATCACGATCGGCGTGCTCGCGCCGGACGGTCGCGAAGGCATGATCGCTCACGCGGCGCAGTTCGCGCGCGCAAGGATCCCGTTCATTTTCGATCCCGGCCAGGCGATGACGCTGTTCGGCGGCGACGAACTCGGGAATTTCGTCGAACAGGCGACCTGGGTCACGGTCAACGACTATGAAGGCCAGCTGCTCCAGGAGCGCACGGGCCTTTCGACCGGGGAACTTGCGGCGCGCGTCGAGGCCTATGTGGTGACGCAGGGCGCGCAAGGCTCGGTGATCCACGCGGGCGGCCGCCGCGTCGAAATTCCCGCCGTCCGTGCCGCGGCGGTGGTCGATCCGACTGGCTGCGGCGATGCCTATCGCGCCGGCCTCGTTTACGGTCTGATGCGCGGCATCGACTGGGAGACGACCGGCCGGATCGCTTCGCTCATGGGCGCGATCAAAATTGCGACGGCCGGCACGCAGCATCACCGATTCACGATGGAAGAATTCAGAGAGCGTTTTCATGAGACATTCGACTACCGGCTGGATTGAGCGCATTTCGACACGGCTGGCAGGAGCGGCCGTCTTCGCGATCCTCGCCTTGGCCGCGGCGGAAGCGCAGAACGAGCCGCAAACGCAGCCGCAGCCGACGCAACAACAACCGCCGCCGCCGCAACCACCGCCTGTACAACCGCCCGCACCCGGGCAGACCGAACCACCGGCCACGGGGCAGGCGCCGCTGCCGCCTTTGCTTGCACCACAGCTGCCCGTCCTCCCGCTTCCGCAACC
Source organism: Steroidobacteraceae bacterium (assembly GCA_036397615.1). Lineage (GTDB taxonomy): Bacteria > Pseudomonadota > Gammaproteobacteria > Steroidobacterales > Steroidobacteraceae > SCUD01. The sequence continues at coordinate 16,180 of DASWIQ010000120.1, forward strand.
GATCGAGCTCGAGGAATCCTCGCGCTGGACGCGAACGCTCGAGCGCATTTCGACCGGGGTTGTCGCGATCCAGGTCGACGCGGCGCGCGCATTCGACACGGAATGGAACACGTCGGCGCAGGCGACCGGCTTCGTCGTCGACGCCGAGCGCGGGCTGATCCTGACGAATCGCCACGTCGTCACGCCGGGCCCGGTCACGGCGCTTGCAACTTTCCTGAACCGAGAGGAAGTCGAGCTCGAGCCTGTTTACCGCGATCCCGTGCACGACTTCGGCTTCTACCGTTACGACCCGTCCAAGCTCCGGTTCATCGAGCCCGCCGAATTGCCGCTGTTTCCCGAGGGCGCCCAGATCGGCGTTGAAATCCGCGTCGTCGGCAACGATGCCGGCGAACAGCTCTCGATCCTCGCCGGCACGCTCGCGCGCCTCGACCGTCAGGCGCCCGAGTACGGCGTCGGCCGCTACAACGACTTCAATACTTTCTATTACCAGGCCGCGTCCGGCACCTCCGGCGGCTCGTCGGGCTCGCCGGTCCTCGACATCCGTGGCCGCGTGCTGGCCCTCAATGCAGGCGGCTCGACGGGCGCCGCGTCGAGTTTCTACCTGCCGCTGCCGCGCGTCGTGCGGGCGCTCAAGCTCCTGCAGGCGAAGCGCCCGGTGAGCCGCGGCACGATGCAGACGATATTCCGTTACACGCCGTACGACGAGCTGCGGCGCCTGGGCCTTCCGCCCGCTGTCGAAACCGCGGCGCGCAAGAATGCGCCCGCGCGCACGGGCATGCTGGTCGTCACCGAGGTGCAGCCCGGCGCGGACGCGTTCGGCCAGCTCGCCGTCGGCGACGTCCTGGTTTCAGCCGAGGGGAAGGCGATCTCGGATTTCGAAGTCTTCGATGCGATGCTGGACGACCGCGTCGGCGGAAAGATCGAGTTGTCCGTCGTGCGCGGCGGCGGCACGCGAAAGGTCGTGCTGCCGGTGCAGGACCTGCACGCGATCACGCCCGACGAGTACCTCGAAATCGGCGACGGCGTCCTGCATACGCTGTCATGGCAGATGGCGCGGCACATGAACGTGCCGATCGCCGGCGTCTACCTCGCCAATCCCGGCTACATGTTCGGTTCGGCGGGCATCCCGCGCGGCGCGGTGCTGACCGAGCTCGACGGCAGTCCGCTCAAGAATCTCGACGACGCGCTCGCCGTTTTCGGGAAACTCGGCCACGGACAGCGCGCAACGGTGCGCTATTACACGATGGAGGACACGCGTACGCTGCAGTTCACGTCGCTGCGCGTCGATCGGGCCTGGTTTCCCGCGCGCCACTGCATTCGCGACGATGCCGCCGGCCTGTGGCCCTGCGATGCGATCGCGGCGGGTCCGGACGCGCCGCCGCCCGAGCCCGGCACGACGCGTTTCGCGCGCACGGGCGACCGGCTCGTCGACGAGTACGCGCCGTCTCTCGTGCTGGTCGAGTTCTCGATGCCGTATTCGGTCTCCGGCGTTACGGAGCGGAACTATCACGGCACCGGCGTCGTGCTCGACGCGGCGCGCGGTCTCGTCGCCGTCGATCGCAACACGGTTCCCGTCGCGGTCGGCGACGTCCGGCTGACCTTTGCCGGCACGATCGAAGTCGATGCGACGGTCGAGTACGTGCATCCGCTGCACAACCTGGCGGTCGTCCGTTACGACCCGAAACAGCTCGGCGATACCCCGGTCCAGGCCGTGAAGTTTGCGGAAAAAATGCCCTCGACCGGCGAGCAGGTGCATGTCGTGGGACTGCAGGCGGACAACCGCGTCGTCTCGCAGCAGGCGACGGTCGCCTCGATCGGCCCGGTCGCGTTTCCGCTGTCGCGGACGCTGCAGTTCCGCGACGCGAATCTCGAGATCATGCGGCTCGTCAACGGGCCCGCGGATTTCGACGGCGTGATCGTCGACCGCCGCGGAGGCGTGGTGGCGCTCTGGTCGAGTTTCGCCTACGAGGACGGGCGCGAGCTCGTGCAGCAGAACATGGGTGTGCCGGCCTCGCTCGTCGAGGAGATGCTGGAGTACGCGCGCGGCGGCCGCACGCTCTACTCCGCGGAGGCGGAGTTCGGCCTCCTGTCGCTTGCGGAGGCGCGACGCCTCGGATTGCCCGAGGTGTGGATCGATCGCGTCACGGCTCACAATCCGCGCCGCCGCCAGGTGCTGACGGTCGACCGGCTGGTCGCCGGCACGCCGGCCGCGGACCTGCTTGCACCCGGCGATCTCCTGCTTGCGGTCGATGGCAAGGTCGTCAACAGCTTCGGCGACGTCAGCGCCGCGGTGCGCGCGCCCGAGGTCACGCTGACGCTGTGGCGCGCGGGTGCCGAGCTCGCCGTTCCGCTGAAGACGGTCGTGCTGTCCGGCCGCGACGTCGATCGCGTGCTGCTCTGGGCCGGGGCGACGCTCCAGGCGCCGCACCGCGCCATGGCCGTGCAACGCGGCATCGAGCCGCAGGGCGTTTTCATCGCCTTCTTCATGTACGGCTCGCCGGCCTCGCGCTACAAGCTCTGGGCAGGCCGGCGCATCATGGAAGTCGACGGAATTCCGGTCCCCGACCTCGATGCCTTCATCCGCGCGGTCTCCGGGCGTCCCGACGGCGCGTCCGTCCGGCTCAAGACCGTGAGCTGGAACGAGTCGGTCGAGATCATCACCGTCAGGCTCGACCAGCATTACTGGCCGGCCTACGAGTTGCATCGCACCGACGCGGGCTGGCGGCGCGTGCCCCTGGAGTGAGGTCGCCGCGCCGCGCGGCGATTATGATCGTGCGATGCTGCCGGAACCCGCGCGGATCGAGGAAGCCGTCGCCCTGCTGAATGCGGGCGAGCTCGTCGCATTTCCGACCGAGACCGTATACGGCCTCGGGGCGGACGCCGCGAATCCCGCGGCAGTCGCCCGGATCTTTGCGGCGAAAGGCCGCCCGCGCAGTCATCCGCTGATCGTTCACGTCAGCAATTTCGATGCGGCCCGCGAGTGGGCGGGCAGCGTGCCGGATGCGGCCGCGCGGCTCGCCGAGGCATTCTGGCCGGGGCCGCTGACCATCGTGCTACCGCGATCGGGGCGAGTGCCCGACGCAGTGACAGGCGGCCAGTCGAGCGTGGCGCTTCGCGCGCCCGCGCATCCGGTCGCGCGCGCGCTGCTCGCGGCATTTGGCCGCGGAATCGCCGCACCGTCCGCGAACCGCTATGGACGCATCAGCCCGACGCGCGCGGCGGACGTGCGGGAGGAACTCGGCGACAGGGTCGCGCTCGTGCTCGACGGCGGAGATTGTGCAGTGGGACTGGAATCGACGATCGTCGCCTGTCTCGCCGGCCGCGTGACACTCCTGAGGCCCGGCGCGGTGTCGCGTTCGCAGATTGCCGACGTGGTCGGGATCGTCTCCGATCCGGACGAGACCGCCCCGCGCGCGCCGGGACGGCAACGTTCTCACTACGCTCCCGGCACGCCGCTCGCGATCGTCGACGCCGCGGGCCTGCAGCGCGCAGTGACGGAGGCGCTCGCTGCGGGCGAACGCCTCGCGGTGTTGGCGCGAAGCGCACCGATGAGCGCCTCCGACCAGTTGGCATGGCGCCGGATGCCCGCCGGGCCCGCGGCGTATGCGCGCGTGCTGTATGCGGCTCTGCGCGAACTCGATACTGCGGGGGCCGGACGCATTCTCGTCGAGGCGGTGCCGGCGGAAGAAGCCTGGGCGGCGGTGGCCGACCGGCTCGCGCGCGCGGCGGCCCGCGGCGGGCCCACCGCCGCGGACGATGCCGTCATCGACGCGACCTGAACAGGACGAAGCGCGTGATCAGCGGACTCTGACGTTCTCGGTCAGGAGCGCGTTGATGTCGGTCAGGCCCTTCTGGTCGAGCGTGCCCGCGGCGAGTTGGAGCCGCAGCACGTTCAACAGGTAGTCGTAGCGGCTGCGCGCGTAATTCGTCTGTGACTCGAACAGCCGCTGGCGTGCCTGCAGCACGTCTACGGAGGTGCGGGTGCCGACCTCGTAGCCCGCTTCGGTCGCCTGCAAGGCCGTCACGGCCGATTCGACTGCCTGTTTCAGCGACTGCACGCGCGCGACCTCGGAGTTGACGCCGAGGTAGGCGTCCCGCGTCTGGCGCTCCGTTTCGCGCACCGTGCGCTCGAGCCGTTCGCGGGCCGCGATGTTGCGGTACTGCGCCTGGCGGACGCGCGAGGATGTGGCGCCGCCCGAGAAAATCGGGACGGTCAGCTGGACGCCATAGACGGTGTCCTCGAAGTCCGCATCGCCTTCGCCGGTTACGGTACCGGTGAAACTCGATTCCGACTCGAACCAGGACTTGGACGCCAGGAAATCGATGCTCGGGAAATGGCCGCCGCGCTCGACACTGATGTTCTGCCGGGCGACGTCGGCCGCGAGACGACTTGAGGTCAGGCTCGCGTTCTGCTCCATGGCGAGCTTGACCCAGTCGTCGGCGCTCGCGGGATTCGGTGCCGCGAGCGGCATGTCGTTGCCCGGCTTCTCAAGCTCCTCGTAAGCGTCGCCGGTCAGCTCGCGCAGGCGCTCGCCGGTGGTTGCAAGATTGCGCTTGGCCTGGATCAGGGCGGCCGTCGCGGAATCGAACGCGGCTTTCGCGTCCTGGACGTCCGTAACCGCGATGAGCCCCACCTCGAAGCGTTTTTCGGACTGCTCGAGTTGGCGCGCGATCGCATCGTGCGCCGCCTGCGCGGCTTCGAGCGTGTCCTGCGCCGCGAGCACGTTGAAATACGCTTCCGAGGTGCGCAGGATCAGGTCCTGCTGCGCCACGAGATAGTCGGCTTCCGCCTGCGCGCGCTCGGAATCCGCGCGCCGCAGCGTGGCCCAGTTTTCCCAGCGGAACACGTTCTGACGCAGGGTCAGGTCCCACGTGGTGCTATTGCCCTCGGTCAGCCGGTCGAATGGCGTCGGCGGGTTTGGTGGATTGATGTCGACGCTCGTGCCGTCGGACTCCGTGTCGCTGTACTGGCCGGAGCCCTCGAGCTGGGGCAGGAGCGCCGCGATCGCCTGCGGCTTCGACTCGCGCGCCGCAAGTCGATTCGCGTCCGCTTCGCGGATCAGGGGATCGCTCGTTATCGCGCGTTCGTAGACCTCTTTGAGGTCGGCGGCCGCCGCGTTGAAGCTCGCAAGGCTCGCGACCGCGAGAATGCTGTGGACCAGGAATCGGGTGTTCATGCGCAGGAATTCCTTCACCAAGTGAAAGTCAAAGGGACTACTACTGTATTACTAGTGTATATCACCAACTGACCCCGTCACAAGTGGCTCCATGGTGACTTACATGTGGTAACTGGCAATTCGGGAAGCGCCCAAGCGAGTGAAAAGTGGGTCAGAATGAGTCTTCCGCGCCGAAACTAGAACCTGAAACGGGAAACAGCTGCGGTCTGCACCAGCGGCTCGATGCAAGTCTCGAACAGGACCTCGCACAGCCAGGCTTCCTCGCCCGTTCGCGTGACGAGGCGGGCTTCCATGACCGGCGCCGAGCCGACGACGAGAAACAGCCGGCCGCCGACCGCGAGCGCGCGTTCGAATCGGCGGTCCGCCGCGGGCAGCGCGCCGGTCACGGCAATGACCTCGTAACGCGCTTCGTACTCGCGCGCGAGCGCATCCGCCGTTTCGACGTTGACGCGCGAGATGCCGAGACTCTCGATCGCGCGCATAGCGCCCAGAGCCAGTTCCGCGTGGATTTCGATGCTGTCGACGGCGCCCGTCAGCTCCGCGAGGCAGGCGGCGAAGAAACCGCTGCCGGTCCCGATCTCGAGCGCACGCTCGCCGCGAACGGGCGCGAGTGCCTGGAGAATCCTGCCTTCCAGCGCGGGCTTCAGCATGAATTGACCGTGTCCGATCGGTATCGCGGCGTCCGCGAACGCAACGGCGCGATAGGCTTCGGGCACGAATTTCTCGCGCGGCACCGCGGCGAGCGCCTCGAGCACGCGTGGATCGAGCACGTCCCAGGTCCGGACCTGCTGTTCGATCATCTGCCGCCGGGCGGCATCCGTTTTCGGGTTCATCACTATTATGGTGAATCGCGGCGGGCGTCAGTACAAGCGTGAGATATGCTGCCGAAGGCCGCGCAATGCAACAAAATTGACGGTCCCGCGGGCCGCGGAATTGAAGGGGATGACAGGCCTGATGACGGTCCCGATGATCGCTGCCGTCGCGCTGGCGATGCTCGCCGCTGCGCTCGGCATCGTTGCGCTGCTGCAGTGGCGCAAGCTCGAGCGATTGCAGTCGGAATCCGCCGGCGCGCACCCGACGCGGCGCGGCAACGACGCCATGCGCGCCATGCTCGCGGCGATGCGGGAGCCCGCCTTGTTGCACGGCGAACGCATCGAAATCGTCAACGAGGCCTTTGCATCGTTGGTCGGCATTCCGGGCGACCAGATCGTCGGGCGGAACCTCTCCGAGCTCGTGTCGGCCGAGTACACCGAGCTCGCGACCCTCGCGGTCGCGCGCGCACTGTCTGGCGAAGACGGTCCCGCTCTCGCTGAAGTGGAATTCGCCGACGCGCACGGGCAGGTCACGCGCCTCGAGCTTTCCGGTTCGATGCTCGAGGCGGAGGGCCGGAAGATCGTTCTGTTCACCGCCGAAGAAATGCTGCCGCACCGCGACGAAGCCGCGGCAGGCGCCGCGCCGGCTCGCTCGCAACTCGCCCTCGATTCGCTCGGCGAAGGACTTCTGACGACCGATGCGCACGGGCTGATCGACTACCTGAACCCGTCGGCCGAGTCGCTGACGGGGATGCGGCGCGAGGACGCGCTCGGCCAGGCCTTTGGCGCGGCGATCGGTTTCGTCGACGAGCACGACCGCCGTCCGCTGCCGGATCCCGTGCAGCAGTGCCTCGGATCGGGCAGCCGCGTGAACCTCGGGCGACGATCGCTCCTGATCGCGCGGGCCACGGGCCATGAACTCGGCGTCGAGGCGACCGCCTCGCCGATTCGCGGACCCGGGGGCGAGATCTCGGGCGTCGCCGTGATGCTCCACGACGTCACCGAGCTCCGCGGGCTGACGCAGCAGATGTCGTACCAGGCGAGCCACGACGCGCTGACCGGGCTCGTGAATCGCCGCGAATTCGAACGAAGGTTGGGCGAAGCGCTCGAGATCGCGCGTGCCGGGCGGCAAAGCCATGTGATGTGCTATCTCGATCTCGACCGCTTCAAGGCCGTCAACGACACGAGCGGCCATCTCGCGGGCGACAACATGCTGCGCGAAGTCGCGGCGCTCATCCGCGAGGCCGTGCGGGATTCAGACACCGTCTCCCGGCTGGGCGGCGATGAGTTCGGCGTGCTGCTGGTCGGCTGTCCGCTCGACAAGGCGCGGCAGATCGCCGACGACATCTGGCGCGCGATCGGCGAATACCGTTTCGTCTGGAAGGACCGCATTTTCAGCGTCGGAATCAGCATCGGCCTGGTCGAGCTCACGGGCGAGAGCAATTCGCTCGAGGAAATCTTGAGTGCGGCGGATTCGGCCTGCTACGTGGCGAAAAAGCAGAGCGACAGCCACGTGCACGTCTATTCGTCGCACGACGAGGTGGTCGCGCGCAGCCGCGGCGAGATCCATTGGCTGCATCGGCTGCAGGCGGCGCTTCGCGACGGATTCTTCGAGCTGTACATCCAGCCGATCGAGCCGACGCGTCCGGGTGCCCTCGGCGGGCCGGCCATGGAAGTCTTCGTGCGCCTGCACGACGAGGGCCAGGCCGTCGCGCCCGCCGAATTCTTCCCCGCTGCGGAACGCTACCGCCTGATGTCGATGATCGACCGCTGGGTCCTCGCATCGGCGCTCGCGGCGCTCGCCGCAGGCGCGATCCGCCTGCCGCCGGGGCGAAGCCTGTCGATCAACATCTCGGGCCAGACCCTCGCCGACCCGTCATTCCTCGAATTCGTGGTGGAGGAGCTCGATCGCAGCGGCGTGCAGCCGGCGCAGATCTGCTTCGAGGTCGCCGAGACCTCGGTGATCGGCAATCTCGAACAGGCGCGCCGCTTCATCGACGTGCTGCACGGCATGGGCTGCCGATTCGCGCTCGACGACTTCGGCACCGACCTCGGTGGCTTCGCCAACCTGAAGCAGCTGCCGATGGACTACCTGAAGATCGATGGCTCGTTCATGCGCGACCTCGGCCGGGACACGGTCAACCAGGCGATGGTGAGCGCCGTCGTCGGCATGGCGCGCACGCTGAACTTCCGGCTGATCGCGGAGCAGATCGAGGATGTCGCCGCGCTCGAGGCCGCCCGGGCGATGGGAATCGACTTCGTGCAGGGCCATGCCATCGGGCGGCCGCGTCCGCTGGCGCCGGCCGCATGACGGCGACAGAATCCGCGCATGAATGAGAACGTGACCGCACCGGCGCACATCGACACGTCGCTCGTGAAGCCGGCGTGGATCGTCATCATCGCCGGCTGGGCCATCCTGCTCATTCCGGTTCCGTTCACGGCCTGGATCGGCTGGCTCGTCGCCTTCGTCGGCGGCACCCTGCTCGCCATCGTCAATCTCACCCGCGGCGTCGTCGGCGCCGGCATCGCGCAGCTCGTGTGCGCCGTGATCGGCACCTTTATTTTCTACTGGATCGGACTGACGATTTTTGCGGGCGCCGTGATCTCCGCGATCAGCGGCTGATTCCGGGCGGCGCGGCAAAGGGCCGCACGCCGAAGGATTCGTAGAGTGCGGACGGCGCATAGCCGACCCCGTCCTTGAGCACGTAGCTGACGCGGCGGATGTCGGAGATGTTCTTCGTCGGGTCGCCGTCGACCAGGATCAGGTCGGCGCGCTTGCCGCGCTCGACCGTGCCGCGGTCGCCGAGCACGCCGGCGTAGCGCGCGCCATTCTCCGTCGCGATGCGGACCGCCTCGCCGGGCGTCAGGCCCGCCCGGACGTAAAGCTCGAGTTCACGGTGCAGCGTGAAGCCGGCGATGTTGTCCGTGCCGGCCACGAGCGGAATTCCGGCCGCATGAAGCCGCCCGAAGAATTCAACCATGCGCTTCCAGGACGAACGGTAGATCTCGAGCCGGCCGCCGCTCACGTCCATGGAATTGTTGCGCCAGCTGCGCTGCGTGGCGAACGGCATGTGATCGGCGATCGCGGCAAATGCCGGGTCCATGTCGCCCTGCTGCTGGGTGTACATCGCCTCGAAGGTCGCCAGGGTCGCGTCGACGACCGTGCCGCGTTCCGCGAGGAGCGCGATGAAATCGCGCACCTCGCTTGAATCGAGATCGAGCGCCCGGGACTTCTCGCCGACCAGGATGAAGCGCGCGAGCGTGCGTGAGTCGGTGTCGGGGTCGGACACGAAGTTCAGCATCAACTGGTTGATGTGCTGCAACTCGTCGTATCCGTCGCGGACCACGCGCTCGGAACGCGAGAAAGCCGGCACGTGGCCGCTCACGCGCAGGCCGCGCGAGTGGGCATAGGCGGCGACCGGCGCTGCCCACTCCGGCTTCATGGAATTGTAGAGCTTGACCTGGCGGAAGCCGCGCTGCGCATACCAGTCGATCGCGGCCCGCGCGCCGTCGACGCTGTCCACCACGATGCCGCCACGCGACGAGTAGGGGCTTTCTCCTTCGATATAGCCGGCGGGCTCGATATGCGGGCCGATCGCGTCGCCGCGGCCGATGTCGGCGATCAGGCCGGCGAGATAGGTGTTGTCGTTGCCCATGTCGCGCGAGGTCGTGACGCCGCCGGCGATCTGCAGGATGGAGTTCCACGCGCTCTCGTGCGAGTGCATGTCGAACAGGCCCGGCAGCAACGCGCGGCCCGCGCCGTCGATGACCGTCGCCGCCTTCTGTTCCGGGGAGCCCGCCGGATAGATCGCGGCGATGCGTCCGTCGTGCACGTAGACGTCCGCGGGGTCGCCGAGGGACGTCGACTCCGTGTCGAACACGCGGACGTTGCGGATGAGAAGGGGCCCCGGGAGCGGCTGCGCCTGCTTATTCGCGATTTCGCGCAGGTACGCGGCCTCGGCCTCTTTCTGCAGGCGCTCGAGCTCCGGCGTGAAGCCGTCGAATCCGGCGAGGACCAGGTGGCTATAGCCCGCATTGATGCTGGCGAAGAGGCGCATGCCGGCGTCGGCGTCGAGCCAGACATAGTCCGGCTGCAGATCGGTTCCGAAGATTGCATACAGCGCAACGGGGCGTTCCTGCCCGGCCGGGCCGACGCGGGCTTCCCTGAGCTTCGCGCTTCGCAGTTCACCGCCCGGCAGGGCGGCGAGCCGGCCGTCCGGGACCTTCTGCGTTGCGCGCACGATGACCGCGCTGGCTTCAGGGCTGCCGTAGGCAGGCAGGTAGATCGCCGGCCCGTCCAGTTCCCGCGTGCCTTGTTCCGTGGTCGAACGCCAGCTGGCCCGGCCGCGAGCGACGGAGAATCGCTCGTCCAGCACGGCGCCGAAGGTCGTCTTGCCGCGCAGGCGATAGCTCCGGAAGCTGCCGTCCGGTGCAAGCGAGATTTCCTCCTCGAGATCCGGCCCGCGGCCGTTGTCCCGGTACGAATAGCTGACGCGCAGGCGGCCGTCGTCGCCGATCACGGTCTTCTGCGCGCCGCCTTTCGTGCCGGCAAAGAGCACGTTGTAATCGACGGTCGTGTCGGCGTTCGCGGCGAACGCGAAAACGAGCGCGAGCAGGCAGGTCGGTCTCTTCATGGCGTGGCCTGTCCCGGCGCTTCGCCGGTGAGCTGCCAGCGGATCATGGAAACCGGAATCAAGCCGGCGCCATTCACCTCGTCGAAGAACCGGTGCATCGAGAATTCCGGGCCGAGTTGCTGCGCGCGCACGCGGATCAGGTCGTCCAGCAGGTGTTTGCCGGTCACGTAGCTCGTGCCGTAACCGGGCTGGCGGAGATAGAGTTGCTGCTCGAAGCCGAGCAGGTCGAGGTCGGGCCGCATCCAGCCGCGCGGCGTCCATTCGACCTGGAAGTCTTTTGCCAGTCTCAAATCGAACAGGTTGGCGTGCGCGTAGAGCGACGCGAGCCCCCGCGCCGCGCGCTGGGCGAGCATGATCCAGACGATTTCGCGCGCGCGCGGCGAGTCGTCGAACAGCCCCGCGTTCATCATGAGCTCTTCCATTGCCGTCGCCATGCCCTCCGCGCGGCTGTCCCAGATGTTGTACAAGAGCGCGCCGCGGCGGATCGGGCTTGGATGCGGCTCGTCGCGCATCCGCGCGAGATCCCACCAGTGATAGAAATGCGTGTAGAGAGTGAGCGGCTCGTAATGGGTCGCGATCGCGAAGAAGTTGCGCGTCTCGAGCGGCTCGAAGGCCCCGATCTTCGCGCGGAGCGCCGGATCCATGTTGGCGCGCATGGGGTAGAGATTGCGTTTCTCCAGAAAGGCGAGATAGCGCGTCACGGCATCATTGGCGCGGCGCTCATATTCCTCCGGCGACTGGATCACGGGCAGCTCGGGCAGGCCGCGATTGCGCTCTTCCTCGAGCTTGAGCGAGGCGTGGGCGCGGGCAAGTTCGCGTTTCAGGAGATCCACTTCCTCCTCCCAGGTCATCGGGACGAGGTGGACATTCCGCAGGCTCCAGCTGTAGTTCTCGCGCCCGATGCCGGACGGCCCGGTTTTCGACGGCGCCTGCGCGTCGAGCCAGGCCACGAAACGCCCGGTCGAGTCGCGCGCCGCCTGGATCGCCTTGCGCAAGGCCCGGCCGCCGCCGGCCGTCCTCTTTGCGAGCGCATCGAGCGAGTCGACCTGGGCGCGCATCGTGCCCGCGCCCGTGATCCAGAGATCGCGCGCGTTGCCCGTCAGGTTGGCTTCCGCCTGCGCGAGGAGCGGCGCCACGATGGCGAGCTCGCCCGCGAGTTTCTTTTCCGCCTCGGGGGACAGCGGATACTCGTAGGTCCACAACTCCACGATGCCGTGATGCTCGGAGCCTTCGTGCGCCGGCGTGTCGCTCTGGTCGTTCCAGACGCTCACGTAGAAGGCCGGATCCCGGGCCCAGGGCTGGAGAACCCGGGCGTAGAAGTCGAAACCGTTCATCTCGGCGCGGACGAGGGCGTGATCCACGCGCGCCTCGACGGGCCATCCGGACGTATCGATCGCATCGAGCCGCTGGCGGTAGGCCGCAAGCTCCTCGAGCCGCCGCGCGCAGGTCGGAGCCGTGTAGTCGGGCGCGCCGTCCCGCATCGGCGGCCGCTCGAACGCGCGCCAGTCCTGGAAGAGCTTCACCAGCTCGCCGTAACCCGCGACTTGCCCGGTTTCCGCAGGCAGGGCCGGGGCGGCGATCGTCGTCCAGGCGACGAGGGCGAGCAGGAGGCGGTGGATCGACGATGGATATTTCATGAATTAGCCTTGCTTGGGGGGCCCGGGATTCTAGGGCCGCGTTTTGCACGGCGTCCAGCGAATGGCCGGGCCTCATGGCCGATTGAATTTCAAACGAAATCGGAGTATCCAGTGCCCTTCGCAAAGGACACCCGGAGAACGGCATGAACCGGAATCTCATGCTGGCGCTCGTCGTCATCCTCGTGGCGGCCGCCGGTTTCTATCTGTACGGCCGGATGCAGAGCGGGGTGCCGGCGCCCGATCTTGCACCGGTCGGCGCAAACCTGATCGAAGGGCTCGGCGACTACAGCATGCCCGTGACCTCCAAGGGCCCCGACGTGCAGCGCTGGTTCGACCAGGGCCTCGCGATGACCTATGGCTTCAATCACGACGCGGCCGAGCGTTCCTTCCTGAAGGCCGCCGAACTCGATCCGGATTGCGCGATGTGCTGGTGGGGCGCATCGCTCGTTCTCGGCCCGCACGTCAACTCGGCGATGGACCCGGCCAACAACCCCAAGGCCTGGGACCGGCTGCAACGGGCGCAGTCGGCGGCGGACGATGCATCCGAGAAGGAGCAGGCCTTCATCAAGGCGCTGTCGGCGCGCTATGCCGCCGAGCCGGCCGAAGATCGCCGGCCGCTCGACGAGGCCTATGCCGCGGCGATGGCCGAGCTGGCCGCGAAGTATCCGGACGATCTCGACGTCGTCACGCTGCACGCGGAGTCGATGATGGACCTGCAGCCCTGGGATTACTGGGATGCCAACGGCCAGGCGAAAGGGCACACGGCCGAGGTCGTTTCGCAACTCGAGTCGGTGATGCAGCGCGATCCGGAACACGCCGGTGCCTTGCACCTGTACGTCCATGCGGTCGAGGCGTCGCCGGATCCGGCGCGTGGTGTTGCCGCGGCCGATACGCTGCGCGAACTCCTGCCGGGCTCGGGCCACCTGGTGCACATGCCCGCGCATATCTATGCGCGCGTCGGGCGGTACCATGACGCGGTGATCGCCAACCAGAAGGCGATTGTCGCCGACGACAGCTATCTTGCGATCTGCAAGCCTGGCCCGGGCGTCTATCCGCTCGGCTACGTGCCGCACAATCACCACTTCCTCTGGTTCGCAGCGACCCTGGAGGGCGCAAGCGCGATCGCGCTCGAGGCCGCGCGCACGACCGGCGAGAAGACGAGCGACCCGCAGCTGATGCGCACGCCCGGTTTCGAGGCGATGCAGAACTTTTCGCTTTCGCCGCTTTATGCGGACGTGCGTTTCGGACGCTGGCAGCAGGTGGTGGACACGCCGAAGCCTGCCGATGATCTGCCGTACATGCAGGCGATGTGGAACTACGCCCAGGGAATGGCGGCGGCCCGCCAGGGCCGGATCGAGGATGCAAAGCGCTTCCACGAGGCGCTCGTTCCCGCGACGACCAATCCCGATATCGAGAAGATGATGGCTTGGGACCGCTATTCGCTGATCGGCGGCGTGCGGATCGCCGAGCGCTTCGTGGCGGCGGAACTCGCGCGCGCCGCGAAAGACTACGACGCGGCGATTGCGGCGCTCAACGCCGCGGTCACGATCGAGGACACCCTGCCTTACGACGAGCCGCCGGCCTGGCACTGGCCTTCACGGCAGGCGTTGGGCGCGATGCTGCTCGCCGCCCGAAAGCCGGCCGAAGCCGAAAAGGCCTATCGCGACGAACTCGAGCGCAATCCCGAGAACGGCTGGTCGCTCTATGGCCTCGCGCAGGCTCTGAAGGCGCAAGGCAAGAAGTCCGAGGCGCAGGAAGCGTCTGACCGCTACGCGAAGGCCTGGGCGAACGCGGACATCGACCTCAGTAAGAGTTGAGTCGCGCGAGATCGGCTGCGAGCGCACGCTCGTCATGCGGCGGCCGGAAGTAGCCGGCGACCCGCGCTTTCGGGTCGATCAGCACGAGCGCGGCCGAGTGATCGACCGTGTACTCCCCGCCGATGCCGGGATTCCGCACCTGGGCGAGACCGAGCGTATTCGTGAATCGCTCGATCTCCGCGCGCGTGCCCGTCGCTCCGATGAGGCCGGGATCGAAATGCGCGAGATAGGCTGCGATCCGCTCCGGCGTGTCGCGCTCCGGGTCGACGCTCACGAACACGACTTGCAGGCCGTTGCCTGGAAGGCGCGAGCGGAGCGAGGCGAGGAGCGCGAGGGTCGTCGGGCAGAGATCCGGACAATTCGTGAAGCCCGTGAACACGAGGCTCCAGCGATTCTCGAGGGCGGCGCGCCCGAATGGCCTGCCATCCTGGTCCACGAGTGAAAACTCACCGATCGGCCGTGGATCTGGCAGCGCCGTTCCGGAGCGGAGCGAAACCGGCTCGTTGAATCGCATGTAGAGCGCGGTGCCGACGCCGACGGTGATCGCGGCCGCGGCCCAGGCGACGATCCAGGAAGGGGTCTGCATGCGAGCGCGCCCGCGCGCTCAGGCCCGGGAGCCGCCGCTCCAGTCGAGCAGGTTCAGGAACTCGCGCCTCGTGCGGGGGCCGCGCGTCAGGAAATGCGGCTCGGGCCGCTCGCGATAGGCGAGCCGTTCGCTGGCCACGCTGTCGCGGCGCGCACGAAGCTTCACTTCCTCGGCCGAAATTCCGTAGGGCTTCATCGCGTTCAGGCCGAAGATCTTCGCCCGTAGTTCCGGCGTGATTTCGGGATAGCCGTAGCGCTCGCGGAATTCGGGCGCGATCTGAAAAGCGCGAAACGCCTGGATCTGGTCCTGCGGCGATCCGTACCAGATGGAGTCCGTGCCCCAGAGCACGTTGTCCGGTCCGCAGTACTTCAGCAGCTTGCCGAGCCCATGAGCCGCCTGCTCCGGATCGCGCATGAGGAAACGCCAGGTGCTGCCGAGCTCGGCATAGACGTTCGAGCCGGGGCCGATGCCGTTTTCCTGCAGCGAGCGGATGAGCGTATCGATGCCGTCGCCGCCGGCGTTCTGGCCGTAGGCCTTTTCCTCGACGTCCGCGACGAAGCCCGAGTGATAGATCAGGAAACTGACGTCGGGAAACCGCTTCGCGACGGGGCCGATGTCGCGGCACTGGCTGTGCTCATAGGATTTCTGCCCGAACGGCAATCCCTTGTGCACGCAGATGAGCTTGACGCCGAGCCGGCGCGCCTCTTCGATGAAACGGAGGCCCACTTCGTCGTCGAGGAAAAAGCCGGAGCCGTCCGGGCCCCACTGGGTGTAGGTCTTCCAGGCCGCAACCTTCCAGCGGTCGCGGAGCATTTCCATGTTCTCGACGTCGCCCGCCTGGTTGGGATTCACGCGCCCGTGAACCAGGAGCCGGTGGTTGCCCTCCATGCGGTCGACGATCTGCCGCACGGCATCCGCGGATTCGATCTCGAGCGGCGAGGCGTCGCGCCGCGCCGGCACGAAGGACAGGACCATCATGTCGGTGTCGCTGTCGAGGAACACGTCCTTGACGAATTCCTCCGACGTCAGGCAGGCGAGGTGGCTGCGCGGAGTCTTGCCGTCCGCCAGCGCGCAGCCTGCCTTGGGCGCCCATTGAAAAGCGGTTTCCGGCGCCACCTTGAGCCAGGCTTGCGTCGGATCGACGTAATGGCCCTGGACGTCGAAGATGAATTCGCCCGTCTCGAGCGTCGCGGCCGCGGCCTCGGCTTCGACCGCCGCTTCGGCACGCAGATCAAAGAAGCCGCCCATGCGGCCCGCCGCGGCATTTGCAGCGTTGAAGGCGAGAAGCGTGCTCGCGGCTCCGCAGGCGGAGACGAGGAAATCGCGGCGCCCGAGCGCGAGTCGCTTCGCGTTCCGGCTCGCCGCTTCCTGCGCGAGCTGGTTGGCAAGCCGATTCGCGGGCGAGAGCGGGACCGGCACGAACTCGCCATTGCTGGTCGAGTCGAGCTTGATCGGCAGGCGCTGTCCATCCGGATCGACGAGATGTCTTGGCGATTTCATCAGAGTGCTCCCAGGTCTCCGTGCACCGGCTTGCCCTCGAATAGCGTCACGAGGACCTTCGTGTCCGAGATCTCGGCCGGCTGGATATCGAACAGGTTGCGGTCGAGCACCGCGAGGTCCGCCCGCTTGCCGACTTCGAGCGAGCCCGTGTCCATGTCGAGGCGGTTCACGTAAGCCGCATTGATCGTGAAGGCGTCGAGGGCCTGCGCCAGGGTGATGGCCTCTTCCGGCAGGAAGGGTTCAGTCGTCTCGCCGAGTGCGCCGAGGCGGGTGATCGCGGTCTCCATCTGCCAGAAGGGATTCGGGCTCGACACCGACCAGTCGCTGCCGAAAGCGACCGTCGCGCCGCTCTTCTCGAGGCTGTTGATCGCGTACATGTGGGACGAGCGCTCGGGGCCGAGGAACGGAATCGTGAGCTCGGTGATGTACTCGTCCGCATAGGCCCAGAGCGGCTGGTAATTCGCCACGACGCCGAGCGACTTGAAGCGCGGGACGTCGGCGTTGTCGATCAGCTGGATATGCGAGATGTGGTGGCGGTGCCCCTGGTCGCCGTTCGCCGCGCGCGCGGCCGCGACTGCGTCGAGCGACTGCCGGATCGCGGCGTCGCCGATCGCATGGAAATGCACCTGGAAGCCTTCGGTGTCGAGGCGCGTGACGGCCTCTTTCAGTTTTTCCGGTTCCACCATCGGAATGCCGCGGACGTCTTTCTTGCCGGGCAGCAGATACGGTTCGAGCATCGCCGCGGTGTAATTCTCCATCACGCCGTCCTGCATGATCTTGACCGTGCCGGCGTCGATGTGGCCTTTCGTATATTCGCTCCGCAGGCGTTTCATGCCCTCTACCTGCTCGACGCCCTGGTCGCGTTCCCACCAGATCGAACCGATGACGTGGAGGCTGAGGCCGCCGGCCTCGTCGAGCTTTCGATAAGCTTTCAGCTCCTCCTCGTTGACGGAGGCATCCTGAACCGCGGTGATGCCGAGGGCGTTCAGGTATTTGACCGCATAGCGGAGCCCTTCCTCGCGTTTTGCGTCACTGGCCGGGGGCATCTTGGATGCCACGAGGTCGCCTGCACCTTCCTGGAGACTGCCGACCGCCGCGCCGGTCTTCGGGTTGCGATCGATGCGTCCGTCCGGCGGATCCGGTGTCTTGTTCGTGATGCCTGCGATCTCGAGCGCCTTGGTATTGACCCAGACGGTGTGGCCGTCCCGGCTCCAGAGAATCACCGGCCGGTACGGCACGACCGCGTCGATCAGTTCGCGCCGCGCGAGGGCGCCCGGCCCGAAAGCCGACATCAGCCAGCCTCCGCCCGTGATCCAGGGCTCGTCGGGATTCGCTTCGGCGTACTTCTTGATGGCGGCGACGTATTCATCGACGGTGGTGAATGCGTTCAGGTCGCAGGCGTTCGCTTCGATGCCGGCCGAGATCGGATGGACGTGCGAGTCCTGGAAACCCGGCACGACCATGCGGCCTTCAAGCTCGACGACTTTCGTCTGCTTGCCGATGTGCGCCTGGGCGTCCTCGTCCGAGCCGACGAACTGGATGCGGCCGTCCTTGATCGCGACCGCCTCCGCCCAACTGCGCCCGCTGTCCACGGTATAGATCTTTCCGCCGGTCAGCGCGAGGTCGGCGGCGTCGGCCTTTTCTTTGCGCCCGCAGCCGGTGAGTGCGGCGGCGGCCAGGCAGGCGGAGATCGTCCAGCGGAGAGTCGGGCTCAGGGTGTTCGTCACTGGTAATCCCTCGGTATGGTTCTGGTCCAGGTCTTTTCGCGGAGCAGCTTGCCGTTTTCGGTCAGGCGCCGGCGGTAACTGTAAAGGAAATTCTCGCGGTCGCTGCGGAAAGAGAGTTCCGCGTCCCAGACAAGCTTGCGGCCGGGCAGCTCGACTTCCATCCGGTGCGTGCCGAGGACGGCGGCATCGGCCGGCGTGTCGTCTTTGACCTCGTAGCGGATCGTCTCGAAAGTTCGTTCGGTCCCCCACGGGAATCGGGTGCCGCCGCCATTCGTCGCTTTTGCGACCGCCGTGCCCGTCTGCGGATTGCGGTCGACCGACGAGATCTCGCCGTAGCCGGAAGTCGTGCCGCCGTCGAGCGATTCATAGCCGGAGTACTTCGGATCGGTGGCCGGCGGCAGGAAAGCCGGCGCCGGCCGCGCCTCGAAGGGCACGACCGGCAGGGCGATGCGGGAAATGTCGCCGAGGCGGAGTTGCGTCGTCATCGGCTCCGGAGTCGGCCACAGCATCGGCCATTGCGCATTGTTGACCGCAAATCGGATCCGGTGGCCCTTGGGGAAGACCCAGGACGTGAAATGCATTTCGATGTCGATCGTGAACGGTTCGCCCGGGACGATCGCCCGGGGCTCGCGCGCCGACACGCGGTGACTGCCATTGAGTCCTGCGCCCGCGACCTGCGTGACCGTGCCGTCGGGCGCGACGTCGGACAGGCGGGCGAACCAGTGGGCGCGCGTCGCGTTCGCGGCGACCTCGAGCGTCGCCCGCGGCAGGCCGAGAATCTCGAGATCTTCGGCGAGCGGCGCGCTGTCGTAGACAAGGCTGTAGGCATCGGTCGGCCGCTGATCGTGCGCCACGTCGCCCCACCACATCACGGGACCGCCCGCTTCGACACCGACCGAGGGCAGATAGCGCAACGCGTGCGTATCGGCCGCCGGCTTGCTCGCATCCAGCGTGTGATTCGATTGCGGATAGAGGATCTGCTCGCGGATGCGCGCGATCGGCCACCCAGCTTCATAACGCCAGGTGCCGGGCGCGTATTCGAGATACGGGCCCGGCGGGTGCCAGTTCCGCACATAGACCGCGAAACGGGGCTCGTCGAGGATTCCGGTG
>DASWIQ010000121.1:0-22031 GCA_036397615.1 Steroidobacteraceae bacterium
GCCATAGACGACCGACGTCGCCTCGTCCTGCGCAATCGTGACGCCGCCGGCCGCGCGGATGGCGAGCAGCCCCGCCGCGCCGTCGCGGCCCATGCCGGTGAGCAGGCAACCTGCTGCCGACGGCCCGTACTCGCGCGCGACGGACTCGAACAGCACGTCGACCGACGGCCGGCAAGAATGGCGCTCGGGCTCGTCCGTGAGGCGCAGCCGTCCACCCTTGACGATCAGGTGTTGGTCCGGCGGCGCCATGATGACGTGCCCCGCGGCAGCGACGGAATGCCCGTCCTCGGCAAGCTCCACGCGCCGCGCAATCTTTTCACCGAGCCATTGGGCGAAGCTGCGGCTGAAAACCGGCGAGATATGCAGGACAAACAGCACCGGGACCGCAAAATCGGGTGGAAGGGCGCGCAGTACTTCGACAATGGCGCCCGGTCCCCCTGTCGACGCCCCGATGGCAATCATCGAGGCCGGCTTGGCGGCGGGTGCGACCGCGGCCCGGATCTCAGGGGTGGGGTGGACGTAGAGCCCCTTCAAGCGCGCCAGCGGGTGTGTGATGACCCGGATGCGCGACACGATCCTGACCGTCGCGATGAATCGCCGTTCCCACGCGCCCTCGGGTTCGTTGCCGGTGGGCTTTTCGAGCACATCGACCGCGCCCGCAGAGAGCGCCTCGTACGTCTTGAACATCTCGCCGCGATTGAACGAGGACGAGACGACGAGAATTGGCGTCGGGCAATGCGCCATGATGTGTTCGGTGGCGGCAAGACCGCTGATCTCCGGCAGCATCATGTCCATCGTTACGACGCTGGGACGCAGGTCGCGGCAAAGCTCGATCGCCCGCGCGCCGTCGGCCGCTTCGCCGACGACCTCGAACTGCGGATCGTCGGCCAGGATCTCGCACAGCCGCCGGCGCACGGTGAGCGAGTCCTCGACGACGAGCACGCGAATCGCGCCTGGCGTCATGCGACGAGCCCCTCGATGCGTTGCAGCAGATTTCCCTGGTGGAACTCGCTCTTCACGACGTAGCCGCGCGCGCCGACGTCTTCGCCGCGCTTGCGGTCGTCGGCCGAGGCGCGCGAGGTGACCAGGATGGCAGGGGTGTCGCGAAGCGCGGGATCCGCCCGCGTGCGCTCGATGAACGTGAACCCGTCGATTCCCGGCATCTCGACGTCGACTAGAAACAGGGCGTAGCGTTTGCGGCGCGCGTATTCGAGCCCTTCTTCGCCTGACGTCGCCACGTCCACCTCATAGCCCGCCGATTCGAGGATGGCCCGTTCCAGCATCCGGGTGGTCAGGGAATCGTCGACGACCAGGATGGCGGGACGCGCCACTTCCGCTTTTCGTACGATGCCGGCCGCGCCTCGCGCAGCCGCGACGAGCCCTTCGGGATCCAGCACGAATCGCGGCGTGCCCTCGGCATCGAGCGAAACCCCGGCGACCGTCGGGTCCGCCGGCGCCAGCGCGGGCAGGGGGCGGAGCACGACGTCGGCTGTGCCGAGGATTCGGTCAACGGCGATTGCCGCCACGCCGGCCGCGCCTTTCACCACCAACGTCGGCCATTTGCGCTCCGCGGCTTTGGGCGTGGCCTTCTTGAACAGGATCTCGCGCAGCGCCGCGAACGGAATTGCCGTGCCGTCGAACAAGATCGTGTCGCCGGCCGCATTTCGTGCGATCGCATCCGGCGCAACGTTGATCGTGGTGCGCAATGCATCGAGCGGGATCGAAGACGTCATACCCGCGGCTTCGACGATGAGCGCCTTCAAGGCAGTTGCCGACACCGGGATCGAAAGTTCCACGGTCGCGCCGCCGCCCGGCCGACTGTTCAGCGAGATCGCGCCGTTCAGCCGCTCCGCGGTTTCGCGGACCAGGTCGAGCCCGAGGCCGCGCCCCGAAATCTTGGTCACGGAACCCGATGTGCTGATGCCGCCTTTGATCAAGAGGCCGAGGAGCTCATTCGCGCCGTAGCGCCGGGCATCCGCGGTCTGCAATCCCTTCTCGATCGCGTGGCGCCGCACCGCCTCGAGATCGAAGCCACGGCCGTCGTCGCTCACGATGAATGCGACACGCCGGCCGCGGCGCTCGACGTGGAGGCTGACCCGCCCCGCGGGGGATTTCCCCGTCGCGATTCTTTCCGTCTCCGGTTCGAGCCCATGGGCCACGGCGTTGACGACGAGCTGCAAGAGCGCCACTTGGACGGCATCGAGCACGTCGGCGTCGATGCGCACGCCGCCGCCCCGTCTGGAGAACCCGGCGCGCTTGCCTTGCGCTTGGGCCGTGTCGCGAACCGCCCGTTCGAGCGGGCCGAACACGGCGTCGACCGCCACGAGCCGCATGCGCTCGGCGATGCTCCGCGTCTGGCGCAGCTCGCGGTCGATCTGCTCGACCGCCTGTCCGAGGACCCGATCGACGACCCCGATCAGGGTGCCGAGCTCCTCGGCGAGTTCGCGCGACTTCTCGCCGGAAACCGAGCGTCGCAATGCCTGCGGCGTCGCGAACCGCGCATTCAAGAGCTGCAACAGGTCTTGCGCCTGCTCGACCGACCCGGCGCTCCGCTTGAGTGCCGCGATCTGCACGTGCACCTGTGAGATCCCCTCGATGAGCTTGTCGAGATCCGCCACGTCGGCGCGCACGGTGCGAACTGTCTCCTCGACGCGCGGCCGCCCCGGCGCGGGCGAGGCGGCCTCGGCCGGCGGGTCGAGAAGCGAAACCTGCTGCGCGATGCGGTCGAGCTTGCCGAGCACGGCGTCGATGCGCTCGCGGGGCACTGCGCCGGCGGTCTCGCGGTATTCCGCCAGCGCTTCCTCGATCGCATGCGCGTCGTCGGCGATCTCGTCCTGCTTGACGACCCGTGCGGCGCCTTTCAACGTGTGCGCAAGCCTCAGGAGCTGAGCGACCTGTCCGAAGCCGACGTTGCCCTGCTCCAGGACCACGGCGCCACGGCCGAGCTGGTCGACCAGCTCGCGCGCTTCGACCCGGAAGTACTTGTAGCGGTCCTCCGCCATCGTCACGCCGCTTTTTGCGGGCGCACAAGCTGCAGCAGCGCGTTCGAGAGCCCGGCAAGCTCGGACGCGGTCTGTTGCGTCTGGGTCGAGCTCGACTCGGTTTCCTTCGACGCCTGGGCGATGTTCGACACCGCTGTGTTGACCTGCTCGATAGCGCTCGCCTGCTGCTTGGTCGACAGCTCGATCTCACGTGCGGCATCGGTGGTGGTGGACACTAATCCCGCGATCTTCTTGAACGCGTTGGTGACCTCGGCGAACTGCTTCGACCCGGCCTCGACGGCTTTCGAGCCGGTCTCGGTCGTCATGACCGTCGTATTTACCGCGGTGCGAACGTCGTCAATCAGTCCGCGGATTTCCTTGGTCGATTCGGCAACCCGGTCGGCGAGCTTTCGGATCTCGTCGGCGACGACCGCGAAGCGTCCGCCGATCTCGCCGGCGCCTGCGGCCTCGATGGTCGCATTGATGGCGAGGATGTTGGTCTGCTCCGCGAGTTCGGAGACGATTTCGAGAACGACGCCGATCTGCTGCGACTTCTTGCCGAGATCGAGCATGTGCCCGACCAGAAGCTCGACCTGGCGCTGTATGGCGGCAATCGACTCGTAGGCCTTCGTCACGGTTCCGTCGCCGTTGTCGGCCGCGCCCGCCGTCTGCTCGGCGATCTGGGCGACGCGCTGTGCGCTTTCGGCGATCTGGCGCGAGGTCGCGAGCAGCTCGCCGATGGTCGTCGTGATCTCGCTCATCGCCGTCGCCTGCTCCCTGGCGCCGCCCGCCTGCTGGTTGGACGCCGCTTGGAGCTCGGCAGACGAGCTTTGGACGTGGCTGATCGCCGAGCCGATCTGGCGCGAGAGGAGGCGGGTCAGGAAGGTCGCCAAGATGACCGCGAACACGACGACGACGGCCGCGATGGCGGCAACGAGGACGATCGCGGACGATGCCGCGCCGGTTGCCGCCTTTGTGGCTTCGACCTGCTGGCCCTGCTCGCGCTTGACGAACGCCTCGATGGCTTCGCTCAGTTGCTGCTGTTTGGGCAGGACCTCATCGTCGAACGGCTTCGCGAACGGAGAGGCCTCGGTGTGGTTCCGCCGGAGCGCGATCACCTTGTTCGCCGCCTCGCGATAGTCGCTTTCCAGTCGGGCGAGGTTTTCGACCTGGCGCCGGCCCTCGTCGGTCCGGACGTATCCCCTGAAACGGGCGATCAGCCCGGCGAAGTTCGTCCGGGCGTCGCTCAGCCGTTGCGTGTATCGCACGTCCGGATCGAGCAAGTATCCGCGGACTGCCGCAGCCTGCCGGACAGTTGCGGTTTGCAGGCGTTCGGCATCGAGGATTTGCGGCGCCTCGACCACGACCGCCCGGTCGAGGTGAAACGAAACGTCTTGAAGCGAATATGCGGCCACCACGCCCATCACGACGGTCATGAAGACTGTCAACGCGAACCCCGTGCCGAGCTTCCGACCAAACGACCAATTCCCGACCATCGTCTATCGCTCCTTGCCTGATGCGGCGCCACGCACGGTCGCCTCGATTGACTCGATCACCGAAGGGATATCGATCAGCGGCAGGGCCGCTGCCGGTGTTTCGACGACCTCGCGCAGAAAACGTCGACCGGCGTCGCCGGGAGGCCGAGCGACGATCGCATCGTTGCGGACGCGCACGTGTCCGTCGAAGCCGTCGAAGGCGAAGCCCATTGCGACCGGTCCGGCCGCAACGACGATCCAGTACGGCGCGCCTTCGGACGCTTCCCGGCCGAGAAGCCGGCCCAAGTCGTAGACCGGAAAGATCACGCTGCGGTCGCTGGCGATGCCGACAAGCTCGGCCACCGGGCCCGGAACCGGAGTCACGCGCGGTCCGCCCAGGAGCTTGGCGACCTGGGCGAGCGCGAGGGCGTAGCGGTCTCCGGCAACGCGGATGGCGAGCAGATCCGTCGTGCGTGCCGTTTCGATCCGGATCGGTTCGGCAAATGTGCGGTCGAATGCGGCGCGAAACTCCGCGGCGCGCGCGCCGACGAATGCCGGCTGCCCCGTCATGCCGCCGCCTCGCACGCGAGCATCTCCGTGCGGCTCAAGGCCACGAGCGCATCGCGGTCGAACCCGCCGCCGAACATCAGGACGCGCGTGTCGTCTTCGCGTTGCAGAAGGGCAATCGCCTGCGCGAATTCGCGGCGCGCGCCGGCGCGGTCGCCCGAGCGCCGGGCGAGCAGGCCGAGATGCAGCCGCGGCATCGCAAAACCGGGATCGAGATAGGCCGCCGCCCGGAAATGGAACAGCGCGCCGCCCCGGTCGCTCGAACCATCGCGGCACAGCGCGAGGACGTAATGCGCGCCGGCATTGAACTCGTCGATCCCGAGCAGTCGCTGCGCTGCCTCGGCAGCGGCGGCGAGAGCGCCCGAGTGCGCAAGAACCGTCGCGAGAAGCAGAAGCGCCGCGGGGTCGTCCGCCGATTCGGCCGGCAACGACCGAAGCGACGCGATCGCCTCGCCATAGCGTTCCGTCCGCAGGAATTCGATGGCGCGGCTCAAGTCCTGCGGCCGCGCCGCGCGGTCCGTGGCCGCGGCGGCGGGCCGTGGGTCCGGCCGATCGACACGGGCAAGCACCGCGATCCGCCGCGACGCCTTCTCGATGGCGTCCGGCCAGGCCTCGCCGGGCCGCGCGTCGGACATCGCGGGCGGGGCGATGGGTGCGGCCCAAGACGGCGCCGTGCGGTCGGCCAAAAGGGCCGCCGCCGACTTGCGCCGGTAATAGAACGTTTCGTTGGTGTGGCACAGGGTGAAGTCCTGCGACAGGCCGCGCAGGGTTTCGGCATGGCCGAGGAACAGGTATCCGCCCTCGGCGATCGCCAGGGCAAGGCGCGCGACCAAGCCGCGCGCGTTCTCCGGCGTGAAGTACATCAGGACGTTGCGGCAAAAGATGACGTCGTACTCGCCGCCCTGCCAGAAGCCGGGATCGTCCTCGGCCAGGTTGCGCTCCTCGAACCTGACCGCGGTGCGCACTTCCTCGGCGAGAACGTTATCGGCACCTTCGACACGGAAATAGCGGCCGCGCAAATCCTCCGGCAGATCCCGCAGCGCCCAGGCGCCGTACCGTGCCTGGGCCGCCTTGGCGAGAGCGGCCGGATTGGCGTCGAGAGCGAGGATCGACGCGGTCCACGAACGATCCGGGATCGCTTCGCGCAAAAGAATGGCGAGCGAGTACGCCTCTTCGCCCGAGGCGCACCCGGCCGAAAGCAGGCGCAGCCGCTTGTCTCCGGTGCGCGCCGCCAACCGTTCGGGCAGGACGAATTCCGACAGCGCGCGGAACTGGTCGGAATTCCGGTAGAACGACGTTTCGCCGACGGTCAGCTCCCGCGCCAGCGCGGCGGTCTCCTCCCGGCCGGGCGCCAGGGCGCACCGGCGAACGTAGGCCTCGCAGCTGAGCCGGTTCGCCTCGGCTCGCCGGCGCAAGACCTCG
The DNA here is from genome assembly GCA_036397615.1 of Steroidobacteraceae bacterium. Classification (GTDB taxonomy): domain Bacteria; phylum Pseudomonadota; class Gammaproteobacteria; order Steroidobacterales; family Steroidobacteraceae; genus SCUD01. The sequence continues at coordinate 6,446 of DASWIQ010000121.1, forward strand.
GAGACGGTCGCGGCACTGGCGGTATCGAGGTGCAGACCGAGCGATCGGCCGACGGCGCCGCGGAACGCATCGACCAGGTCCGGCGAAATCGCCGCGTTCACGCGCCCGCCCCGTGCTGGTCCCGGATCGCGTCCCACGCCGCCGCCGGCAAGAGCCGTGAGCCCTCGAGCACGACCAACAGCTCCTCGTCCAGCGCACCGATGGCCGCGACGACCTCGCTGCCGGCGGGGTCGAGCAGCGGGGGAAGGCGATGAAGCGAATCATTCAAAATGGATCGAATCCCCAGGACGGCATCGAACGCCAACGCCACCGCGCGCTCGCCGGTCCTGACCGAGACGAGGCGTCCCGGCGCGGACGTCGATCCGTCGAGAAGCGTGCCGGTATCGAGAACCGGCGTCGGGAGACCGCGGATGACGGAGACACCCGCGACGAACTGCGGCGCGGCGCTCAGGCGGCGCAACGGCAGGGGACGCATCGTCTCGATCACGTGTGCGAGCGGCAGGGCGCACAGCCGCCCCGCGGCGCGGCATACGAGAAAGTCCTGCCCCTCGCCGTTCTTCATCGAGGTTCCGTACGAGACTGGATTTCGGCGCATGGCTTCGGTCACCGCCGGTGCGCAGGATGTGCAGCGACAGCGCTAAGAAATGGTTAACGATCTCGGTGTTGCCGCACTTTTCCGACATTTTGGTGCGGTACGCGTGGCGATTCACATGTCCGAGTGCGCGACCGTCTTGCGATCGCATGCGAACGATGCATACGCACCTGCCATCCCATGATCGGGGTTGTGGCCACTCGTCAGACCGGCCGCTTGACGGCGTGCGACGGGAGGATCGTGAGCACGTAGCCCGGTGAAGGCGGTTCCTTCGCTCCCCACCATCACCTACTCCTAGGGCATCGCGAGGCGGGCCACTCGGATCGAATTTCGACGCTTCTTGCGCTGTTACGGCAAATTCATGAATTACCGAGCGAGAAACTGGGCGATGAGTCGCTTTGTTCGGGGTGCGGCCCGGGTCCAGGCAGCGTCCTCGTACCGTCTTGGGGTGTCCTCATCCATACTCAACTGCCGCGAAGCTACGTTGCGCGAGAGGCCCAGATGGCGGTAGCGACGCTGCAGCCGCTGTCCGAGGAACTCCGGTTCCGGAAATCGGTCGTTTCCGAGATCGTCGAGGATCGCTGGCCAATGGCACATCGCCGGCTCAGTACGATCTTTCTCCCCGATCATGACCGTCCATGGGGTGACGCCAAGCGGTATTGCCGTTTGCCGGAGGTAGAGGCCGAGTTCATGCGGCCTTTTCCGGAGGCGCTGAACCAAGGTTTGAGGGTTTTGGAAGGGCTTAGGCTTCAAGTACTTAAGGGTAATCCGAGTGAACGGCAAAAAGGCAACGCCTCCTTGCGTACAGGAAGACGCGATAAACTAGACGCGCGTCGGAGTCTCGACCGCGCTCGGAGGAGGCTCGGACTGCACAAGGAGAGATATGCCTGGCTCGAAAACGGCCAGAGTTCCAATCCGCGTCTGTGCGGCGCTGCACTGAGTCCGCGTCGCATGGGTTCTCGCGCTGAGTCTGCGTATAGGTCACGTCGTGGTACGCATTGCATCCAGTGCGTGGCATGCAAGACCTAGATTTGCAACCCGTGGGGGGCACACGTGAATCACGATTCGAAAATCTTGGTGACCGGGGCCGGCGGCTTCATCGGGGGGTGGCTGGTTGGCGAGCTGCTAAAACGGGGTTACCGCCAAGTTCGGGCTGCCGATATCAAACCACTCGCGCAATGGCACCAGCTATTCAAGGACGCCGAAAACCTCGGCCTCGATCTCAGGCACCGCGAAGCCTGTGACGTCGCCGTCCGCGGCATGGATCAGGTCTACAATCTCGCCGCCGACATGGGAGGGATTGGCTATATCGAGAACAACAAGTCATCCTGCATGCTGTCCGTGCTGATCAACACCCACCTACTCGACGCAGCGCGGAAATTCGGGACGGCAAGATACTTCTTCGCCTCCTCGGCGTGCGTTTATGCCGCCGACAAGCAGCGCTCGACCGACGTCGTCCCGTTGCGCGAAGAGGACGCGTACCCCGCAATGCCCGAGGACGGCTACGGCTGGGAAAAGCTATTCTCTGAACGAATGTGCCGTCACTTCGAGGAAGATTTCGGACTGACCACGCGGGTCGCACGATATCACAACGTCTACGGCCCACACGGCACATGGGATGGCGGCCGTGAGAAGGCTCCGGCTGCGATCTGCCGCAAGGTTGCGGAAGCCAAGCTCTCCGCGCTGCACGAAATCGAGATCTGGGGCGACGGCGAGCAGACGCGGAGCTTTGCCTATATCGACGACTGCATCGCGGGCACGACGATGATCATGAAGAGCGCGGTCGAGGGCCCCATCAACCTGGGCTCGTCGCAGCTCGTGACGATCAATCGCCTGGTCGATATCGTGGAAGAGATCGCAGGCGTCCGCCTCCGCCGCAGGTACCGGTTGGGCGCGCCGACGGGGGTGCGCGGCCGCAACTCGGACAATTCGCGCATCCTCGAACTACTTGGGTGGGAACCGGCGATTCCGCTCGAGGTCGGCATGGAACGGACCTATCGCTGGATCTACGACCAAATGGCCGCCCGCGTGACCGCGTGATCCGGTTCCCGCCCCCGCGCGAAGGCCGTCACGCCACCTCGATCTCTTCCAGTCGGTCGCCTGCGAGGCCCCAGTCCGCGCCGTTGAATACATGGTCGCCCGGCCCCCGCCGCATCACGGCGATAAGGCGGTCGAACTCCTCGTCGGTGAGCCGCGGAATATGGGCCCGGTCGAGCCGACGGAAGAGGTCGAGATGCCCTTCGGGCGTGAAGCCCGATCCGCGCTCGTGATCGATGTGGTAGACGCAGAAGGGCCAACCGAGCGCGGCCTCCTGCAGCCCACGATGATGGGCCTGGTGGATGAGGACCCCATCGAGATGCCAAGAATAGATCTCGAACTCGGGATACCCGCGAAGCGCGAACCAATTGTCCCGTGCCATCAAGGTGAAATCGCCGCTCGCATTGGTATGGAGCGGATGGCGCCAGCGGCGGACGACGCGTTGTCCTGCTTTCTTGGCCACTACGAGCACGGCGTGGCCGTGGCGGACGAGAAACGGCCCCGAGCCTCGGAACGCGTTCTCGTAATACGCGGCAGCTGCCATTGCCGGGCTCCGCGTAACGGCGCGACGATACACGCTGTTGGCGCCCTGTTTTACCTTGACGTAGATGCCCTCCCGGCGGGCGACCCGCAGCACGTGATCCGCGCACCAGGCAAGCCGCTCCGCGGGCGGCCGCTCCGCGGGCAAATCGGATGCGACGTCGAAACGGTCAACGCGGTAAAAGAAGCCCGGCTGCAGCTTGCGGTCTGCGAGCCAGGAGGCGAGCCGATCGGACAGTAGGATATCGATGTTGGTCGCAAGAACGAACGAGCCGCATGCGCGGCGTATGCCGACGTTCTTCGCGATCATCTGATAGAGCGACAGCTTCTCGGAGTGGGCAAACTGCCGGTGGCGCACCCGCCCCACGCGAACAATCCGGACTGCAAGCCCGCCCGGGCCGCAAGAGCTCCAATCGAGCGCCTCGTCGAGGCCGGCGCGATCAGCTGGCGGATTCCACTCGACGAGCACGAGCTCGGCGGAAAGCCCGAAACGGCGGCACTGGTCCGCCAGCCCGTCTATGAAGAACTGCATCCGTGTCAGCAGTTTTCCGCCGTGATCGTCGTTACGTGACGCTGCAACCACCGACAAGAACGGCGGTAGGCTCATGAAGCGCGGTGCGAGGGCCCGCGCTCCTGGACCGGCTCCGCGCCGACGTCACGCTGAGCTTGGATCACCACCTTGGCGTCGGGGCCCCGGCCGATCACAACATAGTTGCTGGCGGGCGCGAATGCCTCGGCCGGAAGAATACGCCAGCAGTCGATCACCATCGGCCGGCCGGGCCGGAGATCATCCGGTCGGAGCGAACGGAACTCGTCGCACGGCGTCGTCAGGACGACAACGTCGGCCGATCCGACCGCTTCGCGCGCAGTCTTCGCATAGGCGACGCCCTCGCCGAACATTGCTCGCGCCGCGGCCATCGCCAGCGGGTCATAAACCGTGACCGGAATCCCGGCCGCCCGCAGCTTGGCCACGAGATCGGTTCCCGGAGAAGCTTCCACAACCGGCGTATTGGCCTTGTACGCGAGCCCGAGCACGGCGACCGTACCGCCGTTCGGGCAGCGGCGAAGTACGAGTTGTAGCAGCCGGTCGAGATGCACGCGATTGACTTCGTCCGTAGCCTCTGCAAGCACCGGCGCGACATCCGCCCTGTGCGCGACGACACCAAGTGCCCTGTTGTCGCGCGGAAAACACGGCCCGCCGAAACTCAACGCGCCCCGCAAGTACTTGGATCCGATACGGCTGTCCAAGCTCATGGTCGCCGTCACCCGCTCGACATCCGCGCCGGGCAACCCTTCGCATATCTGGGCCAAGGCATTGGCAAAGGAAATCCGCATCGTGACGTAGCTATTCACGGCGAGCTTCGTCAGCTCGGCGTTGACCAGATTCATGCGGCAGATGGGCGGGTCAGTCTCACAAAGCCGTGCGTAGATTCGCGCCAAAGCCGCCGCCGAATGGTCATCCGACGACCCGATCAGGACGAAATCCGGCCGAAGGATGTCGGTCACGACATTCCCCAACGCGATGAATTCGGGGCTGTAGCACAGGCCGAACCCCGCGCCGCAACGCTTCCCGGATGCGGCCTCCAAGGCGGGGCGCAATTGCGCGTCGGTGTCGCCGGGCATCACCGTGCTCACGAGGACGACAACCGGCCGACCGGGATGCTCCGATAGCCCTCGCCCGATGTCGCGCGCAGCCTCGAGCACGTAGCGCAATGAAAAGCGGCCGGTTGCATCACTTGGCGTCGGAACGACGACGAATGACAGCTCGGAGCTGGCGACGGCGGCGACGCAGTCCGTCGTGGCCCGGATACGTCCGCCCGCCAAGTCCATCATCTCTTGCAGCCGGGGTTCGACGATGGGCGCTCGACCTTGATGGATCGCTTCGACAAAGTCGCGGTTCTTGTCGACGCCGACGACGTCAAAGCCTCGCGCCGCTAGCGTTGCCGCCAAGGGAGCGCCCACCTTGCCGAGGCCGATGACCGTCACGCGCAAGCGCCGCGCCCCCCGCGCGACGCGTTCGCGGGAGTGACGGGCACGGCTTCTCTGCTCGACCCGGCCCCGACGATCTGCCATCCGCGCACCCCCGAGCTTCGGCTTTAGGCGAGGGCTGGCCATGACGTCCCCCCGACCGAATCCGACGCGCGACCGATCCAAGTCTCAACCAACGGCTCTTCGGTCAATCCCCAACCCGGCTCGTTCCGAAGCCATCGACGCTTACCCTGGCGCATCTCGATGACCGCCCTCCAAAACTCGGCGTCGCCAAGCCGCGGCACGGCCAATGTTCGCATCCGGTTCCAGAGCTTGTCCCGCCCTTCCGGGGTGAATCCGGACCCTTCCGAATGCTCGATATGATAGATGCGTGCGGGACTCGTGAAAACCTTCTCGCGCACCCCACTGCAAACGGCAGCGTGGCAGAGCAAGCTATCAAGGTGGAAGGAATACATCTCGAGCTCGGGATAGCCGCGCAGGGCGAGCCAGCGTTCGCGGCTCATCAGGGTGAAGTCGCCGCATGCATTCGTATGCAGTCTGCCACGTCGGAGCTCGAAGCCAACGGCGCGCCAGGCTTCGGCGATGGCGCGACCGTATAATCGCAAGGCCGCAACGAGCAGGCGCAGGGCAATGGGCGTGGCCGGCACCGCCTTGGTGCGCTGGCGATGCATCTTAATGCGGATGAATCGATGCAGGACCGATAGCCGGCGAAGCTGCCCCGCGTCGGTCCGCCTGATGAGCAGGCGAAATAGGGTACTCAAAATCAACGCGATCGGTGCGAGGATGGGACTAGCCAGCGCGCGGATCAACACCAGGCTGCGCGGCCGATAGATCCGGTCGAGGCGTCCCGTCGCCGGATACACTGTTCCGTCGCGCCGGTTGACGCGGAGGACATTGCGCTTTGCGAACGCGAGCCGTTCCTCCGTCGTGCCGTCAAGTGGGATATTCGCAGGTATGTCGTACCGGTCGACGCGGTACATGACGTTGTCTGCAAGACCGCGGCGGGCGAGACGGGCCATCAACTCGTCCGAGAACAAGATGTCGACGTTGGTCGCCAGAACGAAGCGCCCCCGCGCACGCCGTATGCCCACGTTCTTAGCGATCATCTGGAAGAGCGGAAGTCGATCGGAATGGCGAAAACGCGCGTGGATGTCGCCGGATACTTCAATGATGCGCACCACGCAAGGGCCCGGTTCCGCAGGCCAGTGGAGCGCTTCTGCGAAGCGTGGCCGATATTGCGGCGGATTCCATTCGACCAGGATCAGCTCGCAGTCGAGTCCGTAGCGGCGGCACTGCGCGATCAACCCGTCGATGAACATTTGCATTCGACGCAGCAGGTTGCCGCCGTGCTCATCATTGCGCGAGGTCGCAACGACGCTGAGGTACGGGCCCCCGGGCGACGGCAGGCTGCCTTGGTGAGCCTTGTGCGATGTCGAAGCCGCTGACGAGCGGCCACCGGTATTCGACGTATACGGCGATGTCCGGGAACTCTTCACGTGGCTGCTGTCCTTGGGTGACTCACGCTCTGACGAAGAGGCGAGGCGCGACGCCTCTTCACCGAAGGCCGGCATCGGAACTCCTGCGATGAGACCCGATCGACCCGTCAATTCGTTCGTACTTCAGGACGAGTTGCTCTCGGCGCGGACTCGGTCTTCCAGAGGCATGTCCTGCCTGTCTCAGGGCTTCGTAAAACGTCTCGGCCATGAGTTCGTATCCTTCGCTGCTCATGTGCGCGAAATCCCACTGAAGCCGGCGGCGATCGAGCCTCGCGAAAGCCTCGGCCATGTCGACGAGCAGGAGTCCATGGCGCCGGGCATGGTCGCGGATTTCGGCATTGAACCGCGCGAGCAGCTTGGCCGCGTCCTCGCGCGACAACTCATGCCGTTGCATCCACCAGGTGCGCCCATTCGGCGCAGTGAAGTCATCAACGCTTCCGGCTGGCCAGCGCCCCACCAAGGTCGAGATCACGATCCGGACGGCCGGATTCTCCTTTCGAAAGGCCGCGACGATTCGGTCGAGGCTGCGGAGGTGGAAACGATAGAGCTGTCGCGCGTCGGGCAGATCGGCCGATTCCGCATTTCTCCGGTCCGCCCCGAACGCGAAGTGCGACCTTGCATAACGGTTGGCGGCGTGAGCGACAGCGACGGCCAAGCCGCAGGCCTTGCAGTACTCGGTCGCGCTCTCCACGAACAGGCCGCCGTACGCAAAATCAAAGTAGGACCGCCCGGGAATGCCGCCCAACGGATCGTACGACTGGAAATCGTTCCAACCGACATAGAGGAGAACCACGTCGGGCCGGTAGGCCGCCACCTGGCGTTCGGCGCGGAGTGCCACCTGGTCGCTGACCCACCCGGCGACCCCCGCGTTCAGCATCTCGACGCCGACGTGTCCCGTGCCGGGCGCGCGAAGCAAGCGCGCGAGGTAGGCCGGATAATTCCCGTCATCGACGTTGTGACCTTGCGTCGTCGATTCTCCCATCGCCGCAATGCGGAGGGTGCCTGGCGTACGCTCGACCGGCACCCGGTCCCGCTGCGCGAAGCCATCCTCGTTCACTAAAACGCCGCCGCGCGAGAAGCCTGGCTTCAGCACGTACCCGTAGATGCCGTCCGCCTGCTTCATGAAGTTGATCCGGTCGTTGCGGAGCATGGCTTCGCCGGACAGACGGCGGGTTTCGAAGGCGTCCCGCTCGAGGACCCACCACGCGACGCGGGCCACCCCCTCGACCGCGACGAGGAGCAGGATCCCGGATGCAAAGGCAAGGACCGCGTTCCTTCTGGATTTCGTCGTGCCGCGGTTGTTGGACATTGACTAGCCCGATCCTTTCATCGCCATTGCAGAGAGCAAGTACCTCGCACGCACGGCTCTTTTCTCCACCTTGATCTTATCAGCCCTTACGCGACTCGTCGTCGATGCGATGGTAGCGTCCCAACGCAAGCTTCGCGAAGACGCGCAGCCAGGTGAGGGGCGTCGGACGTCCGCCAACGTTGTTCCGACCGAGATCGCGCGACAACGCGCGACCAAGTTCCGCAAAGCCGGCGTCGCCGTTGCGATCCGAGGGGGCGGGGCGCACGCCGGACCAAGCGGGAAAGTGATAGGGCGGCGCCGCGTCGTTCAGAGTGAAATAGACCCAATGGTTGACCGGCGCGAAGAAGCCGGAGGGATAGACGCGCCGCAGCTCGGCCAACCGCTCGGGATGGCAGACGAGGTCGCGGTGCACCTCGTCGTCGGCCGAATGCAGCTCGATCCCATTGCGCGCCAGGAAATCGAGGGTGGGGATCGCCTGCTCGACGACCGTCTCCATCCAGCCTAGCCGTAGCGGCGCGCACGCGCCCGCCCATCCGAGATCCTGGCCGCGCCACAGCGACCTGCCTTGGTAGCCGGCCGGCGAGCCGCAATAACGGGTGTCCGTGATATCGTGCATGACGACAAGATGAGGGCGGTCCGCGATGACGGGCATGAGTCGCGCGAGTACGCTCGCGGCAACCTCGAACCCGTGCGCGTCCCAGAATACGAGCACCCGCTGTGCGTTGCGGCACACCGCGCCGAAATCGACGGTGGTCACGTCTTCCGTCCGGGCATCCAGAGCGGCGAACCATTCCGCAGGGACGACACGCTCGAGCCTGGGGCGCGTGATCCGATCCCAGTCGTCGGCGATGCAAAAGCTGACGACACGGCAGCCCGGCAGATCGTGGGCCGCTTGGGTGAAGACGCACGTGGAATTGCCGCGCCCGCGCCCGAGCTCAAGGATGAGGTCGGGATGGAACTCGACCGCCACCGTGAACAGGTGGCTCCACTGCGACAACGACAGATCGCCCGGCCGATCGACCGCATCGAACAGGGCCCGTAGGCGATCGGCCCGGGCCGCGACCGCGGACCGCCGCGCATAGAGCGCGCGCGACGCGAGCCCGGCCCAGCCCTGGCCCATGCCGCTCATCGCCGCACACCGATCAGCAGCCAGCTCGGATCGATCCAGAATAAATCCGACAGATTCCGGCGAAGGGTTGGCATCTCTCGGTGGACCGCGGCAAGGACGCCGACGGTCGAGGGACAGGCCGAGTAAACCTCGTCGACCGGACAGAAATCGTGGAGCATGAGGAGCCCCCCAGGACGCAGCAGCGTGAGCGCCTTACCAAGGTCGTTCTGCACGACGCCCCGCGTATGCCCGCCGTCGATCAGGCAGCTATCGAAAAAACCTGGCGGATAGTTCGTAATGTCCCAGTCGCGGCTGTCGCACAGGATCTGGCAGACGCGGTGCCCGAGCCCACGCGAGAGATACTCACGCCCAACAAACCCGCCGGAATCCGTCCGCACGGTGTGGCGGTCTTCGTCGAGCGGGCTGGTGCGGGCACCGGGTGGTAACGGAATAGAGCGCGACCAGTTCTCGGCATAGGCCCAGCGCCCATCCGGTCCGACCTCGCCCTCGGGCAAGTTCAGCGTCCAAACGGTCGCCGCGCAAGATTCGAGGCACGCGACGACGCCGGACCCTCGCCATGTACCAAACTCCAGATGCCGGCACGGGCGCCTTTCGCGGTAGAGGTATCGAAGAATAGGGGCGTCATCTTCCTCCATCTTCCATTCCGGAAGCGGCTTGCGATATGGATTGGCGGGCCTCTCGAACGGCGTCGCGAAGCCAAGGCGGCGGCCAAGCGTCGCGACGGGCTCGGTCTCGACCTCGATGAGGAGGCGCGTCATCGAATCCGGCATAGGTCGAACCAGACGAGCTGGCAATTGTGGAACTCGATGTCGAGCACGACGTCGAACGCCGCCGGCTCCAGCCGGCGCAGCAACCGGTCGCGGTCATACCATTCGACCCAAGGTGTGCCGGGACCGTCGGTCCGTTCGCCCCAGAGATGGAAGGGCAGCGCGCCCTCCCGCTCCCAACGGGCGCGCGGATAGGCCAACTCGATCCAGCGTCCGCCGACGGGCAGGTGCTCGAGCAGCGCCGACGCTTCGCGCGCGGCGAACCCGAAGGGCACGTTGATCATTGATCCCTGGCACCAGATGACGTCGACCCGGTCGGGGAGGGTACGAAGTGCCGCCAGGTCGTCGAGATACAGATACGAAGCGTCGCGAACGTCCAGCAGGCCCGCCAGCCGCCGAAGCAAGGCAAGGTTGTCCTCGACGATATCGACGAAGATCATCCGCGCGCCGTGCGCCGCGAAGGTCAGCCCATCGAGCCCGAGGCCCGCCCCCACGTCGACCGCTGTCCGACCGGCCAGGACGTCTCTGTATAGGGTATGGTACCAGCCGCGGACGCCGAAGGCGGGCCCGGTCGTCGCGTCGTCGCGCAATCGATGCCACGTCGTAAGAAGCTCTGCATCCGACAGCGCCATCAGATCGGCCGCAGCGACCCGACCGTTGCCGGCAGGCAGCACGTTCCACCGGCGCCGCAGCAGGGCGAACGGATCGCCCCCGAAGACGCGGTCCTTCATGCCATCGGGTTCCTGGGCCGCGTCTCCCTCGCCCTTAAGCACAACGACCCGTTCTGCGGGCCCCGCGGTCGACTTCCGTCCGCGAACACTTCCTGTCATTTTTTGAAGACGGCGAATGGCCGGGAGTCCTCCGCTGCGCTGAAGACTACCTTGGAGCATACTTTGCACTCAATCAAGCGGACCACGGAACGCGATTAGAGACACATGGCATGGCCGTCCGCCATTTTGCGCATGATCGAACGGCGCGAGCCCCTGTCGGTTCGCGGGGGCGCGCGCCGCCTGGGGCCGACCTTCTCGAACCGTCGTGACTGCCGCCGCTTCGGCTGCCAGGAGACCCCTTGGAGCTGGGGGTCGCACTGGGTGATCGAGCGCGCTCGCCTGACCGGACGCGAGACCGTCGTCGATCTTGGCGCCGGCGACAACCCGATCCTACATCCGGCGCTCCGCGAACGTGCCAAACTAGCCCTTCTCATCGATCGTCAGTACTTGCCCGCGTCAGATCCGGGTCCCAACGTCGAGCGCGTAATCGCGGATATTGGCGATCTTCCGATCGATGACGAGAGCGTCGATGTGGCCATCAGCGTGAGCGTGTTGGAACACTTGCCGCTCGACCGCCGCGACGCCGCGATGCGGGAGATCTCGCGCATCCTCCGGCCCGGCGGACGTGCCGTCCTCTCCATCGGGGTTCCGCTTGGCGCTGGTTCGGACAGCCACCGGCTGCTTGAAGAGCATCCCAATCTCGTCGCACGCAACTGCTCGATCTTCATGCCGGTAGACCTGTCCCGGATGCTTTCGGCGGCGCCGGACCTCGAACTGGCCGACGCCCGCGGACTCGATCTTTGCCCGGGCTTCGCGGGCTACGACGAATCGGCCCTGCTTTCAGATCGCGGGCTGGTGCGCGACCAGTGGGCCGACTTTCCAGAAGTGGCGGAAGCCCCCGCGCTGGCGCGAATTTCCACCTGCGAGCTCGGCGTCGTCCTGTTGAAGCCGAACTGAATCGCCTGGCTCATCGGCCGAACGCGAGGAACTGGGTGCTGCATCCCAATTCCGATCCGTCGATCTTGCAAAGGATTTCGCCCGAGTGAATGTTCGCGACCTGAACAACGTTCCGGTCCGAAACGGCGAGCGCGAAGACCTCGCCGGACAGGTGAACCGCATCGTGGAGCCAACGCGATCCGGCGCGATAAGAGAACTCTATTTCCAGGTCGGGTCCGAGAACGTTGAGGGTCCCCGCGCAGCTGTCGCAGAAATAGATGCGGTCGGTTTCCGGGTTGACGCGCGCGCCGTGAGCGCCGACGAACCCCGAGAGCAGTTCGCGGTACGATCCTGAACGATCGAAGAACCCAATCGCCCCGGGGATCAGCGCCGTGGTCAGGACACCGCCGCGCCACGGCCAGGCGCAATTGAAATGGGCGAGCTGCAGATCGTTCGGAACGTAATGCTCGACGACCGAGTCGTCGTGGCGAAGATCGAAATTGTGACCGTAGACGCCGTCGGGAATGCGAAATCGGTCCACCACCTTCATGGCACGCCGGTCAACCATCAGGACGCTGTCGCTTGCTGACGCCGAAACCGCCAGGGTGTCGTCGTCGATCGGTGCGATCGTGTGCGCGCCGGCAAGCCAGTTGTCCTCGATCAAGGCCTCGCGGCGCAGCGATTCGTCGTAGACCTCGATCAACTCCGTGCCCAGCACCCAAAGACGGTCACCGTGCCAGATCACGTGCTGCGGCTTGTAGCCACGGGGCCGCAGAATCGCGAGCAGCGCGACGTCCTGAAAGTCCGAGCCGCCTACGTCCCAGACCGAGATGGCACCGCCGTACGGTGTCGCGGTCCGAGCATGGGGCAGCGATCGGAAGGGAACCGTGGGCGGAAGCCTGCCGGGCCGCGTGTAACGGCTCTGCAGCGCATTCGCGTCGCATCGGTCCGCCTCGACCGGCCGGTCGGAATGCGTGATGCAGAGCACCATCTCCGATCGCCGGCTGCGAAGCCGGTTGTCCTCCGTTGCGATCCGATTCATGGCGCCGCGATCACCGCCGCCGCTGGCCGTCACGGACAACGTCGCCGACGGGTTGCCCCTCGTCCCTATCTGGCCGCACGACAAGCCGCCATTCCGACGGATGCTGAAACAGGACATCATTGCAAAGCGGTTGGTCCGCCGCTGCAGTCACCACGATCTCGTACGCGCGCGCGTGCACGTCGCAAACCCGATCCGAGACCGTGTAGAATTCCCGAGGGACACCGCGCGCGAAATAGCCCTCCTCGAACACCGAAACCGTCACGCGGTACGTACCGGGCGCCATAAGGAGCGGCGCGGCAGTTATCTCGAGCTCGCCCTCGCGGCCTGCCGCTGCGGATATGCGGATCCTGTCCGTCCAAAATCGGTGGGTTCTAAGATACCCGTCCTTCTGGAAGGCGACGATCAGGGTAGGCGTCTGATCGAAACCGGGGTCGTTGATGCGGTAGCGCAGCCGCACTCGCATTCCCGCGCCGGTCTCGAAGATGAATGTCTCGTGCCTAAGCTCGTCCAGAAACCGGACCTCGGTAATCTCCATGCGGCGTTGGCCAAACCGTCCCGTCCCGTCGAGACGTGGCGAGGCGGGCGCAAGGCGGCTCCGTACGTCACACCAGGCGCCCGGACTCACCGTCGCGATCGTGCAGGCCAATTGCCCGTCTCCCGACTCATCCGCCAGTCGAAGCTCGAGCGGCTCGGCTGACGCGGCCCAGATCCCGGCCTCCACTTCGAGGCAGCCGGCCGCGAGCGCATTCGTGGCGTTTGCGGGGCGCAGCAGGAAGGGTAGCTTGTGGTAGATCGAGCCGTACGGAAGGAAGGCGCGCGCAATGCGTCCTGCCTTTTCGCCAACCGGTCCCCAGTTGCTCTCTCCGGGACCAAGCAGGAGGCACGAGCCCTCGCTTCGAACCTCGGCCCGCATGTCCAGCCGGGCCAGCGTGCGACCTTCGGCGGCGAACTCAATATGAGAGATGAAGACGTCGGTCTGCGGCGGGTGGCCATCCCGGCCACGCAACTCACCGTACCAGCAATTGGCATCCGGCGACGGCGTTGCGACGACGTGACCGCCCATGTCGAGGGCGAGGTTGCGCCGTCGCAGACGCTGCTCTTCCTCGTCGCGGATTGACGCCTCGAACGCGTTGAGAACCACGACGGACCGGTCGTCCATCATGATCCGTCCGCGGTCCAGCCAGATCATGCGGTCGCATAAAGCCGATGCGCGGTAGAGGTCGTGAGTGACGAGCAGGAGCGTCGCCCCGCGCGCGCACACGTCCCGAATCCTGTCGAAGCTCTTGTGGGTGAAATAGGCGTCGCCAACGGCGAGTACTTCGTCGAGAAGGAGAACATTCGGCTCGATCGATATCGAAGCAGCGAACATGAGACGCATCGCCATGCCGGCCGAGTAGGTGCGAACCGGCTGGTCGATGTACTCGCCGATCTCGGCGAAGTCGATGATCTCCTCGACGGCCTTCTCCGCAGCCGCTCCGGTGCGGCCCATCTGCGCCATGTAGCCCCGGACGTTCTCGCGGCCGGTGAAGTCGGGATGAAATCCAGTCCCGACATCCATTAATACGTGCGCGTTGCCATCGACCGCGAGTGTGCCGGCACTCGGCTGGCTCACGCCGGCGATGAGCTTGAGGAGGGTCGTCTTGCCCGCACCGTTGCGGCCGACGATTGCGACACGCTCGCCCTTCGCGATTTCGAAGCTGACCCGATCGAGCGCCACGCGTTCTCGATACGCCACAAGGTGGCCCGTTGGGAGGCCCAGCGCAGCGAATACGCGCCCTATCGGCCGATGGTACAGGCGATAAACCTTCGACAGGTTCCGCACGCGGACGGCGATTTCAGACATGGTCCGCGAGAATGGACTTGGCGCGCGCGAAGACAGTGCTTCCGAGCACGAATGCGCCGAGGGCAAGCGCGGCGAAGACCGCCGGCACATGGGGGTTCACGGGGTGCTCCGCGATGATGCTGCCGCGAAACGATTCGATCAGATAATACACAGGATTGGCGTCGACCAGGATACGCGCGGCGTCCGGCACCATGTCCCGAGCGAACGCGATGGGCGAGGCGAACAGAAGCAACAGCAGCACGAGCTGTGCCGCCTGTTCGGTATCGGCCAAGGCCGCGCCGAGCGGCGCGACGAGCAGCGCGATCCCCGCGCATAGGAGGAATTGCAGGGCGAGCAGGACCGGGAGCCAGGCCCAATTGATCGAAGCCGAGCCTGCCACGGCGGCAAGCGCGAGCACCAAGACGAGCCCCACCAATTGCCCTACCATGGCGACGGCGACACAGCGCAGCGGGATCAACTCTATCGGCAGCACGACATTGCGGATCAGCTGGACGTTCTGCCGGATCGAGCGACTGGCCGTGGTTACCGACTCGATGAGGGCCAGATAAGGCACGAGTCCGCTGAGGACGTAGAGCGCGTAGTCGAGGTCGCCGTAGCCCGGAAACCGGACCCCGAACAGAACGAGGAACACGAAAAGATATATCCCAAGAAACAGAAGCGGATAAAGCACGGCCCACGACAACCCGAGCAGCGAACCGGAATACCGCCGACGCAACTCAAGCCGCGTCGTCGCGATTATGACCGCGCGACGGGCAAACAGGAGATGCGCGACCCCCAGTGCCGCAGATCCCGACCGCAATAACATTGAGTCGCGAGCCATCCCCATCCTTGCGTTCAGGCGGATTTAGGCTACCACAGCGTATGCGGCCGCCCTGTAAGAAACGATTCGGCCTGACTTGACAAGTACATCCCCCGGAATTCCGTTAGCCGCTGACCGCGGGTTCGAAATCGAGGCCCCATGTTGGCTCTAGGGCCGATGCCGGGACTGGTTCCGAGGCCGCAAACAAATGATCTCAGCCGCAAAAACCCTGTCAACGCTGTGGACGTCATGAGTCGCTGGCCCGTTAGCACCATGCTGCCCGTCTCAACATCGTAGCCCGACGGCCCCCCGCAAACGCTCAGCCACGGCCGGGCGT
>DASWIQ010000122.1:0-2492 GCA_036397615.1 Steroidobacteraceae bacterium
GACCCCGCTGACGCTGATAATCGACGGAGGCGCCACGGCGATCACGACGGGCATCAAGGGCGAATTTCTCGACCTCCCTCCATGCACAATTGCTGGGTGGACGCTGACGGGTGAGACGGTGAGCGGCTCAGGGACGGGGAGCATCGTGCTGGACGTGTGGAAAGACACGTATGCCAACCACCCTGCGACCGTCGCGGACACGATTACTGGATCAGAAAAGCCGACGATCTCAAGTGCCCTCAAGGGGCAAGACCTCAGCCTCTCGACATGGACAACGGCGATCGCGCAGGGCGATACGCTGCGTTTCAACGTCGATAGCTGTACCGACCTCAAGCGGGTAACGATAGCGATCAGGGTCACCAAGACATAGGAGGCAGCATGGCAGAGATCCCAGCCGCAATACGCAAGCTCGCGGAGCACCTGGCGGATGTCCACGCGGCGGCGTCGGACTTGCAGGGCAAGGCCGCGCAGATGTCCGCACTGGAGAAGCGCATCGAGAAGACGTGCGAGGACGTGGACTCGCAGTTGAAGGAGATCCGCAAGCGCGAGGCGGACATCCTGACCGGGCTAGAAGCGCTGCGGGCGGAACTGGCCGCGATCGGGCCGCTGTCGGACGAAGTGCGGCGAAACGCGGAGATCCTGACGACGATCGCGAAGTCGTGATCAAGTTCATCCTCGGAACTGCTCATGCTTAAGGTGATCAACACAGAGGAGGAGTGGGAGCTTGTCCGCGAGCGCATTCGCAATCGCTCGGACGGCTCCGACTACTCGATCCCGCGGGACACGTCGGGGCTCTGGGCGCTCGTCAACACGGACACGCGCGGGGTGCTCGCCGGCATTAGCGTGGCGGGCATGTTCTGGGCCAAGTACCTGCTCGGCGACGAGGCCGATGTGAAGGCGCTGCTCAAGGCCGGATCTCGCCACTTGCAGGCGCAGGGCTTCGGCTCAGCGCGGATTCTCGGCCAGTTCCCGGATTCCGCGGCGTTGCGCCAGACGGTCGAGACCTACGGGCTCGCCCAACGGGTGACGCGGGCGCAGGCCGTTGCACGCGGCATGGGCGGGGAATGGGACGCGGTGCAGGGCACGGGGCAGTCGTTGTGGTGGACGACCATCGACCAGCTTGTAACGGCGACGGCGGGCTTCTAAATGACGTGGACGCGGGTCGAGGCCGGGTTAGAGGAATCGCAAGACACGGCCATCGCCACGTTGGTGTGGGGCATCAGTGGTTCGCCTGTTGGCGTATCGCTGATCACGACTCCGACTGATGATTCGGATCGGGCGGCGGAGTTGGATTTCACGACCACCGTAGGCGGCGCGGGGGCCTATACCGTAGTCGGTGGCAACGCGGGGTATGGCCCGGAAGACGGGCGCATCGCGGTACAGACGGCCGTGGTCAACCTCGACGTACTGCCAGACACGGGAAAAGAGGTCGAGCTATTCAGCAGAATCGGGACATCGACGCCGTACAAGGCCGAGGGCTGGCGCATCCAGGACGATGGCTCGCTCGACCTCTACGACAAAGACGGCACGACCGTACTTGCATCGACCTCCGGCGCGGCGCTCGCCGCAAGCACCACCGCCCGCGTGACCGTCGTATGGGACTGGCTCTCGTGTGACGACCTGTACTGCGTCGTGTTCTTCGGCGACACCGTTGTATTCGAGGACTTCGTAACCTTCAGCTCCGCGCCGGGGGCGACAGTTTGGGTCGTCGGGTGCCGACGCCCCGCGTCCGACGCCGCGCGGGGATGCAAGCTCCGCGTAATCCACCGCGTATTCGCCATCTCTACGACGACGACGGACGCCCCCGACCAGACCGGCATCCCGAAGTTCTTGTGTGAAGCGCAGTTGCCAGCGGGCGACGGCGGCGTCACGGACTGGAACCAGGATAGCTCGGCGGCTGGCACGTTCGACGGGACATACACCGAGTGGGACGAGGCGGGCGCGAACGACGGCAACACGTCCTACAACCACACGGCGGCGATCGCAAAGCAACGCTCGACGGGCGAGGCGCGGACGGCGACGCGGATCGGGGCAGCAGACACGGTGTACTCGTCAAACGTGTACCTCGCGCACCGCAACGCCGTCGTCTCGAAGTGGGACGCGGGCGGGCACGAGTTCTTGCAGGAGCTGTCGGGCACGGAGCGGGCGACCGCAGGGATCGGCGACCCCGGTTCTGTGTACACCGGCAACCTGAGCGGCTTCTCTGCGACGCGCCCGGCAGGAGGGGCATGGGCTCCCGCCGACCTCGACACCGTGGAGTTCGGGGCGTCTCTTACGATCGTGGACGGCTCGACATGGCGCGTGTCCAAGGTCGGGCAGATATGGGTGTACAGCACCGCCGCGCACCCGACCAGCACGGCGATTGTCTGCCCCGCGGCCGGGGGGACGCCACGCAGCTTCGGAGTGATCTTTTGACCGTAGAGACCTTAAAAACGGTAGAATACGTCGAAACCTTACAAGCCCAAAGGAGGCATCAATGGCAATCGTGGACG
>DASWIQ010000123.1:0-33960 GCA_036397615.1 Steroidobacteraceae bacterium
ATCCAGAACTGGTACCTGAAGAAGCTCGACTGGCTGTTCCAGCACAAGTGGTGGAGCGCGCTGTTCGTCGTGCTGACCGTGCTTTCACCGGTGCCGCTGTTCATGACGGAACTCGTCAAAATCGACATGTTCCCGCAGGACGCATCCGATCGCGTATACCTGCCGTACCACATCGAAGGCACCTACCCGCTCGCCCGCACCGAAGAAGCGGTGACGCGCGTCGAGGCGTACCTCGAGGAAAACAGGGACCGCTTCGGCATCGAACTCGTTTACAGCTATTTTACGCCCGACGACGCCTCCAGCGTGATCAAGCTGAGGCCGCGCGACGAGATGCCGATGGAGCCGCGCGAGTTGATGAAGGAAATCGAGAAGAACATGCCGGAGATCATCATCGGCAAGCCGAGCTTCCGGTTCGACGAGGACCAGGTCAACACGGGCGCATTCGGCATGCGCCTCACCGGCGAATCGACCGAGCAACTCGTGGGCCTGGCGCGGACCGTGGTCCAGCGACTGCGCGACGTGAAGGGTCTCGATTCGGTCCGGTCGACCGCAAAGGCCGGCGAGCACGAAGTCCAGGTGATCGTCGACCGCGACCGCGCGGCCAATCTGGGCCTGACGCCGCAGACCGTCGCTCAAACCCTCGCAGTCGCGATGCGCGGAGATCCGCTCAAGGAGTTCCGGGCCGACGACCGCGAAATACAGATGCGGCTCGCATTCCGCGCGGACGACCGCCAGACGCTCGAGGACCTTGCGGCGACGCCGCTTTACCTGCCGGACGGAACGCGCAGCACGCTCGGCGCGGTCGCGAGCTTCCGCATCGACCAGACGGCGCGAACGATCGATCGCGTCGACCGGCTCACGTCGGTCGCGATCGAAGGCATCGTCTCCCAGGAATCTTCGCTGGACGAAGTCAAGAAGGGCGTGGAAGCGGTCATGGAGCAGTTCCCCCTGCCCCCCGGCGTCGGATGGAAGTACGGCCGAAGCGTCGAGGACAGCGACGACACGGCGGCGACGATGCAGATGAACATCCTCCTCGCGGTGGCGCTGATCTTCCTGGTGATGGCGTCGCTCTTCGAGTCCCTGCTCTACCCCGTGTCAATCATCACCTCGATCGTGTTCGCGATCGTCGGGGTTTCCTGGGGACTCGCGATCTCGCGGACGCCGATGTCCTTCATGGCGATGCTCGGGATCATGATCCTGATCGGCGTGATCGTGAACATCGGCATCGTGCTCATCGCTCACGTGATCGACCTGCGCAAGGAAGGCATGAACAGGCACGACGCGATACTCGAAGCCGCGCGCCACCGGCTGCGGCCGATCCTGATGACGACCGTGGTGACCCTGCTCGCGATGCTGCCGCTCGCGGTCGGGGACACGCAGATCGGGGGCGACGGGCCGGCGTACTATCCGATGGCCCGCGCGCTGATTTCTGGCCTGTTGTTCGGGTGCGTGACTTCCCTCTTCTTCGTGCCGCTCTTCTATGTCTGGCTCGACGACATGAACATCTGGCGCCAGCGGGTCAGGCTGCACTCGCGGGGCGGCAAGGCGGCTGCGCAATCGACCTGAGAAGAGCGCCGGCCGCTGACCGTCAGCGCAGCAGGACCTTGTAGACGTCCCAGTAATCGTCGACCAGCACGTTGGCGTCCGGCACGCCGCCGGTCGCCGCAGGCGGAAGCGAGGCGGGTTGCGGCACGGTCTCGTTCGCATTGCGCCAGGTGGCCGTCGCCGCCATCTTCTCCCCGCGCTTCTTGATCTCTGCCGCCAGCCCGTCCTGCGCATTCACGAGGGCAAGCGCCTGCGCGATCTCGCGGATGCGCGCGAGGCAAGCGTCCAGGCTGCCGTATTTCGCGCTTTCCACGCTCCGGTTGTTCGCGAGCCTCGAATCCATCGCAAGGCCCGACACGGCGAGCCGCGCAAAAAGGTGCTGCGCATAGGCGATCACGGCGAGATTCACGAGCCGCCGGCCCTCGATCGTCAGTCCGGGAAACTCCGGCCAGGGCTCTTTCTCGATCGTGCGGTGCGATTCCTGCATGTCAGCGAGCTGGCGTTCCGCGACCACGCTGCGCTGGCGCTGCTCCACGATCTCGGTGGCCAGCGTCCTCCGCTTGAAGTAGTGCCAGAACTGCTTGAGCTGCTTCATGCGCTCTTCGCGCTCGTGCAGCCGTTCGCGTTCGGCGCCGGCGACTTCCTGCGCCTGTCTCAGGCGCTCGTCGGCGACCTTCAGCCGTTCAGCGCGATCCTGCTGGAACTCCGCAAGCTGCTGCTTGCGCTGCGCGTCCTGGCGCTCGCGCTTCAATTCGGCCGAGAACGTCTCGAGCTGCTCGCGGCAGCCACGCCAGAGCGCCTTCAGGCCGAAATGAACGAGCGCGTCGAGTCCGCGCTGCGGGTTCCCGAGCAGCACTTCGAGCTGCTCGAGCTGCTGCTGGAGCCGCGCATTCGCGTTCTCCTGCTGCTTCAGCTTGTTGCGGAGATTGTGCAACTGGTCGTCGAGGCCCTGGAGCTCCTTCTTGAGCTCGGCCCGGTTCCAGAATAGCTTGAGAAGCCGCTCCTGCTCCGCCGGGTCGGGGCGCCCGATCGAGGGCAGCTTGAGCTGCGACCACTTGTCCGGAAGCATGACGGCCATGGATATCGCTCAGGTTGCCGGCGTCGCGAAGCGATGGCCGTTGCCGACGCAATACTCCAGCCACTTGTTCAGCAGCATGTTGCAGGACCAGCGTTGCCCGCGATTGCGCGCGACATCCCCGGCAATCAGCCGCAGGCGCGGATGCGACGGCGTCGCTCCCGTACCGCATGCTTCGGCCAGGCGCGCGTCGTGATATACGCGGATTTCGAGCTCAGGCTCGCGCGTCGCCGCCGCGCCTTCACCGAACAGGTACGTCATGTGGAGCGCGGTCGTGTAGCGGCACTGCTCGACGACCGAGAGTTCGAGCGCAGGCTCGCCCGCAACCTCCGACGTCAACGAACCGCGCAGGCGCCTCAGATCCGGCACGAGCCAGCCGAGCCGGATGAAGTTGCTCTCGTAAAGCGTCATGAGGCTCACGAACGATCGCGGCCTTGCGCGCCATGAGACAGTGCAGAGGTCGTCCGACACCATGGATTTGACTATATCACAGGGATATTCGGCGATTTCCCGCGCGAATCGTGCTGCTTGTCACGATTCGTCAAGGCCGCACGCGTCGCGGGATCGCGAGCCGCTCCAGCACGCGACTTGCGATCTCCTCGATCGACGTGTCCGTGGTCTCGAGATACGGAATGCCGTGGCGTTCGAACAACTGCTCCGCCGCGCGCACTTCGTATGCGCACTGCTGCGCAGAAGCGTAGCGGCTGTCCGGCCTTCGTTCCTGGCGTACCTGCTGCAGTCGGGTCGGCTCGATCGTCAGGCCGAACAGCTTGCGGCGGTACGGATCGACGCTCGTGGGCAGTCGCGCGCCGTCGAGATCGTCCTCGGTCAGAGGGTAATTCGCCGCGAACGCCCCGTACTGAAGTGCCATGTACACGCAGGTTGGCGTCTTTCCCGAGCGGGAAACTCCGATCAGAATCACATCCGCGCGATCGTAATCGCGTGTCTGTGCGCCGTCGTCGTTCGCAAGTGCGAAGTTCGTCGCATTGATGCGCATCGTGTAGGCCGTCAGGTCCGTCATGCCGTGGGCACGCCCGAGCACATGGGCGGAAAGCTGGCCGAGTTCCTGTTCGAGCGGACCGAGAAACGCGTCAAAGAAATCGAGAAAAAGGCAGCGCGCCTGCTTCAGCGCATCGCGCACCTCGTTGTTGACGAGCGTCGCAAATACGATGGGGCGAGCGGCTTCCTCCCGGCCGACCTGGTCGATCTTCGCGACCGCTTCGCGCGCCTTGTCAACCGTGGTGATGAATGGCAAAGTGACCGGCCTGAAATCCATGCCGTCGAACTGCGTCAGCAGGCTGTGTCCCATCGTCTCGGCGGTGACGCCGGTCTGGTCGGATACGAAAAAGACGGTGCGTCGCTGTGTCATGGCAAATCATCCGTTCGCCGACGCGGCTCGCGAGTCCGGCCGCCGCGCGGCTGATCGTATCAGGTGCGGGCGGAACGAGGACGTAGCGTGACCGGTTACACAGTTCCGTTCGGCCGGCTCCGCATGAAGGACATCGAGTCGGTCGGCGGCAAGAATGCTTCGCTCGGAGAAATGATCGGGCGGCTCGCCGGTGCGGGCGTGCGCGTGCCAGACGGCTTCGCGACGACGGCGCAGGCCTACCGCGATTTTCTCGCGCAGGACGGGCTCGGCGCGCGCATCGCCGCGGAACTCGCCGGCCTCGACGTCAACGACGTTACGCGTCTCGCGGAAGCGGGCAGCCGCATCCGCGGCTGGATCCTCGAGACGCCGTTCCAGCAGCGGCTCGAGCGCGATGTGCTCGCGGCGGCCGCCTCGCTCGGCAACGACGGCGCCGCGCTTGCCGTCAGATCGTCGGCGACTGCGGAAGACCTTCCCGGGGCGTCGTTCGCCGGCCAGCAGGAAACCATCCTGAACGTCCGTGGCGCGAAGTCAGTGCTCGCGGCCGTGCACCAGGTCTACGCTTCGCTCTACAACGACCGGGCCATTTCATACCGTGCGCACCAGGGATTCGACCACGGGCAGGTCGCGATCTCTGTCGGCGTGCAGCACATGGTCCGCAGCGACGTTGGGGCGAGCGGCGTGATGTTCACGCTGGACACCGAGTCTGGCTTTCGCGACGCCGTCTTCATCACGGCTTCGTGGGGCCTCGGCGAGCTCGTCGTTCAGGGCGCCGTAAATCCGGACGAGTTCTACGTCTACAAGCCGGCGCTCCGCGCGGGAAGGCAGGCGATCATCCGCCGCAATCTCGGTTCGAAGGCCTCGCGTATGGTGTACGCGGCCGATCCGGTTCCCGGCCGCTGGGTCGAGACCGTCGAGGTCGCGGCGGCCGATCGCGCGCGCTTCTGCATCGACGACCGCGACATCCACGAGCTCGCCCGCCAGGCGCTCATCATCGAATCGCACTATGACTGTCCGATGGACATCGAGTGGGGCAAGGACGGCGAGACCGGCGCCATCTATGTACTGCAGGCGCGACCGGAAACCGTGCAAAGCCGGGCCGGCCGCTCGATCCTGCGCTACACGCTGAAGCAGCGCTCGCGCGCGCTCGCCCAGGGCCGCGCCATCGGACAGCGCATCGGCGCCGGGCCGGCGCGGGTCGTCGCCGGAGCGCGCGAGATGTCGCGCATCCAGCCAGGCGATGTGATCGTGTCGGACATGACCGATCCCGACTGGGAGCCGGTGATGAAACGGGCCGCGGCGATCGTGACGAATCGCGGCGGCCGCACCTGCCACGCGGCGATCATCGCGCGCGAACTCGGCATACCGGCGGTCGTCGGCTGCGGGGACGCGACGTCGAAGATTCGCGACGGCGAACCCGTGACGGTCTCCTGCGCCGAAGGCGATACCGGCGTGATCTACGAGGGCCAGCTCGATTTCGAGCAGCAGCGGATCGAGCTCGACGCGCTTCCGGAACCGCCCGTCCGCATCATGATGAACGTGGGAAATCCGGACCGCGCGTTCGACTTCGCCTCGATCCCGAACCATGGTGTCGGCCTCGCCCGCCTGGAATTCATCATCAATCGAATGATCGGCGTGCATCCGCGCGCGCTGCTTGATTTCGCCACGCTCGACCCCGGAGTGCAGGACCAGGTCCGCAGGCAGATGGCTGGCTACGGCGACCCGGTCGGTTTCTTCGTCGAGAAGCTCGCCGAAGGCATCGCGAGCATTGCGGCGGCCTTTGCGCCGCAGCCCGTGATCGTCCGCCTTTCGGATTTCAAGTCGAACGAGTACGCGAACCTGATCGGTGGGCGGCACTACGAGCCGCACGAGGAGAACCCGATGCTCGGGTTCCGTGGCGCCTCGCGCTACACGGATCCGGTCTTCCGGCCGTGCTTCGAACTCGAATGCCGCGCGCTTCGGCGAGTGCGCGACGACATGGGACTCACGAACGTGCAGGTCATGGTGCCTTTCGTGCGCACGGTCGACGAAGGCCGGCGAGTCGTCGAGCTGCTCGCCGAAAATGGCCTGCGCCGCGGAGCCGGCGGACTCAAGGTCATCATGATGTGCGAACTGCCGACCAACGCCCTGCTCGCCCGCGACTTTCTCGGGCACTTCGACGGCATGTCGATCGGCTCGAACGACATGACGCAACTCGCGCTCGGCATCGACCGCGACTCCGCGATCGTGGCCGGGCTGTTCGACGAGCGCGATCCTGCCGTCAAGTTACTGCTTGCAATGGCGATACGCGCATGCAAGGACGCCGGCAAGTACATTGGAATCTGTGGTCAGGGCCCCTCGGATCATCCAGACCTCGCGCGCTGGCTCGTTGATCAAGGGATTGACAGCCTGTCGCTGAATCCGGATACGGTCGTAGAGACGTGGCTATATCTGGCGAACAGCGGGAAAACGAAGCTGGACGCGCTCGCGTGACCGGCGGGGTTCCCTCGCTCGCTCCGCCGGAACTTTAGTCGCTCGCTCGGGACCCCCGCCGGTCTCGCTAATGCGCGTCCAGTTCGGTTCGCGCGGCTTCCCAGTGACGGCCGTCGAACGGCCGGATCCGCATCGAGGTTATCTTGACCGGGTCGAGACAGCGGGCGTTGACGCTGAAGCCGTCGGGGTGCGAACGAGGGACGTAGAAGGATTTGACGCCGCAGTGACGACAGAACAGATGACGGGCCGTACCAGTGCCGAAGCGGTAATCGACGAGATCGTCCGCGCCGGCGATAAGGCGAAACTCATCGGCGGCCACGATCAGGTGAAGGTAGCTCGAGCGGTCGCACATCGAGCAGTTGCATTCGAGCAGATCGAGGTCGGCGGGCGCGAAAGCCTCGAGTCTCACGCGACCGCAATGGCAGGCGCCTGCATGCCAGAAGGGCGCGCCGGCGTTCAGGTTCGTGGCGCGTTCCATGGCGCGGCGAAGAGCCTGGCGCGGTAGAGCCGCAGTTCGCCGATCGATTCGTGGACGTCCGCGAGCGCCGTATGGCGCGATTCCTTCTCGACACACGCCGCAATCTCGGGCGCCCAGCGCCGGGCGAGCTCCTTCAGCGTGCTGACGTCGAGATTGCGGTAGTGAAAATACCTCTCGAGTTCCGGCATCCAGCGCGCGAGAAATCGCCGGTCCTGGCAGACGCTGTTGCCGCACATCGGCGAGCGGCCCGCGGCCACGTGCTGTGCGAGAAATGCGAGCGTTGCCCGCTCGGCCGCCGCCTCGTCACTGGTGCTTGCGCGAACACGCTCGATGAGTCCGCTTCCCGCGTGCGTGCGCGTGTTCCACTCGTCCATCGCGGCGAGGGTCGCGTCCGGCTGGCGCACGGCGACGACCGGGCCCTCTGCAATCAAGTCGAGCTCGGCGTCCGTCACGACTGTCGCAATCTCGATGATCCGGTCGGTTTCCGGCGCGAGGCCGGTCATCTCGAGGTCGATCCAGATCAGCCGGTCGTCGCGCGTCATGTTGCCGCTGATCTTACCAGAGGCTAGAGTCACCCTTCGCCCGCACGCCATGCACTTCTTCACCGCCCTTTTTGCCGGCGCACTTCTCATCGGTCTCGCACTGCAGCTCTGGCTGCTGCGGCGCCAGATCCGCGCCGTGCGCGCGCACCGCGACCGCGTGCCGCCGCCTTTTGCAGGCGCGATCTCCGCCGCAGATCACGCCCGGGCGGCGGACTACACGATTGCACAGTCGAATGTTGCATCGGCCGAACGACTGTCCAGCGCCGCGATCCTTGCGATCCTGACGCTCGGCGGCGGCCTTGCCGCGGTCGACTCCTGGACCCTGACCACAGGCCTCGAGGGGCTGCCACGCCAGGTCGCGGTCGTCATGACCGTGCTTCTCCTGGCGCTTTTTGCCGGCCTGCCGTTCGAGGCCTGGCGGACGTTTCGCATCGAGTCGCGCTTCGGATTCAACCGTACGACGCCGGCCCTGTTTGTGGTCGACCAACTCAAGGGCCTCGCGGTCGGCGGCGGCCTGTTGCTGCCGCTTGCCGCGTATCTGCTCTGGCTGATGCCGCGCGCAGGCCAGCAATGGTGGCTATGGGCCTGGGGCGCGTGGGCGCTCGTCTCGATTCTGATCGGCTGGGCCTGGCCACGTCTGATCGCGCCGTGGTTCAACCGTTTCCATGAACTCGAGGAGGGTGCGCTGCGGACGGCGGTCGAGACGCTTGCGCGACGCTGCGGCTTCGAGCCGCGCGGAGTAATGGTCATGGACGGCTCGCGGCGCAGTTCGCACGGCAACGCCTACTTCACTGGCTTCGGACGCACGAAGCGAATCGTCTTTTTCGACACGCTGCTCGATACGCTGGCGCCCGACGAAATACAGGCCGTGCTTGCGCACGAGCTCGGACATTTCCGCCTGCACCACGTCGCACTGCGCATCGCCGGGTCGCTCGCGGCCGCATTAGCGGGATTCGCGCTGCTCGCGTGGCTGGCGCGACAGTCCTGGTTCCAGCCGGCACTCGGCGTCCCGGACGGCGGGCCGCACACGCTCCTGCTCCTGTTCGTGCTGGCAGCGCCTGTTTTCCTGCTGCCCGTGGGTCCCTTGTTCGCTTGGCTGTCGCGTCGTCATGAGTTTGCCGCGGACCGCTATGCCGCACGCCATGCCAATGCGCGCTCGCTCGCGAACGCGCTGGTCAGCCTCTATCGCGAGAATGCGACGACATTGACGCCGGATCCCTTCTACACCGCTTTCCATGCCTCGCACCCGCCGGCGCTCGAACGCATCGCGCGGCTGCTGCCGGCACCAGGCAAGTGAGTTTGCATCTTCAGGCGGGCGTTTCCTCCGCAGGTCGCGTCGTCGCCAGCCACGGACGCGATGCCTCCGTACTGGACGATTCCGGGCGGCGCATCCACTGCCGGTTACAGGGACGTCGGCTTGCCGTAGTCTGCGGCGACCGCGTTCTCTGGATCGCGGCGCGCAGCGAAGGAACTGCCGGAATCATCGTCGAGGTCCTGCCGCGCGCGAACCTCCTCGCGCGGCTCACGCTGCGTGGCGAGGCGGAACCGGTCGCGGCCAACCTGACCCAGCTCGTCGCCGTCGTCGCCCCGGTGCCGGCGCCGGACTTCGGCCTCTGCGATCGCTATCTCGCGGCCGCGGAATGGAACGGGCTGCGTGCCTGCATCGTCGCGAACAAAAGCGATCTCGCCGGGCAGGCACAGCTCCTCGCCGCGGTCCTCGACGACTATTCGCGCATCGGATACGCCGTGCTCCATGCGAGCAGGCGATCGGCTGACGGCGCCGCGGCTCTTCGCGAGCGCCTCGCCGGCGAGACGAGCGTCCTCGTCGGGCAATCCGGCGTCGGCAAGAGTTCGCTGACGAACGTGCTGGTGCCCGGCGTCGAAGCGGCGGTCGACGTGGTGTCGCGCGCGAGCGCGACCGGGCGGCACACGACGAGCACGTCGTCGCTCTACGGTCTGCCGTCGGGCGGCGAGCTGATCGACTCGCCGGGCGTGCGGGACTTCTCGCCGCCTCTGCCGGCGCCTCGCGCGGTCGTGGACGGCTTTCGTGAGATCGCGGGGATCTCGGGGCATTGCCGTTTCAGGGATTGCCTGCACCGCCGGGAGCCCGGCTGCGCGGTTGCCGCGGCCTGTGACGACGGCCGGATATCTGCGAGGCGCTTCGCGAGTTACCGGCGGCTGCTCGAACTCGCGGAAACCATGGCGGAGCGCGCCCCGCCGCGCGTCAGGCGATGACTTGCCGCCCCGCGAGCGCGTGGGCAAGCGTGCCGCCGTCCACATACTCGAGCTCGCCGCCGACGGGAACGCCGTGGGCGATGCGTGATGCGCGAATGCCGCGCCGGGTGACGAGCTCGCCGATGAAATGCGCGGTTGCCTCTCCTTCCACCGTCGGATTGGTCGCGAGAATGACTTCGCGGATCACGCCTTCATCGAGCAGCGCCTCGAGCCTGTCGAGCCCGAGTTGTTCGGGCCCGATGCCGTCGAGCGGCGACAGGTGGCCCATCAGCACGAAGTATCGCCCGCCGTAACCGCCGGACTGCTCGACCGCGACGACATCGGCAGGCGACTCGACGATGCAAAGCGAGGCCGCATCGCGGCGGGGCGAGGCGCAGATCTCGCACAACTCGTCGTCCGTCAGCATGCGGCAGCGCCGGCAATGCACGACGTTTGCGGCCGCCTCCTCGAGCGCACGCGCAAGAGCACGGCCACCGTCGCGGTTGCGTTCGAGCAGATGGAACGCCATGCGTTGCGCCGACTTGGGCCCGACGCCCGGCAGCACGCGCAAGGCCTCGATGAGGCGTGTGAGACCGGGTGAGTACTTCACGGCCGGCGATCAGAACGGCAGTTTCATGCCCGGCGGCAGCTGCATGCCGCCCATCGCGCCGGCCATGTGCTGCTGCACTGCTTCGCCGACGCGACGCGTCGCGTCGTTGCAGGCCGCTGCGATCAGGTCCTCCAGCATCTCGCGATCGGAGGTCGCGGCCGCCGGGTCGATTTGCACGCGCCGCACCTCGTGCCGGCCGTTCATGACGACCTTGACCATGCCGCCGCCCGCCTCGCCGGTCACTTCTAGCGCGCCGAGCTGCTCCTGGGCTTTCTGCATGTTCGCCTGAAGCTCTTGGGCCTGGCGCATCAATTGTCCGAGATTCGGCTTCATGCCCGCATTCTACCCGACCGGCTTGATCGATTCCGGCTGCAGCACGGCGCCGAACCGGTCGCGCAACGCCTGCACGTTCGGGTCGTTTTCGAGCGCCGCGCGGGCCTTTTCGAGACGCTCGTCGCGAGCCTGTTCCTCGCGCCGGGCCGGCGTATCGCCCGCGCTGCCCTGCTCGATCTCGATCGTGACCGGCGCGCCGACCAGCCGAGCGAGCGCCCGTGCCAGGCGCTCCTCCTGCTGGCGCGTATGCAGGGACTGCGCGCGCGCATCGAGCAGGAACCGGAAGCGATTGCCGTCGCGCTCGAGCAGCTGGCAATTGCCCGCGAGCTGCCGCGCGGCGCCCTGCAATTCGAGCCTGGAGAGAAGTTCCGGCCAGTCTCCGGTCGCAGCGGCCGGAGCCGGGGCCGGGCGCGTGCCGGCATCAGGCGCGGATGCGGGCCGGCGGCCTTCACCGGCGGGCTGCGTGTTTTCGGACGCCTCGGCGGGCCGGAATGCGAGCATGCGCAGAAGCGTCATCTCGATGCCCGTGCGCGGGTCGGGAGCGAGTTCGAGATCGCGCCGCCCGAGAATCGCGATCTGGAATGCGAGCTGCAACTCGTCCGCGGCCAGCTTCGCGGCGAGCGCTGTCAGCGTCTCGGTCGAATGGATCTCGTCTTCGTTCAGGCCAGGCACGGCCTGGCGCAGCGCGACCTTCTGCAGGAGCGCCGCAATCTCGTCGAGGAGCTGCGCATAGTCCGGCGCGAACTCGTCAATGGCCGCGATGCACTCGAAGAGTCCGCGTGCATCGCGTTCCGCCAGGCGCTCCACCAGGCGCACGACCTGCTGGCGGTCCACGGTGCCGAGCATCGCGCGCGCGTCCTTCTCGGTCACGCGTCCGGCGCCGTATGCGAGCATCTGGTCAAGGAGCGACAGCGCATCGCGCAGGCTCCCGTCCGCCGCCCGCGAGAGTAGCGCGACCGCCGCAGGTTCCGCGGCGACGCCCTCGGCCTCGAGTATTGTCAGCAGGCGCGCCGCAATCAGAGCCGCAGGCAGGCGCTTGAGATTGAACTGGAGACAGCGCGACAGCACGGTCACCGGCAGCTTCTGCGGATCGGTCGTCGCCAGCAGGAACTTGACGTGCGGCGGCGGCTCCTCGAGCGTCTTCAGGAGCGCGTTGAATGAATGCGACGACAGCATGTGCACCTCGTCGATGAGGTACACCTTGTATCGGCCGCGGGTCGGCAGGTACTGGACGTTCTCGAGCAATTCGCGCGTGTCGTCGACCTTGGTGCGCGACGCGGCGTCGACCTCGATCAGGTCCACAAAGCGGCCTTCGTCGATCTCGCGGCAGGCGCCGCATTCCCCGCAGGGCTTCGAAGACACCCCGCGCTCGCAATTGAGCGACTTGGCGAGAATGCGCGCGATCGTCGTCTTGCCGACACCGCGGGTGCCCGTGAACAGGAAGGCGTGGTGGACGCGTCCTGAATCGAGCGCATTCACGAGCGCCTGGCGCACGTGCTCCTGGCCGACGAGTTCGGCGAAATTGCGGGGGCGCCATTTACGCGCGAGAACGAGGTAACTCATCGATTTGGTTTCCGCCAGCCTGCAATCATCGCGCATCCCGCTCCCGGATGGAGGCGGCCCGCGCCAGCACCCCTCCGGCACCCGATGCCACCGCTACCGTTGCTCCCTTCCGGGCCTGGCGGGGTTTACGGCTGATCGTCGCGGAGGAACCGGCGCGAGCCACCATGGAAATCGCCGGGCCGGGCATCGTAAGGTCGGCCTCTGGAAGCGTCAACCGCGCGGCGCGGCGCGCGGAAGCCATAATGTCACGGTCGTTCCCTCGCGCGGCACGCTCGCGATTTCGATCCGCCCGCCGTGGATGTCCAGGATCTCCTTCACGATGCTCATGCCGAGCCCGGTGCCGGCGACCCCGGCGGTCGATTCGGCGCGATAGAAACGATCGAAGATCCGGCGCTGCGTTTCCTCGTCCATGCCCTCGCCGCGGTCGCGCACTTCGACGCCGACCTGACCGTCGCTCTCGACGAGCCTGACACCGATCGGCGTGCCCGCCGGCGAATACTTGCAGGCGTTCGCCAGCACATTGCCGAGCGCCTGGCAGAACTTGCCGGCGTCCAGGAAGACCTCGACGTCGCCGATGTCGCCATCCAACTGCGGCACGCGCGCGTCATCGCCGATGCGAAACGTTTCGATGAATCGCCGCACGGCGGGCGCGAGCGGCTGGCGGATCATCGTGAAATCACGGCCCGCGCGCGCCTCGATGCGCGCGAGATCGAGCAATTCCGTCACGATCCCGGTGATCTGGTCGCCGTGACGACGCATCGTCGACAGAATCTCGCCACGCTGGCGCGCCGGAGGATCGCTCGCCTGCAGGAACTCCGTGTAACCGGTGATTACGGCAATCGGCGTGCGGAGTTCATGCGCTGCGGTCGCCAGGAACTGGCTCTTGGTACGGTCGAGCTCGTCGGCCCGCGTGACGTCGCGGAAGTAGGCGACCTGGGCGCCCGCCGGCGCTCCAACGACCCGGCATTCGAGCACCACGGGCCGGGGACGTTGCAGCCGCAGGATCGGCGCGACCAGCGCCTGCTGTTCGCCTGTCGCGCTCTGTTCGCCGAGCCGCGCCCAGAAATCGGTCCACGACCGGCCAATCAGTTCGTCGCGCGTCCACCCCGTCAGCGCAAGGAATGCCGGATTCGTTTCCGACACGATGCCGCCGGAATCGAATGAGACGAGCCCGTCGGGCGAAAGACTGAGAATCGTCGACAATTCCTCGTTGCGTTCGGTCAGTCGCGCTTCCGCCGCCTCGCGCGCGCGGTTGGAGTCCCCGAGCAGACGGCCCATCTGCTGCAACTCGCCGACCGTATGCCGGAATTCGCTGACGCCGAATTCCGGCGAGACCTGTTCATACTCGCCGATGGCGATGCGATGCGCCATGCGCTCGATCAGGGCGAGCGGCTGCGAGATCGAGCGGCTGACGAAGCGCGCGCGCCGGTACAGAAAGGTGAAGAAAATCAGGTAGAAACCGATCAGGCCGCCGAGCATGACCCAACCGACGACGGCGAGGTCCTCGTTCAGCGCCCGCGATGGGCCAAATACCGCTTGTTCGGGCACGAGGCTCATCAGTTTCCAGCCGACCGATGGAATCGTCTGCCAGGCGACCAGATGCGGTTCGTCCCCGTCGAGCCGCCCGTTGCCCGACGGCTGAGTCAGCAGCAGTTTTCCGATCTCGGCGAAGTCCTCGCGCCGGTAAACATTGAATTCCCCCGGCTTGAACGTGTCCGCGCGGATCGCGTCGATGTAGTCGTGGGCGGTCAGCTCCTTCAGGGCGAACAGGCGCTCTCCCTGCGGCGGCAGGGCCAGCAACGTGCCCGACTTGCCGATCAGGAGCAGGAATCCCTGCCACGGAATCTGCTTGTTGAGGACGTCTGCGACCACGCGATCGATCGTGACGTCCGCACCCACGACGGCCTCGAGAAATTCATCGCGATAAACCGGCGCGATCGCGGACACCAGCCAGCCCTGACCGGCCGGATCCACGTAGGCGTCCGTCCAGACCACGGCGCGCGAGGGATTGCGCATGCCGTCCGCCTCGTAATAGAAATTGAAGTCCGGTATCCGCATGTTCGGATCGAACACGGCCGCCGTGTCGATCCAGGGCCAGATGCGGTTCATCGAATCGTGGGTATTGACGTACGCCTGCACGATGAGCGGATTCGCGAGCGTGATGTCCCGCAGGAGCGGATCGACCGCGGCGAGGCGCTCGAGTTTCTCGAATTGCGCCCGGCCCTTCGCGGTCGCGGCCGAGTAGAAGACTGCCGCGCCGCCGTCGTCGCGTTGCGTGGTCAACGCGCCCGATGGCTGTTCACGCAATCGTGCGCGGTCCAAGTTGCCGGTCGCCGGCATCTCGAGCGCAGTCAGCGTCTGCCGGCGCAGAACGTCGGCGAGCGCCGCGACTTGCCCCAGTTGCTGGTCGATCACGGCCGACTCGTCGATCGCAATCCGCGACAGTTCCTGGCGCGCGACTTCGCTGAGCGCAGCCACGTTCCTGCGGAGCGACCACGCGTGGCTCGTGAGATACACGACGACGAGCAATAGCTCGACCACGAGGAGCGGAATCAGCGCATTTCGGACGTAAGAGCGCCAGACCCAGCGCAGGAGCGACGTTTCCCGCGGCCGCGGGACGGATCCCGCGGGCTGCAGGGCGGGTGAGACAGCCATGATCTAGTGTAGCGGCGCAGAATCTGGCGGAGAGGGTGGGATTCGAACCCACGTAGGGCGTAATGCCCTCAACCGATTTCGAGTCGGTGCCGTTATGACCGCTTCGGTACCTCTCCGTGCTGGAATCCGGCAGCCGTCATAGCGGCCCATTCCGGAGCGGCTATTCTACAACAATGCACCTGGAACCCGAGCAGGCTGCGAAGCTCTGGCCGCGCGTTCGCAGCCGTTTCGCCGTCCCGGCGATCACCGCCCTCTGCCTGATGCTGGGCACCTGTTCGCGTCTACCGGGCAGCTTCGAGCAGATCCGCCTGTTGGGCGCCCTCAAGGTCGTCACGAGAAACAGCCCCCTCGCCTACTACGAAGGCGCCGCGGGGCCGGAAGGCCCGGAATTCGAGTTGACACGCGACTTCGCCCATCGGCTCCGCGTCAGGCTCGAACTCTCATTTGCGGATTCTGCGGCCGCGGCACTTGAAGCGGTCGCACTAAACCAGGCGCATGTCGCGGCGGCCGGCATCGTCGCGAACGACACGCGGCATGAACGCGTGATGTTCGGTCCCGTATTCCAGCGCATCGACCAGCACGTCGTCTACCGTGTCCAGGATCGCCTGCCGGAAACTCCCGCGGATCTGGTCGGCCGGCGTATCGTCGTCAGCCGGGACTCCACGCATGCCGCGAGCCTCAGGCGCCTCGCGAAAGAATGGCCGGAATTGAAGTGGGGCGAGGTTGACGACAGGGACGCGCTCGATCTGCTCGAACAGGTGGCGAGCGGAAAAGCGGACATGACGGTCGCCGACTCGATCGAGTTCTCGCTCGGCCGGCATTTTCATCCGGATCTGCGCCCGGCCTTCAAGCTGGCCGAGTCCGAAGCCGTCGCCTGGGCTCTATCGCCGACGGGTCACGACCTGCTTCCGGAAGTCGAACGTTATTTCGCGGAAATCGAAGCGAATGGCCGGCTGGCCGACATCCTGGAGCGCAACCGGCGCGCACTCGTGCGATTCGACCGCGTGGACGCCGCGAACTTCGTGGCCGGCGTGCGCGAACGGCTGCCGCGTTACCAGGCATGGTTCCAGGAAGCCGCCGCTGAAACCGGCATCGACTGGCGCCTGCTCGCCGCGATCGGCTACCAGGAATCGCGCTGGGACGAACAGGCCGTGTCGCCGACCGGCGTTCAGGGCCTCATGATGCTGACCGCCGAAACGGCAGGGCGCGTCGGGGTTCGCGACCGCAGCGATCCGCGCGAAAGTATCGTGGGCGGAGCCCGCTATTTCCGCCTTGTCGAGCGGTCGATTCCGAAACGCATCGAGGATCCGGACCGCACCTGGCTTGCGCTCGCCGCTTACAACGTCGGCTACGGGCATCTCGAAGACGCGCGGGTGCTCACCCAGCGACGCGGCCAGGATCCCGACAGCTGGCCTGACGTGCGCGCCAACCTCCCGCTCCTGGCGCAGGAACGCTATTTCGCGAAGGCGCGACGAGGCTATGCCCGCGGCTGGGAGCCGGTCGGTTTCGTGCGAAATGTCCAGACTTACGCAGAACTTCTGCGCTGGATGATCGCGGACGATCCGGCCTCAGCGCCGATCGGCGAAGAAGCGGCGAAGTAATGCGCCGCATTCGTCGGACAACACGCCGCCAAACGCATCCACGCGATGATTCAAGGCGGGTGCGTTCACGAGATTGAACGCGCTGCCCGCGGCGCCCTGGCGCGGATCCCAAGCGCCGAAGACCAGGCGAGCGATGCGCGCGTGCGCCATCGCCGCGGCGCACATCGGGCAGGGTTCAAGCGTCACGTAGAGCGTGGCGCCACTCAGGCGATAATCGCCGACCCTTGCGGCCGCCGCGCGCATGGCGAGGATTTCCGCATGCGCAGTCGGATCATGCGCTGCGATCGGACGATTCCATCCCTCGCCCATTACCTCTCCATCGCGCACGATGAGCGCGCCGACCGGCACCTCACCCTCGCCTTCGGCGCACACGGCCAGCTCGAGGGCGCGGCGCATCCAACGCTCGTCCCGGCTCAACCCGGCTACTCCCACTCGATCGTCGCCGGCGGCTTGCCCGAGACGTCGTACACCACGCGCGACACGCCCTTCACTTCATTGACGATGCGTCGCGCCACGTGGTCGAGGAACTCGTATGGCAGGCGCGACCAGTGCGCCGTCATGAAGTCCACGGTCTCGACCGCACGGAGCGCGATGATCCAGTCGTAGCGGCGACCGTCGCCCATGACGGCAACCGAGCGGACCGGCAGGAAGATCGCCATTGCCTGGCTCACGCGGTCATAGAGATCGTGCGCGCGCAATTCTTCGATGAAAATGGCGTCGGCCCGGCGCAGCAGATCCGCGGCCTCGCGGGTCACGCGGCCGAGGATGCGCACCCCGAGACCCGGGCCCGGGAACGGATGGCGGAACACCATTTCGCGCGGCAGTCCGAGTTCCAGGCCGATGCGCCGGACCTCGTCCTTGAAGAGCTCCCGCAAGGGCTCGAGCAACGTCAGGTGCATTCGCTCCGGCAAGCCGCCGACATTGTGATGCGACTTGATGACGTGGGCCTTGCCGGTCTTCCCGCCCGCCGACTCGATGACGTCAGGGTAAATCGTGCCCTGGGCCAGCCAGCGAATGTTCTCGAGCCGCTTCGCTTCCTCTTCGAATACTTCGATGAAGAGCCGTCCGATGATCTTGCGCTTGTTCTCCGGGTCTTCCTCGTCGCCGAGCGCGGCGAAGAAACGGTCCGCCGCGTCGACCCGTATCACCCGGATCCCGAAGTGCTTAGCGAAGGTCTCCATGACCTGATCGCCCTCGCCCTGCCGCAGGAGACCGTGATCCACGAACACGCAGGCGAGCTGGTCGCCGATTGCCCGGTGCAGGAGCGCTGCCACGACCGAGGAGTCGACGCCGCCTGACAGGGCGAGGAGCACGCGGTCCCCGCCGACCTGTCCGCGGACGCGCAGGACGGCATCGGCGACGATATTGCCCGCGTCCCAGAGCGCGTCGCAGCCGCAGATCTCGCGGACGAAACGCTCGAGGATTGCGGCGCCCGAGCGTGTATGCGTGACCTCCGGATGGAACTGGACTCCGTAGAATCGCGCGCGGTCGTTCGCCATGGCGGCGAGCGGCGCGTTTGCGGTCGCCGCGATCGCGGTGAATCCGGGCGGCAGCGTTTCGACCCGGTCGCCATGGCTCATCCAGACGTCGAACAGGCCCGCTTCGACGCCGCCTTCGTCGGCGATTCCGTCGAGCAGTCGCGAGGGCGCTATCCGCCGCACTTTCGCGTAACCGAATTCGCGATGCGTGGAAGGCGCCACCCGGCCCCCGAGCTGCGCCGCCATCGTCTGCATCCCGTAGCAGATGCCGAGCACCGGAACGCCGACCGCGAAAACCGCCTCGGGTGCGCGCGGTGGCGCGCTGTCAGTAACCGACTCGGGTCCGCCGGACAGGATGATTCCGCGTGCGCCATAGTCGCGCACGGCGTCGTCGCCCGCGTCCCACGGGAGGATTTCGCAATAAACGCCGATTTCGCGCACGCGCCGCGCAATGAGCTGGGTGTACTGCGCGCCGAAGTCGAGAATCAGGATCCGGTGGGCATGGATGTCGGCCGCCGCGGCCTGCATGCGGGCAGCCATCATCCGATCCGGTAGTTCGGCGCTTCTTTGGTGATGCTCACGTCGTGGACATGGCTTTCGCGCACGCCGGCCCCCGTGATGCGGACGAAAACGGGCCGCGTACGCATTTGCTCGATGTTCGCGCTCCCCGTATAGCCCATCGCGGCGCGAATGCCGCCCGCGAGCTGGTGCAGGATCGTCACCAGGCTTCCCTTGTAAGGAACCCGGCCCTCCACGCCCTCGGGCACCAGCTTTTCGAGCTCCTCGACGGTGTCCTGGAAGTACCGGTCGCTTGAACCGTGACGCTGCGCCATCGCGCCGAGCGAGCCCATGCCGCGGTAGGACTTGTAGGATGCGCCCTGGTAGAGTTCGACCTCCCCCGGCGATTCCTCGGTGCCCGCGAAGAGCCCGCCGATCATGACCGCATGGGCGCCGGCCGCAATCGCCTTGGCGACGTCTCCCGAGTAGCGGATGCCGCCGTCGGAGACGAGCGGCACGTCGCTCTTCGCAAGCGCTTCCGCGACCGTCGCGACCGCCGTGATCTGCGGCACGCCGACGCCCGCGATCACGCGTGTCGTGCAGATGGAGCCGGGACCGATGCCCACCTTGACGGCATCGGCGCCCGCATCGACCAGCGCCTTCGCACCGTCAGCCGTCACGATGTTGCCGGCGATCACCTGCAGCTGCGGGTGCGCCTGCTTGATGCGGCTCACCATCGCGATCACGCCCTTCGAGTGCCCGTGCGACGTGTCGACGATCACGAGATCGACCGCGGCGTCCACGAGCGCGGCGACGCGCTCGAGCGTATCCGGCGCGGTGCCGACTGCCGCGCCGACGCGCAGCCGCGCGTGCTCGTCCTTGCAGGCGCGCGGGAAATCGCGCGCCTTCTGGATGTCCCGCACCGTGATCATGCCGCGCAGGTATCCGCCGTCGTCGACGACCAGCACTTTCTCGATGCGATGTCGGTGCAGGAGCTGCAAAACGTCTTCCCGCGGCGTGTTCTCGCGCACGGTCACGAGCTTCTCGCGCGGCGTCATGACCTTCGACACCGGCAGGTCGAGCTGCTCCTGAAAGCGGATATCGCGATGCGTGACGATTCCAACCACCTGGTTGCCGTCGGAGGTGACCGGCAGGCCGGAGATTCCCTTGGCGCGCGTGAGCGCGATGACCTCGCGAATCGTCGCGTCGGGGCGAATCGTGATCGGGTCCTTGATGACGCCGCTTTCGTGCTTCTTGACGCGGCCGACCTCGCGCGCCTGGTCGGCCGCCAGCATGTTCTTGTGGATGATCCCGATCCCGCCTTCCTGGGCGATCGTGATGGCCAGCCGCGCCTCCGTGACCGTGTCCATGGCCGCGGAAACGAAGGGCAGATTGAGGCGAATGCCGCGGGTCAGGCGCGTCGACAGGTCGACCTCGCGCGGCAGTACGTCCGAATACGACGGAACGAGCAGGACGTCGTCGAAGGTGAGTGCTTCCTGGACGATGCGCATGGCCGGCATTCCCGGGACGGTCCGAATGAAGCGGCGCATTGTACGACGCCACCCGGCCAGTTGTAAGTGGCGCATGCGGGAACGGGTCGCTTAGCATCACCGCATGGCAGACGTCACCACCGGAACCGGCGGTCGGATCCAAGCGCAGCGTGACATTTATACGGTCAGCCGCCTGAACCGCGAGGCGCGCGGGCTCCTGGAGGCCGGTTTTCCGTCGCTCTGGATCACCGGAGAGCTCTCAAACCTCTCGCGCCCAGCTTCTGGCCACTGGTATTTCACGCTGAAGGACGAAGACGCCCAGGTGCGCTGCGCCATGTTCCGCCAGCGCAACCTCGCAGTGCGATTCGCGCCGCGCGACGGCATGCAGGTCCTGCTCCGGGCCCGTGTGGGGCTCTACGAGGCGCGCGGCGAGTTCCAGCTGGTCGCCGACCACCTCGAAGAAGCCGGTGAGGGCGAACTCCGACGGCGCTTCGAGGCGCTCAAGCTGAAGCTCGCCGCCGAAGGCCTGTTCGACGCCGCCCGCAAGCGCGCGCTGCCCCGCTTCCCTCGACGAATCGGCATCGTGACCTCCGCGACCGGCGCCGCGCTTCGCGACGTGCTGCATGTCCTGAGGCGCCGCTGTCCCGCGATTCCGGTCCTCATCTATCCGGTTCCCGTGCAGGGCGCCGGAGCGGCACGGGACATTGCGGCCATGCTCGCCCTTGCTGATCGGCGCTCGGAAGTCGACGTACTCCTGGTGGTGCGCGGCGGCGGATCGCTGGAGGACCTCTGGGCCTTCAATGAAGAGACGCTTGCGCGCGCACTCGCGGACGTTACGCTCCCGGTGATCTGCGGCATCGGCCACGAGATCGACTTCACGATCGCGGATTTCGTTGCCGACGTTCGGGCGCCGACGCCGTCCGCGGCCGCCGAACTCGCAGTCCCGGACGCCGGTGCATGGCTCGCGTCCCTCGAAGTGACGATGCGGCGACTCGCTGCAGCCTCCCTGCGCGCACTCAGGGAGCGCCGTGAGGCCTTCACGCGCGGCGCGCGCCGGCTGACCGCGTTCCACCCCGCGCAGGCAATCGCCCAGCGCGCGCAGCGGCTAGATGAGCTTCAGACGCGTGCCCATGCCGCCGCGCGGCGCGGCGCGGTCGGGCGCAACCAGCAATTGCTGCGCCTCCGGGCGGAACTCGAGATCCATTCGCCGGCCTCGCGCATTACCGCCCTGCTTCAACGCATCGCTCACGCACGGGCGCGCCTCACGCCTGCGCTGAAACACTGCCTGGCGGTTGCGAGCGGGAGGCTTCAGTCGTCCGCCCGCGGTCTGCAGGCGACGAGCCCGCTCGCGACGCTCGGGCGCGGCTACGCGATCGTCACGCTCGCGTCGACCGGCGCGATCGTGACGGATGCGGCGCAAGCACCGGCCGGAACGGAGATCGAGGCACGGCTGGCGCGGGGGCGGCTCCGCGCCCGCGTCGGCGGCCGCAAGGGGTAATTCATGTCCGCTCGCGCCGAGTTCTGCGTTGACGCGTGCGCCGCTGTCGAGGCGTCAGCTTATCGCGGCGGCCGGCGAACGGATTGTCTTCGCTCCGGAAATCGACGCGCACCGGCGTGCCCGAGAGCCTGAACGCTTCGCGGAAGCAGTTGACGAGAAAACGGCGGTAATCCTCGGGCGTCCGTTCGGCCTGGGCGCCGTGAATCACTATGACCGGTGGATTGCGCCCGCCCTGGTGCGCATAGCGCAGGCGAATGCGCCGGCCGCGGACGAGCGGCGGCTGATGCTGGCGGATTGCCGCCTCCAGCACGCGGGTCAGTTCCGGAGTCGGCATCTCGCGCATCGCCGCCGCGTGTGCGGCCCGGACCGCATCCATCAACTCGCCGACGCCGCTTCCGTGCAGGGCCGAGATGAAATGCACCGGTGCAAAATCGAGGAAACGCAGGCGAAGCGCGAGCTGCGAGCGAATCTCGTCCCGCTGCCCTGGCGCGACGTGGTCCCACTTGTTGACGCCGATTGCGAGTGCCCTGCCGCGCTCGGCGACGATGCCGAACAGCGTCGCATCCTGTTCGGCGACCGCATCGCGCGCGTCGACCACGCCGATCACGACATGCGCGTCATCGATTGCCTGCAGCGTCTTGATAACACTCCATTTCTCGACACCCTCGTCGACCCGCGAACGCCGCCGGACGCCCGCGGTGTCGATGAGGACGTAGGCCTGGCCGTCGCGCTCGAAGGGCACCTCCACGGCATCGCGCGTGGTTCCCGGCTCGTCGAAGGTGATCAGCCTTTCGTCGCCGAGCAGGCGGTTGATCAAGGTTGACTTTCCGACATTCGGGCGGCCCACCACGCACACGCGGATTGCGCGCTCGGATTCCGCGGCGACATCCGCGCTGGACGGCGCAATTCCGGCCAGCGCCGTGTCCATCAGGTCGTCGATTCCCTGGCGGTGGGCGGCCGAAACGGCCTGCGGCTCGCCGAATCCGAAGCCATGGAACTCGGCGATCACGACCGAGGCATCGCGGCCCTCGCTCTTGTTGACCGCGATCGTCACCGGCTTTCCGCTCCGGCGAAGCACGTCGGCGACGAAGCGGTCCGAAGCGTCGGGGCCGCTCTGGCCGTCGACCAGGAAAACGATTCGGTCTGCCTCTTCGATCGCCCGCCGGGTCTGCTGCGCCATGAGTTCCTGCACGCCGCGCGGTGTTTCGACGAGTCCGCCGGTGTCGACGACGATGAATCGATGCGGCTCGCTCCGGCCATAGCCGTACTTGCGATCGCGCGTGACTCCCGGGATGTCGGCGACGAGCGCGTCGCGCGTGCCGGTCAGCGCATTGAAGAGCGTCGACTTGCCGACATTCGGCCGGCCGACGAGGGCGACGACAGGAAGCATGGCATGCGCTAGCCGCGGGGTTCCGCGCGCCAGGCCTGGACTTCGCCGGAATCCGTCTGAAGGAGGAGCAGATCGCCGGCCGCGATCGGCGCATTGCTGACCCGTCCCTTGCCTGACTTGCCGCGCGCAAGCAGTTTCCCGCTTGCGGCATCGAGCCAGTGCAGGTAGCCGTCGAAATCCGCCACGACGAGCGCATTGCCCGAGAGAGCGGGTGCCGTCACCGAGCGGCGCAGCAGGCTTTCCTGGGTCCAGACGGGCGTGCCGTCGCGGCGGCGGAGCGCAACGACCGAACTCTCGGCAGTCGTGACGTAAAGCGTCTCGGCGTCTGCTGTGAGACCACGGTTGCTCGACAGGTCGCGGCCCCACCAGATCTGACCGGAGTCGAGGGCGAGCATCGCGATGCGACCCTGGTAGCCGACGACGAACACGTCGCTGCCGCTGACACGCACGGGCGAATCGATGTCCACGAGGCGCTCGATCTCCGTGCGCCCGTGCGAGGGAGCGACCGTCGTCGTCCACAGGAGCTCGCCGGTCGCGAGCGACAGTGCGACGACTTTTCCGTTGTCGAGGCCGGCCAGCACCATGTCGCCACTGATGACCGGCGCCCCGTTGCCGCGCAAGGAGAGCCTCGGGACCGCTTGCTCGTAGGACCATGCTTCCGCGCCATCCGCGACGCGAAGTCCGCGCAGGCGCCCGTCGACGGTTCGTACGACGACCAGTCCGCTCGCAACCGAGGGCGCGGTGAGCACTTCGCCTCCGGTCGCGACCTGCCAGCGCTTGGCGCCGGTCTGTGAATCCAATGCGATGAGTTGTCCGTCGGAGCTGCCGACGACGACGAGGCCCTCGCCCACGGCGGGACCGCCGGCGAGTTCGAGTTCCGTGTCCGCGCGCCAGATGTCGCGACCATTCGCGAGCTCGAGCGCCTGAACGTCGCCGCCATGGCCCGCGACGTAAACCCGATCGCCATCGACTGCGGGCCGCAGGCCGAGGCGCAGCACGTCATCCCCGCCTTTCGTGCCCGTGCTCCAGACCCGGTCGATGCGGACGAGCGGATCGAAATCCACGAGCTCCGCGGGCGGCGCGATTTCCTTGTCTTTGCTGCAGGCGGCTGCCAGGAGCGCCAGGCCTGCAAACGCCACGATCCGTTTCATTCGCATGCCTTACTCCGTCGCCTGCGCCGCGCTCAGTTCGTCGATCTTCAGTTGCAGAAGTTCCGCATCGAGCTGGCCCGCGCCGTCCGGGCTTGCGGCCACAGCGGCCTGCGCCTTGCGCCAGGCTTCAAGCGCGGCCTTCTTGTCCCCCTGCGCCAGCTTCACGTCACCTTCGAGCTCCAGGACCCGCGGTCCGGCCGAGGCTTCGGTGACGGCATGGAGCGTCGCCAACGCGTCGTCGTAGCGGCCCTGCGCGAGCTGCACGCGCGCGAGACGCAGTCGAGCCACCAGTCGAAGGTCCGGATCCCTCGAGTCCTTCGCGATCGCTGCGAGACGCTTCTCGGCACCCGCCAGATTTCCGGAATCGACGTCGAGCCGCGCGAGCACGAGCGTCGCCTGGTCGGCGTATGGCGTGTCGGCGTACTCGCCGGTGACTTCGCCCGCGATGCGCAGCCCCTCGTCGCGCCGGTTGCTGCCGATCGCATCGAGCATCGCCGCGAATCGCTGTCCTGCTTCGAGCGAACGCGAGGCCTGGCGCGATTCCCACCAGCGGACGCCGTAGTAGCCGCCGAGAGTCAGGGCGACCCCGGCGACGATCCAGATCCAGTTCTCGCGCAGCCATTGCCGCAGCTGATCGGCTTGCTCGCGTTCGGAAAGATACTCATCGACCATTGTCATTCCCCGCCTGCTCGCCCGGACGCAGCTCCTCGGCCAGCCGCCGCGGCAATTCGCCCCAGGCCCATTCCACTTGCGCCGCTTCCTTGCGCAGCCACTTGACGGCCACGACTTCTTTCGCGGCCTCGTCGTCGCCGATGATGAGCGCGAGCGCGGCGCCGCTCTTGTCGGCGCGTTTCAGCTGCGCCTTGAAGCTGCCGCCTTCCATGTTGACCATCACGCCCGCGCCCGGCAGCGCGTCCCGCAGGTGCTCGGCGAGCGCGAGGCCGGCGCGTTCGGCGCCCTCGCCGGACAGGACCATGTAGACGGCCGGAACGGAGTCCGGCGCCGGCAGGCCGGCGGCCTGCATCAGGCTTACGATCCGCTCGATGCCGAGGGCCCAGCCGATCGCCGGCGTGGGCTCTCCGCCCAGGAGTTCGACCAGGCCATCATAGCGGCCGCCCGAACAGACGGCATCCTGCGAACCCAGAGCACCGCTCCGCCATTCGAATACGGTACGTGAGTAGTAGTCGAGACCGCGCACCAAGCGTGGATCGACTTCCGCGTCGATGCCGCAGCCCGCGAGCAGCTCCAGTAACCGGTCGAAATGGCGCCGCGACTCGGGATCCAGATGATCGACGAGCCGCGGGGCACGGCCGATCACGTCACGCATCACGGGATTCTTCGAATCGAGGATCCTGAGCGGATTCGTCTCGAGACGGCGCAGGCTGTCCGCGTCGAGATCCGCGCGGCGACCGCCAAGGTACTCGACGAGCAGCGCGCGGTAGCCCTTGCGGGATTCCGGCGTGCCGAGGGAGTTTACCGAGAGACTCACGTTCGAGATCCCGAGCTTTCGCCAGAGGCGCGCCGAAAGCTGGATTACTTCGACGTCGATGTCCGGTCCGGCATAGCCGAACGCCTCGCAGTCGATCTGGTGGAATTGCCGGTAGCGCCCCTGCTGTGGCCGCTCGTGCCGGAACATCGGGCCCGCGGTCCACAGGCGCTGCTTCTGGTTGTGCAGCAGTCCGTGCTCGATCGCCGCCCGCACGAGCCCCGCGGTCGCCTCCGGCCGCAGGCTCAGCCGGTCGCCGCCCCGGTCGTCGAAGCTGTACATCTCCTTCTCGACGATGTCCGTGTGCTCCCCGATCG
Organism: Steroidobacteraceae bacterium; assembly: GCA_036397615.1. GTDB lineage: Bacteria > Pseudomonadota > Gammaproteobacteria > Steroidobacterales > Steroidobacteraceae > SCUD01. Next base: position 25,763 of record DASWIQ010000123.1, read on the forward strand.
AGCGCTGGAAAAGCTCGGCGTGCTCGACGAGAGGCACCCGCATTTCACGATAGCCGTAATCCGCGAACAGCTCGCGTGCCACGTGCTCGATCCGCTGCCAATAGGGCAATTGGTCCGCGAGCAGGTCATTCATGCCGCGGACGGCCTGGAGTTTTCTAGCCATGGTCTAGTTTCGGGTCATCCACCAGACGGCGGCGGCAACCGCAGTCACGATCGCCGCGGCCGCGGCCGGCCAGATCCAACGGGCGCGGCCGGGCGGCAGCGGACGACGATCGAGCGCCGGGAGAAATGTCGGCTCGGGCACGTCGGCCGGATCGCAAGCCGCCATGACTTCCTCCTCCGGGGCGCCGACCAGCGCCGCGTAATTTCTAAGGTGCCCGCGGGCAAATACCGGCGCGCCGAGGAGCGCGAGCCGGTCCTGTTCCATGGCGAGGACGAGCGCCGCGTTGAGCCGGAGCCGGTCTGCGACTTCTTCGATCGAAAGACCGCGCGCTTCGCGGGCGGCACGCAGCCGCACACCCGGCGAGCTGCCGGCGGGCCTCGCATTCATCCGCGATTCCGGCGTTCCATGTCCGCGAGGGCGCGCGCCTGCTCCGAATTCGGGAACTCCTTGCGGAGCCGCGTGCTGAACGCGGCCGCGGCATCACCATCCTTGAGCGCCTGCTCGATGTTGTGGCCGAGCAGGAGCATGTCGGGATTCGCCGGTGCGATCGCCAGGAAGCGCTCGACGAATGCGCGCGCTTGAAGATCGTTGCCGCGATCGTGCAGCACGCCCGCGAGCTGGGCATAGGTCTCGGGGTAGTCCACCTGCGACGCGAGCGCCATTCGAAGGTACTGCTCGGCCCGCTCCAGATTGCCGGCGCTGCGCGCGCAGACACCCGCATTCGTGTACGCGACGTAGGGCGTCCGGTAGATCTGGTTCCGGGCGGCCTTGAGGAACATCTCCTCGCCCTTTTCCTGCTCCTCGTTGCGGCACAGGAACGCGCCAAGCGCGTTCTGGGCCTCGGGGCTCGCGGCATCGCTGCGGACCGCCTGCCGGAAGTGCTTCTCGGCTCGCTTCATCTCATGCAGGCGTTCGTAGACGAGGCCGGCGGCCAACTGGACGTTGACGTCCTTCGGATTCTGCGCGAGCGCTTTTTCGACCTTTTCCTGCGCGACCTGAAGCTGATCGCGCTTCAGGTATTCCATCGCGAGCCGCGCGTTGATCTTGCCGGCCTCCAGGATCGGATCGGGGCCCTCCGACTGCGATTGAGCCTGTGCGGTCGCCGCCACGACGCATGCCAGGGCGATCGCCGCGAACCGGGACGTCATCCGCGCACCGCAAGGCTGAAACGCTTGCTCCCGAGCCTGACCTGCGTCCGATCGAGCACCTGCCCGCGCAGCTGGCCGCAGGCCGCATCGATGTCGTCGCCGCGTGTCCGCCGTATCGTCGCCATGACGCCTCCCTGCACCAGCAGGTCGCGAAACCGGCGGATCGTTTCCGCCGGCGAACGACGATACTTCGTGCCCGGAAATGTGTTGAACGGAATGAGATTCACTTTCGCATCATGACCGCGGAGCAGCACGGCGAGTTCCCGCGCGTGTTCCGGCCGGTCGTTGACGCCGTCCAGCATCGTGTACTCGAAGGTGACGCTGCGGCCGTTCTGACGTTCGAGGTAATGCCAGCATGCCTCGAGCAGTCCCGCGATCGGGTGCTTGCGGTTAATCGGCACCAGTTCGTCCCGCAGGCGGTCGTTCGGCGCGTGCAGGGATACTGCGAGCGCGACATTGCAGACTTCGGCGAGGCGGTAGATCTGCGGCACCAGCCCCGAGGTCGAAAGCGTCACGCGGCGGCGCGAAAGGTCGTATCCGAGGTCGTCCAGCATGAGCTGCACGGCCGGCAGCACGTTCCTGTAGTTCGCGAGCGGCTCGCCCATGCCCATGAGGACGACGTTCGTGACGATGCGCTCGCCGTCCGGGTCGTATCCAAGCTCACGGTTGGCGAGCCAGACCTGGCCGATGATCTCCGCCGCCGTCAGGTTGCGATTGAATCCCTGACGGCCGGTTGCGCAGAAGGAGCAATCGAGCGCACAGCCGATCTGACTCGAGATGCAGAGCGTGCCCCGGCCGGGCTCGGGTATGAAAACGGTTTCTATGACCTGTTCCGCGGCATTCGCTCCGGGCATCCGCAGCAGCCACTTGCGCGTGCCGTCCGCGGCCGTGCGCTCACTCACGATTTCCGGCACGCTGACGCAAGCGACCTGTGTGAGAGCCGCCCGGAAATCCTTGGGGAGGTCGGTCATTCGCTCGAACTGCGCTTCGCCGCGGCGGTAGATCCACTTGAGCAGCTGGCGGGCGCGAAACGGCTTCGCGCCGCGCAGGCCAACGAATGCCTCGAGCTCCGCGCGCGTCATTCCGAGCAGGTTTGTGCGTTCTTCAGACACGGGTGCGCGCGCAGAGCGCGGTCTCGGCAAAAAAATAGGCGATCTCGCGCGAGGCGTTCTCCGCGGTGTCGGACCCGTGCACCACGTTCTCCTCGATGCTCGTTGCGAGGTCCGCCCGGATCGTGCCGGCGGCGGCTTTCTTCGGATCGGTCGCGCCCATGATTTCGCGATTTCGCGCGACCGCCGAATCCCCTTCGAGCACCTGCACCATCACGGGACCGGAAGTCATGTAGACGCACAGGTCGCGGAAAAACGGCCGTTCGCGGTGGACGGCGTAGAACCCCTCGGCCTGGGATTGCGTGAGATGAAGCATGCGTGCGCCAACGATGCGAAGACCCGCCTTCTCGAAGCGACCATAGACGTCGCCGATCAGGTTGCGGGCCACGCCGTCCGGCTTGACGATGGAAAGGGTACGCTCGAGCGCCATGGGATCCTCAGCCTCGCGGGGCGACGAAATCAGCCGCGCATTCTAGCCCCTGCTCATGTCCCACGGCAATCGCGACGAGCACGGAAGTGCCCGAATTGAAAGGAAAAATCAGACGCTGAAGCTCTCGCCGCAGCCGCATTCGCCGCGCACGTTGGGATTGCGGAAACGAAAGGCCTCATTGAGCCCGTGGCGCACGAAATCGACTTCGGTACCGTCGATGAGCTCGTAGCTCTCGGCGTCCACGAGGACCCGCACACCCTGGCTGTCGAACACACGGTCGCCCGGTTCGACCTCGTCCGCGTAATTCACGACGTAGGCGAAGCCCGAGCAACCAGTCTTGCGCACGCCGAGCCGCAATCCCACGCCGTGCCCGCGCTCGGCGAGAAAGTGGCGTACGCGATCTGCAGCGGCGGATGTGAGGGTGATTGCCATGGGTGCCGGCTATTGTACCGCACGCGCGTGCTCGAGCAGCGCTCCGAGCGCATCCTCGACGACCAGCATCCGCCCCATTTTCTCCGCCGGCGCGTCGAGTTCCCGCGCGAGGCGCGGCGCGTCAATCGACGCGCAGTCCATCACCGCGCGCATCCGAACTTCCGCCGCAACCCAGGCCGCGGCCGCGAGCGTATGCGGACAGCCCCATGCGCGAAACACGCAATCCGCGATGCGCCCCGCCTCGATGCGCGCGTCGAAGCGGACCCAGGCGCCGCGATCGAGGGCGATCGCCTCGCCCGCAACTTGCCGTCCAGGGCCTGGCGGCAGCGGTCCCGCGCCCGGCAATCGCGCGAACAACTCGAGTACGCGCGGCGAATAGCGCGCCGACTCGCGATTCATGCGATGCGCTCCAGCGCGCCCGCGGGCAGCGCGGCACGCAGCCGCTTGACGCCGTCGACGATCAGTCGTGCCGCGCGGTCGACTTCTGCGGCGCTCGTTCCCCGGCCGAGGCTGAGGCGCAGCGACGCCTGGATCGCAACATCCGTGCGCCCGAGCGCGCGCAGGACGTAGGACGGCGCCGCGGTTGCCGAACTGCAGGCCGCTCCGCTCGACACTGCGAGAGTGCCGTCCAGCTCGAGCAACAGGCTCTCGCCCTCGATGCCGGCGAAGCCGACGTTGAGGATCCCGGGCACCGACGGTTCGCAGGCGCCGTTTCGCCAGAGCGGCGCCGCCGGTTGCAGGGCGAGCCAGAGGCGTTCGCGCAGCTCCCGGATCCGCGCCGGTTCCACCGCAAGCGCGGTGAAAGCGAGCTCACAGGCGGCACCGAAACCGATGAGCTGATGGGTGGCCATCGTGCCTGAGCGCAATCCGCCCTCATGGCCGCCGCCAAAGAGCAGTGCCTGCAGCGGCGGCCGCGGGCGCCGGCGCACGTAGAGCGCCCCGACGCTTTTCGGTCCACCGAGCTTGTGTGCGCAGAAGCTCAGGAGCGCGACACCCGAAGAGATGACGTCGATCGGTAACTTTCCTGCGCTCTGCGCCGCGTCGGTGTGAAAAATGATGCCGCGCTCGCGACATGCGGCAGCCACGGCATCGACGTCTGTCACCACGCCCGTCTCGTTGTTCGCATGCATCAGGGACACGAGCGCCGTGTCCGGCCGGATTGCGGCCGCGGCCTCGCCGGGATCGATGCGGCCCTCGACGTCGGGCTTCAGCCAGGTCACTTCGAATCCCTCGCGCTCGAGCTGACCGCATGCGTCGCGGCCGGCGCGATGCTCGACACGCGATGTGACGACGTGACGACGGCCTCGACCGGCCGCGCGCGCGGCGCCCAGGATCGCGAGATTGACGCTCTCGGTCGCACCGGAAGTGAACACGACCGATTCCGGCGGCGCGTTGATCAGGCGGGCGACTTGCCGGCGCGCGATCTCGATGCGGAGAGCGGCATCACGGCCCGGCGCGTGGGCGGACGCTGGATTGGCCTGCAGTGCCGGGTCGGACAGGCACTCACTCATGACCGCTGCAACGCGTGGATCGACCGGCGCAGTCGCCGCATGGTCCAGGTAGATCGGCTGCGTAGCGACCACAGGAATCATTCCGCGGGCCGCAGCCCGCGTTCGATCGCGGCAAGCATCCCGCGCAGGATCCGCACTTCGCCGTCGTCCGGCAGCGCGCGCGCGAACAGGCGCTCGAGCCGCGCACCGAGCTGGGCGGCATTGCCTTCGTGCATGAACCCGGCCGCGCGGAGAACCTGGCCCAGGTGGACATGGAGCGCCAGCATTTCGTCCGCCGACGCAAGATCCGGTACGCGGGCCACCGCCGGCTGCGCGTCGGCAAGCTGCGACGCCATCAGGATCTCGTAGCACACGATCTGCACGGCTTGCGCGAGATTCAGCGATTCGTACTCCGGGGCGGCGGGGATGCGGATCAAGCCGTGGCAACGCGCGATCTCGTCGTTGGCGAGACCATTCCTTTCGCCGCCGAACAGGACCGCCGCGGGACGCGATCTCGTGCCCGCGACGAGTTCGACCGCGCCGCCGCGTGCGTCGACGACGCGCCAGTTCGCGCTGCGCTGACGCGCGGTGGTGCCGAGGACGAGACCGCAATCGTGAATCGCCTCGTCCACTGTCGCAACGATGCGCGCACGCTCCAGCAGATCGCCCGCGCCCGATGCGCGCGCAATCGCCGCCGGATCGGGATGCGACTGCGGGCGGACGAGAACGAGGGAATCAAGCCCCATGTTCTTCATCGCGCGCGCGCTCGCACCGATGTTGCCCGGATGGCTGGTGTCTACGAGCACGATTCGAATGGCGGAGGACATCGCGATTCCGGGATGGTTGCTGGTATTCTAAGTCATGCACCCCCTGGTCAACATTGCGGTCGGCGCCGCGCGGCGCGCGGGCGAGACGATCGTCCGCAATCTCGACCGCGTCGGCGGCGTCACTGTCAGCGAGAAGAGCCGCAACGACTTCGTGAGCGAGGTGGACCGCGCGGCCGAGCAGGTGCTGATCGCGACGATCAGGAAGGCTTATCCGTCGCACGGCTTCCTTGCCGAGGAGAGCGGCGAGCAGCGCGGCGACGATTACACCTGGATCATCGATCCGCTCGACGGAACGACGAATTTCCTGCATGGCTTTCCGCAATTCGCCGTGTCGATTGCCTGCCGCCACCGTGACCGCCCGGAGATCGGTGTCGTGCTCGACCCGTTGCGTGGCGAGCTCTTCACGGCCGCACGCGGCGAAGGTGCGCAGCTCGACGGGCGGCGGCTGCGCGTGTCGCAACGCCCGGGACTCGAGGGTGCGCTGATCGGAACGGGGTTTCCGTTCCGCGAGAACCGGCGCTGGCTCAAGCCCTATCTCGAAATGCTCGAGCGCGTGATGGACACGACCGCCGGAGTGCGACGGCCCGGCGCAGCCTCGCTCGATCTCGCCTATGTCGCCGCGGGGCGCATCGACGGATTCTGGGAGGTTGGCCTGTCGCCCTGGGATACGGCCGCCGGCAACCTGCTCATCAGCGAAGCCGGCGGACGCGTTGGCACACTCGCGGGCGGCGACTATCGCGACGGCGGCAATCTCATCGCCGGTTCCCCGAAAGTCTACGCGGCTCTCATCGAATTGTTCGCGCCATTCCTCGATGAGGACCTTCGCAAATGAGCGCGGTGGCGACTCTCGCAATCAACTGGCGCCTGGGTTAGAGTCCGACACGGTTTCGCAGGGGGAATCGCGCATGAGCCTGTTTCGCACCCAGCCAGTAGCGGCAATGGTGAAAGCCGAGGCCGCGGCGCCCGGCGAGATCACGCTGAAGCGCGCGTTGACCGCACGTCATCTCGTTCTGCTCGGCATCGGCGCGGTGATCGGTGCAGGCATTTTCGTGATGACGGGCAATGCCGCTGCCAACTACGCGGGACCGGCGATCATCCTGAGCTTCGTAATGGCCGGCATTGCCTGCGCATTTGCCGGTCTCTGTTATGCGGAATTTGCCGCCATGTTGCCGGTCTCCGGAAGCGCCTATTCCTACGCCTACGCCACGCTGGGCGAAGTGGTCGCCTGGTTCATCGGCTGGAACCTCGTCCTCGAGTACACGTTCGCCGCGGCGACGGTGGCTGTCGGCTGGTCGGGATATTTCACCGGGTTGCTCGAGTCGATCGGCAATGCAGTCGGTGTTTCGCTCAGCCTGCCGGCGGCGCTCACCAACGCGCCGCTCAACGTCGTCCAGGGCCGGCTCGTGCCGACCGGTGCGCTCATCAATCTGCCCGCGGTCGCGATCGTCGTCGGGGTCGCCGCACTCTGCTATCGCGGCATCACGCAGTCGGCGACGGTCAATGCCGTGATCGTGCTCATCAAAGTCGGCGTAATCCTGCTGTTCATGGCCTTCACGCTGCAGTACGTGAATCCCGACAACTGGATGCCATTCATCCCGGAGCCGGAGGGCCCGGGGCGCTTCGGCTTCGATGGCGTGGTGCGCGGCGCGAGCGTCGTGTTCTTCGCGTACATCGGATTCGACGCGGTCTCGACCGCGGCACAGGAGGCGAAGAACCCGCAACGCGACATGCCGATCGGCATCCTAGGTTCGCTTTTCATCTGCACGCTGATCTACATCGCGATGTCGGCGGTAATGACCGGCATCATGCCGTACAACCTGCTCGGCACGCCGAGGCCGGTCGCCACCGCGCTCGAGCACTATCCAAGCCTGCTGTGGCTCAAATCAGTCGTCGAGATCGGCGCGATCGCCGGACTCACCTCTGTGATCCTCGTCATGATGCTGGGCCAGCCGCGAATCTTCTACTCGATGGCGCGGGACGGCCTGATTCCGCCGATCTTCGGACGCATCCATCCCGAGTACCGCACGCCGCATGTCGGCACCGTGATCGTCGGCACGACCGCCGTGATCCTTGCGGGCCTGCTGCCGATCGGCGTACTGGGCGACCTGGTGTCGATGGGCACGTTGCTCGCGTTCGCGACGGTCTGCGTCGGCGTTCTGATCCTGCGCCGCACGCGCCCGGACCTGCCTCGCGCATTCCGGGTTCCCTGGGCGCCAGTGATTTGTGTCCTGGGTGCAGCGGCTTGCCTGTGGCTGTTCGGCCGGGCGTTCATTGACAACTGGCACTGGATGAGCGGCTGGATCCTGATCGGCTTCGCGATCTATTTCGGCTACAGCCGCGGTCACAGCAAGCTAAACGCCTAGCCCGTCAGTCGCTGCGTCAGGCACGATCACTCGCAGCCCACGGTCCCGCGCGGTCGACGGGACGGCGGGTTGGCCGTGGCGGGCGGGGTGGCAAGCGAGCGCGTAAGTTCCGGCGGCGCGAGCGAGCCAGAGTCCCGGCCAGCGCAACTCGCCCGACGTAATCGTGGCTACACGCCGCCCGGGAAGCCGAGTTGGCGCCAGGCCTCGCAAACGACGACGGCGACTGCGTTGGAGAG
>DASWIQ010000124.1:0-2456 GCA_036397615.1 Steroidobacteraceae bacterium
CGCGCGCGAGCGGATGGAACACGACGATGTCGTCGATGCGGTTGATGAACTCCGGCCGGAAATGCTGCCCGACGATTTCGAGCACGGCGCGCTTCATGCGGTCGTAGTTTTCCTCGCCGGCCAGCTCCTGGATCACCTGCGAGCCGAGATTCGACGTCATGATGACGACGGTGTTGCGGAAATCCACGGTGCGCCCGTGTCCGTCCGTCAGGCGGCCGTCGTCCAGCACCTGGAGCAGCACGTTGAAGACGTCGGCGTGCGCCTTCTCGATTTCGTCGAGCAGGATCACGGAGTACGGCCGTCGGCGCACGGCTTCCGTCAGGTAGCCGCCTTCCTCGTAGCCGACATAGCCGGGCGGCGCGCCGATCAGACGCGCGACCGAATGCTTTTCCATGAACTCCGACATGTCGATCCGGATCAGCGCTTCCTCGGTGTCGAACAGGAACTCGGCCAGAGCCTTGCAGAGCTCGGTCTTGCCGACGCCGGTCGGGCCGAGGAACAGGAAGGAGCCGTTCGGCCGGTTCGGGTCCGCAAGCCCCGCCCGCGAACGGCGGATCGCGTCCGACACCGTGCGCACCGCTTCGGTCTGCCCGACCACGCGCGCGGCGATCGCCTGCTCCATCTTGAGCAGCTTGTCGCGTTCGCCCTCGAGCATCTTGGAGACCGGGATGCCGGTCCACTTCGAGACGACCTCGGCGATCTCCTCTTCGCCCACCTCCGTGCGGACGAGCTGCGGCGCCTTCGTCTCCGCCGTGTGGGCGTCGGCGAGGCGCTTCTCGAGCTTCGGGATCGTTCCGTGCTGGAGTTCCGCCATGCGTGCGAGATCGCCCGCGCGGCGCGCGGCCTCAAACCCGGTCTTCGCGCGCTCGAGCTCTTCCTTGATGTGCGCGGCACCCTGCTGGGCCGCCTTTTCGGCCTTCCAGATCTCCTCGAGGTCCGCGAATTCGCGCTCGAGGCCGGCGAGCGTCGCTTCGAGCTGGCCGAGGCGCTTGCGCGAGCTCTCGTCGCTCTCCTTGTTGAGTGCCTCGCGCTCGATCTTGAGCTGAATGATGCGCCGCTCGAGCCGATCCATCGCCTCGGGTTTCGAGTCGATCTCCATGCGGATGCGGGACGCCGCCTCGTCGATCAGGTCGATCGCCTTGTCCGGCAACTGGCGGTCGCTGATGTAGCGGTGCGAGAGCATCGCGGCGGCGACGATCGCGGGATCCGTGATGTCGACGCCGTGGTGGACTTCGTAGCGCTCCTTCAGTCCGCGCAGGATCGCGATCGTGTCCTCGACCGAGGGCTCGTCGACGAGCACTTTCTGGAAGCGCCGCTCGAGCGCGGCATCCTTCTCGACGTACTTGCGGTATTCGTCGAGCGTCGTGGCGCCGACGCAATGCAGCTCGCCGCGCGCGAGCGCGGGTTTCAGCATGTTGCCGGCATCCATCGAGCCTTCGGCCTTGCCGGCGCCGACCATCGTATGCAACTCGTCGACGAAGAGGATCACCTGCCCTTCCTGCTTCGCGAGGTCGTTCAGCACGCCTTTCAGGCGTTCCTCGAACTCGCCGCGGAATTTCGTGCCGGCGATCAATGCGCCCATGTCGAGCGCGAGGATGCGCTTGTTCTTCAGTCCCTCGGGGACCTCGCCGTTGACGATGCGCTGAGCGAGTCCTTCGACGATCGCGGTCTTGCCGACGCCCGGCTCGCCGATCAGCACGGGATTGTTTTTCGTGCGCCGCTGCAATACCTGGATCGTGCGGCGGATCTCGTCGTCGCGGCCGATGACCGGATCGAGCTTGCCCTGGGAGGCGCGGGCCGTCAGGTCGAGCGTGAACTTCTCGAGCGCGCCGCGCTGTTCCTCCGCATTCGGGTCATCCACTTTCTCGCCGCCGCGCAGGTCCGCGATCGCCTTGTCCACCGCGCCCTTCACCGCGCCCGAATCCTTCAGGATCGTGCCGAGCGCGCCGCGGTCCTCGCAGGCAGCGAGCACGAAGAGCTCGCTCGAGACGTACTGGTCGCCACGCTTCTGCGCGAGCTTGTCGGTGACGTTCAGGAGCTTGACGAGATCATTCGAAGGATGCACGTCACCGTGCGTGCCTTCGACGCTCGCAATGCGGCCGAGCTGTTCGAGCAGGCGCGAGCGCAGCAGGTTGACGTTGACTCCCGCGCGGTCGAGGAGCGGCCGCGCGCTGCCACCCTCCTGGTTCAGGAGCGCGAGCATCAGGTGCGCGGGTTCGATGAACTGGTGATCGCGGCCCACGGCGAGCGACTGCGCGTCCGCGAGCGCGAGCTGGAATTTGGACGTCAGCCGATCCATGCGCATCCGGATGCCCCCGATTTTGCCTGCCCCGGTCATGGGGCCTGAAAACGGCCGATTCAACCCGTAACACCGTGAATTTAGCCGCTTTTTACGGTGCCGGGGGTCTTAAAGGGGACGTTCCCCTTTACTGAGTGGACACCGCCTTGTAAAGGGG